>CAZTZK010000027.1:0-11805 GCA_964618065.1 uncultured Candidatus Saccharibacteria bacterium | reverse complement strand
TCTATTTGAGACACACATCTTGGCTCAATGTATGAAATCTACAAAAGTAGAAATTTAATAGGTCTATTTGAGCCATTATTATTGACTGCTCTAATCTATCTACAAAAGTAGAAATTTAATAGGGCTATTTGAGAGCAGTATCTCCTTAACCAAGACTTGCCATCTACAAAAGTAGAAATTTAATAGGTCTATTTGAGCTAGAATGTAATGAGTAGAGTCTATTTATCTACAAAAGTAGAAATTTAATAGGTCTATTTGAGGAAAAAATGCGTGAAGAATTAGACGAATCTACAAAAGTAGAAATTTAATAGGTCTATTTGAGTTCCGCAATCCTATCTCCTAACGGCTATCTACAAAAGTAGAAATTTAATAGGTCTATTTGAGCTGAGATAAAAAAAGTGGGGAATTAATCTACAAAAGTAGAAATTTAATAGGTCTATTTGAGTCTACATTTTTAACATATTCGTCATATCTACAAAAGTAGAAATTTAATAGGTCTATTTGAGATGTAAAAAACAATGCTACTAGCACATATCTACAAAAGTAGAAATTTAATAGGTCTATTTGAGTTGAAAATGGAAAAAGATTATATAATATCTACAAAAGTAGAAATTTAATAGGTCTATTTGAGAGCCAAAAATGCTTCCTTAAGCCAAAAAGATACAAATAGAAACTTGAAGTAACTACGACTTTTTGGCTTAAAAATAGCAAATCTCAAATATTGAAACGCGGGTTTTACATTTTTCTTAGGCCCATTTAAACTTATACTTTTTTAAAATTGTAAAGGTACCTAATTAAATAAAAATAAGATCCTCTTCTTCATACTTCGCATATCCATACCTTCTTACTTTTTTCTTACAACTTTCACAAAAACGAAAAATTATAATACTATCTGCTCCAGTAAAATTATCTTTATATTTTAATTCTATCTCAGTTAGAATATTTTGCAATATCCTCTGACTATTGTGTATTTCAAAGACAGAATACTGTATTCGGTGACCATATTTTTCTAAGAATTTTGAAAAGCGATTTCTGGCTTTATCATCTTCAAAATCATAAGAGACAATTATCATCTGCTATTTTTTAACGTATTAAAAATTCTCGTATTTCCCCTTCATCATTAAGTGTAAAATAATAATAATCGCGCACATAATTGTATATTTCTTTTTTATACCGTAGAATTTCTTTCAAAAAAATTTTCGCATACTTATCACTATTTTTATATGATAAATAATATTGTCCTTTTCTTTCTATAAAATCTTTTTTATTAAATTGTTTCAATCTATACATTTTAAATAATGCTCTATCAATTATACATCGGAAGGGCTCCATCATATCGCAAGACAAAGATTTCCTTTGAAAAAACAATTGGTGATAGACGCCTTTATAAGTATCAAAGCCATATAAACGTAAAAGAGAATCGGTAAAATGGAATAGAAAATTATATCCCATATCAAGCAATATATTATTCTCATCAATTTTTCCACGAGGAACACGTTTATACCATCCAATTTTTGAAAAATAAGCCCTAAAATAATCTCGCCCCACAGAACCTTCAATTCCACGCAAAGTTGAAATGTCATCCGCTTTTTTAATTTTATTTTTAAAATTGTTTTTACAATTAACAAGACTTCTTTTATTTATTTTTTTTATTCCGGCACTACGAAGCAATGCTAATTGATTAATTAATTTATTTTTAACAATTTTTTTCCCAATAATAAATTTTCTCTCTTCAGATAAGTGATATTGTTTCTGTCTTAGAAGATAATTCCCCTCCGCATAAGAACCAATAGTAGCGTACGTTTCTAGATTTCTCTTTAATAAAAATAAAGAAGCACCCACACGAGTCAGTTTTTGGATAAGCTTACTGGTTATAGTCGTATCACCTATTACAAAAATTGCCAACAGACGATTAGCAGGGATTTTATCTTTAGTTTTTCCGGCTTCCAATATCAAAATATTCTCATTACGAAGTTTTAGATCGCACGATTTCAAATCTGCTGCATTAAAAAATAAGATTTGTTTTTGCTTAAAATCAGGTAATTGAATCATAATTATTTTCTACAAAGTTCTTTATAGATACAATTATTACATTTCTTTTGATTAGCTTGTTTTATACTTAGCAAGGGATCAAAGCTTTTTATTCTTTTAATTATTTTCTTAAAGCGTTTGAATTCTTCTTTAGAAAACTTAACGTTATATTTTTTATTATCATCAAAAGAATAAAGGCTTAATTTTTCTACTTTATAACCCATTTCCTCAAGACAAATCTTTTGAGCATAAAGTTGAAATAAATAACCTTCATAAATCTTTCTAATTTTTTTCTTGCGCTCTATAAGCTCCCTATTTTTAGCATTATAAATATCTATTTTGCCAATAATTTCATATTTTTCACTGAATATTTCCATGCCTTGTAAAATATTTTTCCTATCGCTGTATCCTCTTTGATCAATTGTTTTATGAATTAATTTACCGGCTACTTGAGGCCTAGCTTTATAATTTACACTGTCAAAATCTTCATAAACACTATGGAAATAAAGTGAATGAGGGCAAAAAAGAAAATCGTTTATTTTAGAAATCTGAATGTAATCGTAATACATAATTAGTAAGAGTGGATTAAAAATAGACAAAACAGCATACTCTAGTATGAATATGCTGTTTTGTCTAGAAATTGAAGAGGTTAGAACTTATTTTTTTCTTTGTGCAAAATTATCCCAATCGGTGTTAGAGATGTATAAATTAGGTTTCTCCTTGCTCTTCTTAATTGCTTTTAAAATCAAAATTCCCTTTCGCGCGATATTGTATGCTCCATTTGCATCACCATTAAATTCTTCCAAGATTCTTTTTTTATTTTTATTGTTTAAGATTATCTTTTCCTCAAATCCTGCAAAATTTTCTTCAACGTTATAGTCTTTACATTTCGTAGCAAAAAATGGATAAACTGGTGATTGAATGAAATCCGCTTCTTTGCCTTCTTTTTTAATTTCTTCTTTTTCATTTTCAATCCATCTTGCCGACGAACTGTTTCTGATTTGTAAAATTAAATTCAAATAATAAACTAAAGATTTATAAAAATTCCTTTTTTCACCATCAAGTTCTTTATTTTCAATTAATTCCCCATCTCCTTCTTTTTTTTCTATTTGTTTTTTTATATCTCCTTTCAATTTAAAATTAAATTTCTGAAAAAGGTCTTTCAATAAATTATTTGGATTTACCGGTTTTATTTCCCAATATCCTGAATCATTTTTCCTGCCTTGCAGTCGGGTGACATTAGCATAAATTGTTTGAGTTTTTGAAATTTCACTTTTTCCGAAATCTTTTGGGACATATTCAAAAAAATAACTTTGTTTTTCTTCATCCCAAGCAATTTTTTTAAACTTCTGAATTTCTCCTTTAATATACTTTCCATTCCCTTTTCTCGGTTCATCAATTGGCAAAGAATTACTGATATAAATATTCTTTCGCCAACCAGTTAACGGATCAGTGGTAGAAGTATATCCGGCAGTAGTATAAAAGATAACACCGGTTTGTTTCCCCATATCTTTAAAGGTAGTGAAAGGAGCTGCTAGTTGATAAGCTTTCAATAAGTGACCAGATTTTTCTGGATCTTCCTCGCCTTTATTTACCAAGAAATTTAGTTTTTTAATCAGTGCCTCTTCTAATTTTTGATAAATTTGTTTTTCAATTTTTTGTCGTCCTTGCTTAAAACCAAAATTTAAATCTTCAAAAACTACGATCGCATTATACTCAATAATTAAATCAGCAATTTTTCGAACAACTTGAGAAATATAGCCCTGTTTTAATTCTCTTATATTCCTAATAGATTTCCATGATTTTCTGGCGTCCATTCGTTCTTTTTCTCTTTCATCAAGTTTTTTGTGATAGTCATGCCCATTTATTTTATTAAATGAACCCTGATCAATAATTTCTCCATTTTGGTTAATCACTGAATAATATGCTAAATGTTTTTCTCCACGGTCTATACCGATAATATTTATATCATCAATTTGTTTAAAAAGTTTTTGATTAGTCTCTTGATTAAATTCCCTGTTTCCTTTTTTGCCTTTCCCTGAATTTATTTTAATTGGAAAATGAAATAAGTATTTATCATCAGAGTATCTTTTATTTCTAATGATTTCCTTTGGAAAATTTCTTTTTTCTTTAATCTTTTCAATTGAACTTGGACGAAAAAAAATTTCACCACCTCCACTTAATTTAAATAATGATTTCTTAAAATTATTTTTATCAAAAAGCATTTTAAAATAGCTCGTATGTAAATTTTCTTTTTTATTTTTGCTTTTTTCTCCCCTATCTTTCGAAAAATCTTTATTGTAAATTTGGAAAAGATATAAATACTTTTCCCCTCTATTAATTTTATATCTACCCTTTTCCACATAATCCAAACTCACTTTTTCATCAAAATTAATATTATAAAACTGCTCATTCCCTAAATCTTTAGCTAGATCATTCTTATTTCTATAGTTTTTGTTGATAAACTTTTTAAGATTAGGGAAATATTTTACTTGCAATTTTAAAATTTCCTTAATTCTTTTAATTAATTCCTTGTCTGAATATTGGTTCTTGTCACCTGCGTATTTTGACTTATATCTTTTTTCATAACTTGAGCCATATATTGAAGTAGATTTTAATTGCTTATAATTCATTTTTTCATAATATCCATTCGAAATATTTTTAATTTCGTCACTATACTTTTTGGCATTATTAGTATCAAGAACTTTTGAAAAATTTGTAACTCCTAAAAAATAAGATTGATTTTTTCTCAAAATATATGCATTAAACTGTGCATTGCCTTTAGGACTTTCTGCCCAACCTCCAAGCAGATTTCCTTTCTCAAAATTCAATTTAATTTTATTCTCGCTATATGGTTTTTTAGTTAGAAAATTTCGAAAAGCATTATAATATTTAATAATTTGATAATCATTGTAATATTTCTCAAACTCCACGTAAAAATCGCCCGCTTCTAAATTTTCAGGATTTTTCTTTTTTTCTTTTTCCAAAGCAAAATACTTCATCATCTGAAAGATTCTTAAACTAGCATCAGCGTAATTTTTAATAATTTCAATATTCTTAGAATCTTTACTATCAAAATCCTTTGATAATTTTTCTACTTCTCTCAAAGCATTTTGATAACCAATTCTTTTTACTTTTTTAGCTTTATTGATTTCATCTTTGAATAAGCTTTCAAGCTCTCTATTCCAAATTGTAATAAATTTTTCAAAATTAGTTTTTTGCTCGTCTATGCAATCTTGGTAATCTTTTTTATAAATATCTTTTGATTTTATTTCATCATTTAAAACATTTTTTATCTCTAAAATGGAAATAAAATCTTTTAATTTTACTATACCTTTTTCATCCTTTTTAGATTTTTGCGGTAATAAAATTTCAAAAGCATAAGAATCTTGGAACCATTTTCTTGAAATAGTATTTATCGCTTTTGAAGAAATATAAATTTTTCCCAATTCCTCGTTATATTCTCCTCTTGTAAAATCTTTGAATAAAACATCCGCTTCTTTGATTTTTAATTTATTCTCTTTTATAAACTCTTTTAATCTATCAAATAAATTATCTTTACCATTTTCATCAACTTCTATGAGTTGCTTTTCTTTTTCTATTTCCCCTAAAATTTGTTTATCTAATAGTTTAAACAAATAAAATTTAGATTTTAAAAAATCCTCATCGTTTTTGTGTTGCTGCCTATATTCATTAATAATTTGATTTAGTCCTTTAAAAGACTGTTTTTCTCCGTTTTCTAATTCTTTTGTTTCGCCTCCAATTATTTTGTTATAGAAATTTATATCGTCCTGCAACAAGCATTGGTTATAAAACTCTAAAGAAAAAATATCGTTTAAAGTTTTCCCCTTTAAATCCACTTCTATTTCTTTAGAAAAATCTACATTTTCTTTTCCCAATTCTTTAAAATGGATTTTATTTTCTAAAAATTTTTGTAAATTTTCATTTATTATTCTGTTAGCAATAGCTGTGCCATCAGCCTTTTCTGAATACATATTTTCTCTGGTCTTTTGAAATTTATCTAAATACCCAATAAACCCATCAAATTTATCAAAAATATAAACTTGATTTCGAGATCCTTCACTTTCCCTGATAAATAAACTTGGGTAACCTTCGTTTTGAAACTCTTGATCTTTTTTCTTTGGAAACTCATATTTTAAAATTTTTAGGACACCAGACGAAAGAATAAAATTATAGCCTTTTTGTTTTAAATCGCTCTTGTTAAATCCTAACTCTTTCCCCTGATAATCTTTTTTCCATTCTTCTCCTGTTTCGTTAAACTTGCCTATAATTTCTTTCTTATCTATTTTCCCTCCCGCAATTTGGATTCTTAATTTATCCATTTCTCTATATAGCTTCTTCGTTTTATTTTGTATTTCTTTTGAATTGTTTTTTTGTCTTTGTAGCTCTCTTTTTTTAAAAAACAATTTTTCATATTCTGAAAAATCTAATTTTATATTTTGTAATGATTTTTCTATAAATCGCTGGTGCAATTTATCAAAATAAAATTTTGCCTGTTGATAGGCATTATCTATTGTTTTGTCTTTTTCAAAAACTTCATTCTTTTTCAAAAGATTGGTCGTTTTCCCCACCGGCCTCAACTCAAATCGTAAAGTTTTTGAAAGTTCGTACAGATTGGTAAAATTTTTGAATACAGATTGTTTTTTCATAATGGTAGATTACTTTAATTAAATTTTCTCTTTATAATTAAAATATAAATTCTTATACTTATTATTTTCTCATCAGTAAGTAAGTAATTAATTACGTAATTCTCCTCCTTATTAAACCACTTTCACCCCATTTAATAAAGTTTTTATTAAAATTTAATGAAGTTTTAATAATTCCCTAAAGTATTAACACCATAGGTTTTTCAGATAATTATCTTTATAGCTACCTTATAACCTTAATAGCAAAGCCAGGGTTTTTACGCCCTGGCTTAAATCTTAAGAATCCCTACTTTTTCCACTCTCAACAATTCAGTTACTCCTGTGAATCGCCGCTCAATCTTATCTGATAGATTTCTTCTGTTCCCTCATTTTCAACAAATAATTCATAGTTACTTGTATCCTGTGGAATTTCGTATACCAGGACACCTTTTTTTACAATACTTGGAGATAAGTCTTGAACATTGAGATAATCATCAATATTTCCAATTGTATCATCGTAAGTTTCAAACTTTTTACCATTATCATCAACAAGACTAATGCTCTTATCGGGAGAAAACATAAATTTCTCATCGGTTAAATTGGTAACATCCATATTGACAATAACAAACTTGGCTCCATCTGTAGCGGGTTGCGGAGTGCCATATTTACTCACGATCGTCTCTCCCTCAGTAGCAGAATTTACTTTAAGCTTAAAAGTCTTTGTGGAGACTTCTTCACCTATAGCCCTTACAATAAACTGTGTTTCTGCCTGTTTTTTCTCCTCTTGATCCTTGTTATCTTCGTCAGTTTTTAAATTAAGTTTTTTAAAATCATCAAAACTTATTCCAACAACTTTCCAACGTCTTCCTGTTCTTACCATACTTAATTGTATTTCTTCATTATTGCCATTAGTTAATATTGCCTCGGCCGCTTTACCTTCTTTCTTTATTTCCTTTATCTCTATTTTATTACTTGATTCTCCCTCGCCTTCAGAAATATCCTCAATACTCTTATTAATACTCTGCTTCATTGACTCCTTGAGTGAAGGAGCCATAGCATTCACTAAACTCATTCCTAACGCTCCAAAAGGATTATCCTCGCCCATTTCTTCTTCAACGCTCTTTGATGCTTCTTCCATTAGGCTATCTACAATTCTATCAACATCAACATATTGGTTGAAGGAAGCGCTATCATGATTTTTTATTGCCCTTTTGATTTGGTAAAGAGAATAAGTTGGCGTCCCAATAAAATAATAAAATAATCCCGACCCCATGATAAGCAAGACAATAAACAGAGAGATAGAGATTAATAGTGGCTTTTTCATTTATTTAATTTATTTATTATATTTCCTCCCCTAACATTAAACTTCGTAATTATTTTGTAAAGAAATTTAGGCTCTATCTCACTTAATTTTAGCCTACTCCTAATTCTTCATCACTTGTTAATAATGTCAGTTGGTATTACTTACTTCGAGCCCTAACTTTCTTTGTAAATTTTATCGTCTCCCTTTTTATTTTTTTAATCTCATTTGAATTGTCCGCAACTTTATCAAGTTCCAGATATAATTCACTGCGTTCAAAATTTGTACCATTCCGAACATCCATTCCTGGAATGTCCTCCAAGCGCTTTATCAAATCATGTACCATTTCTCTTGGAATCTTTTCCTGCAATAGCACATAATCAAGGCCAAATATTAGTAATCCTTTCGCCTCCAGCCTAAATATTGTTATTTCTCCATTTGGTGTATTTAATTTATAACTAAACAACCCATGCTGCCCAGTTCCGTATACCACTTTATCAGCATTCTGATACGAAAATTCTAGTAAATCTTCAATTATTTTATAGGCGCCACTGGTACTTTTTTCTTTTGCATCCTGTAAGAAGTCTTCCTTCGTCCATTTTCTTCTCTGGGAAGAACTAGCTCTAACATTTTTCTTTACCTCAACCCCAAACAATCTTGGAATAATAATCTCATATTCTTCGTGCCGATAATACTCCAACTGCACAGCATAAATGTCAAACTGGCTATTTTGGTTAACATAGAGAATTAAATCTTTTAATCTCTCGCCAATCGTATCCATTAGAATCACAAATTTAAGATTGCCTTCGTTGAGATTTTTCCTCATGGAATCTAGTTGCACCGCTACTTGCTCCTCATCCAGACTAAAGAAAGCAGCAAGTTTTTCCTGAAAAGTGCTTTCGAAATTCTCCTGGCACTCTTGATCTAATATTCTCATGAATTCATCAAAATCATTAAAGTGTTTCCAAAGGGCCGCCCCATAATCTAAGGCTTGGGCCACGACCGTTCTCTTGTCTGGATTCTTATAGAGTTTAGTTTCAACAATATAGATGTCTCCGTCTTTATCTATCGCCAAGGCGTCAATGGGGCCTGAATTAGTCTCAAACTCCCTTTTGACCACAAACAGTTTTTTATCTTTTTCTATTTCATAAACTGGAATAGCTTCGGGGTTCCTATGAATATAATTTTGGAGATTGTCTTCAGCCTCAAAGTCAGATCTGTCTATTTTTTGGGCGCTTTGCCCTTGTTTAGAAATTATGATGCTCATATTTTTACCAGATAAAAATCTTGTAGCATAATTTTGGTAGTAAGTAATTAATTACGTAACACCACTTTCTATTTAACCACTTTCGCCCCAGCTTGGGAAGCTAACTGAGTTTGTAAAGTTAGAAAGTTTATAAAATTCGTAAGGCTAGGAAATAATTTTCAATTTTCAAATAAGGAATATTTTATTAATTCATAATTCATAGCTCATAGTTCAGTAAAGATTGCTTGGATTTTGTTAGCATATTATTTCCTAAATAATTCTATATAATCATCCATACCGAAAAGACGATTTCTTGAAAAACCGGTTTTCTCTTTCAGGATCCCGAGATTTACAAAATCTTCCACAAGGCTATTGGCTGTGGCATAGTTTACCTCCAAATATTTTTCAACATCTTTAACTTTTACTATAGGATCAGAAAACAGATACATCAACAGCTTGCGCCCGCGTTGTGTCTTCCTTCCTAATGTAGAAATTTTGTTTTCAGAGGATTCTCTTAGCGTGATAATATTTTCAAAAGTTCGTTTTGATTTTTTTGCTGTTTCTATAACACCCTCCAGAAAAAATAAGATCCACTGTTCCAAATCATCATCTGTTCTTACCTTGTTCAAAGTATCATAATAAGATTGTCTGTGCGTCTCAAAAAAATCTGAGATATACAAAACAGGATATCTTAAGAACCCCCTTTCTATTAGTTGCAACGAAATAAGCAAACGACCAATGCGACCATTGCCATCCAAAAATGGATGGATCGTTTCAAACTGATAGTGTCCAATTGCTAACTTTATTAAGATAGGAATATGTATATTTTCGTTATGCCAAAATTTCTCCCAATCAGAAAGCAACTCTGGTAAATGTTTTTCATGGGGTGGAATAAAATGAGCGGTATTAATAGAAGCACCGCCAATCCAATTTTGACTTGTCCTAATTTCTCCAGGCATTTTGTGCTTACCTCGTACTCCTGAAAGTAAAATATGATGCGTTTTCTTAATGAGACGCACGGATACAGGTAATTGTTTCAAGTTAGCAATCGCCTTATTCATCGCACGAATATAATTGTTTACCTCTTGCCAATCATCTCTTTTCTCCGGATTAATTTCATCTGCCGACAGAAGAGCTTCCTCCATTCCAGTTTTTGTGCCTTCAATTTTTGATGAGCTAACAGCTTCTGAAACAATATGCATTTGTATAAAAAAATCAATATCAGGGATTAAACTTCCGTAGGCATTTAATTCACCTAATAATCTTACAGTTTCCTCTAAAGTTGTTAAAATCCTTTTATTTTCAATATCGAAAGGTCTATTAACCAAAGATGGTAAAAAATACTCATATTGATGAGATTTGTTTTTGTTAAAAAGATTATTTTTTCCCGCCTTATATTTTTCCATAGTTATAATATAACATATTATATTATAAATTACAAGGTTAAGTTATAATATAGTTTAGCTTATTATAATTTAACTTTATTCCTCAAAACAAACCCCCATATTGACCATAATTCTTTTTAACCATCTGCTTCCATTTTACCGTTTCGTTGCCATTACCCAAATCATTTTTATGATAAACTAAAAGGACATAAACTATTTTTATGTCCTCTTGAACAGCGACGATGCATCTATTGCCGGAAGTATTTTTTGATTGGTTTGTTCCAGCAATACGAAACTTAGTTTTAACTATTCTAATATTTTTAGTTTTAACAATTTCTTGAGCAATTGAAGTTTTAAATAAAGCGTCAACTCTCTTTAACTCATCATTTATAGCCTTCCATGTCATATCCCAAGCTTTTTTATATTTTTTCTTAAATTTTTTAATAAAGTGGCGTTCGGCAAAGCGTTCCACTATTACTGAATATTTAGTAGACATATTCCGGATCTTCTTGAGTTATTAATTCATAAGGAATTATTTCATTGGGGGAACAAATTTTATAAGGCAATTGATTATGAGTAAAATGAACAATCTCATTTGTTTTTCTATCTTTCCATTTTCTGGCAATTTTATTAATCAGGGTCATCTCTTCTTTTGATATTTTTTTAAGAGTTCTTTTTTGAGAACTTTCGTTTTCTGAGATTAAAAACATGTCATTTTTATGATCAACGGATATTTCACCTGTCGTTTCCAATTCATCTATTACTCCAAAATATCTATCCGGCACTGGACCATATTGAATGCGACGATATTGCATCCCACTCATGCTTTCTAAGTGGTTATAAAACCAAGCAAAATCCGCTAAATACAACATCTTGGCCAGTTTGGTTTTCCCTATTTTTCCATCCGTAGACGAACCCTTTCTAATATAGGCTAGCATCATTTCTTTGTATTTTTCATTATTTGGAGTTACTCCGCTTTCAACTTCTTCTAAAGAAACACCAAAAATATCAGCTAACTTTATTATCTGAGAAAAATTGAGCTCTGTTTTGCCTTGCTCAAAAGAGATGTAAGAAGATCTAGAGATATCTATTTTTTCGGCAATTTCTTCTTGCTTTAAACCCTTCTTGTTTCTCAAATCTTTTATTATTTTATAATATTGATTGTTCATCTTTTTTGTTCATCTTTTATTTACATCT
>CAZTZK010000026.1:0-4256 GCA_964618065.1 uncultured Candidatus Saccharibacteria bacterium | reverse complement strand
TTTTTTGCCTATTTCAAGAACTGTTTCAATTTCTTCTTCTTTGGCCGTCCAAATTGCATCGCCTATTTTTTCTTCAAGATTTTCTAAATGTTTTGAACTAAAAGATCCAGAATGATAGACAATTTTTTCCCTCCAACCTTTTAGTTGCCAAAGTTTAGCAGTTGCTAAAATTTCGTTAAATTCATCTAAATCAGTAGGAAGATTCTCTATCAGATATTCTCTCAACAGTGACCTAAAGTATTCTTCTTTTCTACCATTACTCTCTTCCATTTTCTCTCCTCCTTTTTCCATTTAAAATTAACCTTAGCTAATATTTTATTTTTAAAGAACTTACTCTTATAACACACTTCTATTTTTTTACCAAACAAAAAACTAAATTCCGGAGAAAAATAAATTTCCCCGGAAGAATTTATCAAAAAATCTCATTATGGTTAAAAAGATAAATTGAATACTATACTTCTAGTAATAATCCTTTAATTTGCCTGAACTTTTATGTTCTCTTATTTTTTCAAGAGCTTTAGCTTCTATTTGACGAATTCGTTCTCGAGTTACTCCAAATTTCTTGCCTACTTCTTCCAAAGTGTGAACAATACCATCAGTTAAACCAAACCTTATCTGCAAAATTTTTCTCTCCCTTGGTGTAAGATCTCCTAAAACATTTTTGACATGTCTTTGTAGAAGATCTCTGCCAGCTGATTGATTTGGCATTATAGTATCTTCATCAGGAATAAAATCACTAAGAACATTTGGATCATCATTGTCTCCTACCGTAGTTTCCAAGGAAACTGTTTCCTGGGAAATTTTTTGAATGTGATGTACTTTTTGAATATCTATCCCCATTTCAGCAGCAATTTCTTCGGGAAGGGGTTCTCTCCCAAGATCTTGGACCAGTCTTCTAATAACCTGTGTGTATTTATTAATTGTTTCTACCATATGCACCGGAATTCTAATGGTTCGGGATTGGTCAGCTAAAGCACGGGTAATCGCTTGTCTAATCCACCAAGTAGCATAGGTAGAAAATTTATAGCCTTTATGATAATCAAACTTTTCTACTGCTCTAAAAAGGCCAATATTCCCTTCTTGAATTAAATCCAGCAGACTTAAATTGTGAGAGCGACCCGTATATTTCTTAGCGATACTTACAACCAATCTAAGATTGGCTTCTGTAAGTCTTTGTTTTGCTTTAACACTTCCTTTCTCAATATTTTTGGCTAACATAACTTCCTCTTCGGCCGTTAAGAGGTTCACCCTTCCGATTTCTTTTAAATACATTTGGACAGAATCATCATAAATATTATCTAGCTTTGTATCTTCAAGGACTTTCTTTTTAATCATTTGATCTTCCTTGTCTTCAATTTTTTTCAAATTGGGTATCTCTAAAAAATCTTCCGGACTAACAATTTTAATTCCCAGATCTTCTAAACGAGAATAAAATTCTCCTAATCTATCTAAATTATCTTCCACATTAGGAATTGCTCTTAAAATTTCATATTCTGTCACAAATCCTCTTTGTTTGCCATGATCAATTAGTTCTTCAACTTCTGGTTCCATATTGCGATATTCTTCCATTTTTATTTGCCAACCTTTTTGAGCTTTGGGAGCCTTGCCTTTCATTTGTTTATTTTGAATTTCCGCTTTTTCTGCTTGAATGCCAAGCCTGCTGTTCCACACTTTTTTTAAAAACTTCTCAGCTTGATTGCGTTTATTATTTAAAGAACGTTTAGCATTCTTCAGCTTTAATCTTTTATTTTTTCTAGCATTCTTTTTTCCGACTGGTCTACCAACAGCCTTTTTTCTCTTAGGCTTTCTCCTCTTTCTCGGCTTTTTTCTCGCTTTACGTTTTTTATAAACTCTTTTCCTAGCCTTCGGTTTTTTCCTCGGTTTTCTTTTTGGTTTTCTAGTTTTTCTTGTCTTATTTGGCTTCCTTGATTTTCTAGTTTTTCTAGACTTGCTTGCTCCCCTTAATTTTCTCGGTTTTCTCGTCTTTTTTGCCTTCTTCTTAGAAATATTTTTTCTTCGGCTTTTACCACGAACAACCTTTTTAGGTCGTCCTCTGCCAACTTTTTTAGAAGGTTTTCTCCCACGTTTTTTTCTCTTTACAGTAAATTTTCTATTAACATTTTTCTTTTGAGTCTTTTTTCTCTTCCCGCGATTTGTTTTCTTTTTGCGTGGAGTTTTCTTGACAATTCTTTTCTTATAGGTCTTACGGCTTTTAATTTTATTTTTTCTTCTTGGACGAGCCATAAATTATTTTTTTCTTAATAAAAAATTATATTCCTTAATAAATTTAGCAAGCTTCTTCTTATCTTTCCCCTCTTCAGCTTCTTTTATCTGAGACATCAATTTTGCCATTTTTTCTTTTCTAGAAATTTCCGCTATTTGCCTTAAACAAAAATCAAAATCGTTTTCCGGAGAAAATTCATTTCTTAATCGTTCATTATTATAGGCGTTAAAGCGGTTTTCGGCAATTGTAATTATTTGAGCAGTTCGCGTTTTAAGTCTTTCGTCTTTTATTAAGCTAAGATAGCGGTCAGGAGAAGAAAAACGAGTTCCACAATTTAAAATAATTTCTATAATTTCTTTCTCCGTTGATTCTTCCAAATCAGCTAAAAATTTTTGAAGTCTCTCTTTATTCTTCTTTTTAAGAAGCTGCTGATAAAAAACCATTAGAGCAATCACTCTGTTGAGTAATTTTACATTCTTAGTGTCTCCGTCATTTTCTTTCTTCTTGTAGCTTTCCCGTTCGGTTGAAACGTCTTTTTTATAAAAATTATTTGTTTGTTTATTTTTTAAAGTTTCCGTTTTTTCATTAAAAACATCATAAAGAGCTTCTAGTTTAGTTTTTGAATCATCAGCTAGTTTTTCCAAATAATAAGATTGGTCTATTTTGCTAGGTAAGAGAAGAATTTTATCTAAAAGTTCTTCTAACGAATTCCTCCTTTGATTGGTATTTTTTTTCCGATAACCTTTTAGAATAATTTCAAAATAGTATTCCATAGCCGGTTTTGCTTTTTTAGCAAGGGCCTTCCATTCTTGAGGTTTTTTTTGAACAATATCCGCTACATCCTTATTACCCTTACCAGTAACTCCTAAATTTATAGCTTCTGCATTAGATCCCAAAGAAAGAGCTAAATCAATTCCTTTCTTAGAAGCTTCAATACCTGCATCATCAATATCAAAAGCAAAAGCTATATTATTGGAATATCTTTGAATAATTTTCAGCTGTCCTTCTGTAACCGCCGTTCCACAAGTAGCTACTGCATTTTCAACACCAGCCAAATGACTCATTACCACGTCTAAATTACCTTCCAGTAAAATACAACGATCGTGTTGTTTGATAGAATTCTTAGCTAAATTTATTCCGTAGATTGCCTGACTTTTATCATAAACTTCTGTTTGGGGAGTGTTAATATATTTACCCATTTTAGAAGTATCTCCCGGTAATACTCGGCCGGAAAATCCTAATGGTTCACCAAAAGAGTTAAAAATAGGAAACATAATTCTATTGCGGAAACGATCATAAAAACGACCGGGGCTTTTTTCACTTTCTATTGCTAGGCCAGCTTTTTTTATTTCCTCGTTCTTAAAACCCGATTGATTAAGAGAATTAAGAAGCTCCCTCCAATCGTTTAGAGCAAAACCCAAGGAAAATTTTTCAATTATTCGTTCGGAAGTCCCTCTTTCTTTCAGATATTTTCTAGCTTCTTTCCCTGCTGGAGCTTTTAAATTTTTACGAAAAATTGCAACAGCCTCTTTAATAATATCTCTAACTTGGCTTTTTTCTTGATTTTTCTTCTGATCAAAACCTTTAAGAGTTACTCCTGCTCTATCAGCTAAAATCTTTAGGGCTTCCCTAAAATTTACTCCTTCTATTTCTTGAACAAAGGTAAAAATATCTCCCCCCTTGCCACAACCAAAACAATGAAAAACCTGACGTTCCTCATTAACTACAAAAGAAGGAGTTTTCTCGTGATGGAAAGGGCAAAGTGCTTTATAATTATTTGAGCCGGCAGCAGAAAGCTTCACATAACCACCAATAACATCTACAATATTTAAACGAGATTTAATTTCTTCAACATCGTTCATAAATACATTTGTGGATTAATTAATTTTCAGTTAAATTATATACTATATTTTTAGGAATTAGAAATAATTACATGTCAAAGCAAAGTGATAATGTCCTACCTGAGCAAAGTAGAAATGTCCTACCTAGGGTAATTTATGTTTTTTGTTTTATGATTAGAAATATCTATCTA
>CAZTZK010000025.1:0-3145 GCA_964618065.1 uncultured Candidatus Saccharibacteria bacterium | reverse complement strand
GGGATAACAAATGAATAGAGACGCAAAAAAAATTACGTAATTAATTACGTAATAAAATTCGGAGGAAAAATAAGTTTTATTTTTAGTTATAGGTTATATCTACCTGTATTTTTTCCGTTTTTTTAGGAATACTCCTAACCCAAAAAGGCCAACATTTTATTTCGAAAGATTCTATTTTATCTATTAATTCTAACATTTCAAAAGCTTCTTCTTTAGAGGATCCCTTCAGTTTATCGCTTATATAATCTTTTTCCATTTTATCTGCTTTGTATCCTCTTAAATTAACATCTAAAATAGCAGTTTTGCCTTCATTTTCTATTTTAAAATTTGTTATCTCGGCTTTGTTCTGTTCCAAAAAAATTTGGTTTTTAGACACTCTCTCAGCTAAACAATAATCGGATAAATCTTCCAGATCTTTTCTCTTGAAAAGAAGAGCTTTGGCGACACACTCACCTCTAGCAATAAAATTATCTGTTTTGGTACCTACTCTTTTATCTGTTTCTATATTTTTATTTTCTAAAATCACCGCGCCAATAATTTCAAAATCAGGATTATTTTTCAAAATAAAATCTTTAGCCTTTGCTTCTAATGTTTGAGAAATTTTTTCTTCTCCTTGCTCAACATCTTCATATGTTATCTTTTTACCTCCCCATTCCCCAGCTTTTTTAAAAGGTTCTTCTGCCATAGCGTATATTTTTTCATAACGTTCTCCACCTTTTAATCCGGGAATTGTAAGTTTCTGATTCTCTATTTGATATTCGTCACCTTCTTCATCAGCAATAACTTCTACAATGGCTTCTCCGGGAATAATTTCTCCTCCTTGCTTGGTATACCCGGGTAAGCGGACACTAGAAACACTCCTGAAAACTTGGCCTTCTTCTGTTGCAAAGCGAGTATGAGGAACAAAAACTTCCAGGGAACTTGAAAATTCATTATAAACTTTAAGGTTACCTCTTATTTTATCGTCTCTGTATTCTTCAGTAACCGTCCCCGTAGCACTAAATTCTTCTTCGGCTTCAATTTTTTCTTTTATCTCTTTGCCCGGGATTACATTTTTACTAAAATCTATCTGATCCGAATAAGAATCAATCTTGGCACTTATATCAATTTTAATTAATTCTTTTTGGGGGACAACCTTAATTTCTGCCTTGGGTAAAATAAAAAAGGTAGCTATTAAAATTACTGCGACTAAAGCTGAAATAAAAAGGAGAAATAAATTGACACTATTTGTGGGCAAGAGAATAATTTTTTTGAATTGTTTGAGTTTTCTTTTAGACTTCTTCCCTCCCTTGAAATTAATTTTCCGACTTAAATCTTTTAGAAAAGGAGCCATTCTGTTAGATTGATTCTCTTTCTTAAAATTTTCAATTTCTTCCCATTCAGATTTTTTCATAATTTTGCTCGGTTCTTTTATCGGTCTCCGGTTTTTTTGAGTAAAAGAGGGCTTGATCCCATCAATAGGAGCTTTAATAATATCAGCTGTATTAGGCATTCTCGCCATTGTTTGTTTCTTTTGCTTCTCTAGAAGGACAGGCTTCTTCTTAGAATTTATCTTTTTAGAATTCGTTTTCTCCGCTTTTTTAAAAAAAGAATTTTCTAAATAAACTGTTCGCTCTTGATTTTCTGTTTGAGGAGAAGCTTCAATTTTTGTCCTTTTCAATATTTCAGCGTCTAATCTACCATTTGTTTCAAGCCCCACCTTTCTCGCCAGAGAACGACAGAGGGTATCTCTAGTGACGATTGCCAGCTGTTTGCCAGTTTTTTCTGATTGGCTTTTTAAAATTTTCAGATTGACAATACCTTGAGCTAGAAAAGACCGACGGGGAATCACTAAAGCAATCTCACTGGCAGGAGTTTTTTTAATTCTTTCTACAATTGAGGTTATTTCCTCTTCAACTCCGACATAAATTGTTACATGTTTGTTGGGCATAATTCTAACTTTGGATCATTCTGACAGCTCTTCTAAGAATGGAAGAAATGACCCCCTCATCTCCGGTAAGATCAAGAGCAAGATTAGCTAAGCTCATAGGAGTAACGTCTTCCGTTTCTGAAAGCTGTCTGGTTGAATCAATAATATTAGCAACATCTCTAGGATAAATAAAGTTTATATCCGGCTTTTTAGCAAAAGGTAAATTTTTAACCCAATTTCTCCCTTCTAAAACTTTTTTAATCCCCAATAATTTAGAACCACCACCACATATTAAAATTTTAGAGGGCAGTAAGTCAGAAGAAGAAAATTCCCCCAAAGAAAGCTCTACTCCGGCCAACCAAACTTCGCAGTCATTTTTTAAAATCCCTTCAATTTTTCTGGCTATATTCAAACTGACATCATTTTGAGAATATTTTATTTTTATTTTTTCCGCTTCCTGAAAAGACAATCCTAATTCCGAAGCAATTCTTTTAGTAAAAGCTCTTCCTCCCAAAGCAAACATTTTAGCTCCTTCAATGCCACCTTCTCTTACTACTGCCAAATCAGTGGTTCCTCCTCCTACATCAATAAAAATAGCCGAAAATTCCGAAGCATCTTCCATTCCCATACAACGGGCAACTGCGTAGGGTTCCGCCACTATTGAGAGCAAATCTAACCCTAATTCCGAAGCAATACTTTGCAATGCTCCTAAGTGGACCATTGGAGCATAAGCATTAAAAACACTAATGGAAACTTCCTTTCCTTGAAATTCAAGAGGGTTTGTCACTCTGTAGCCATCAATCTTAACATCCACAACCGCAGCATTAATAAGTCTAACGTCAATTTCACTTTGTCCTGTTTCCCAAGCCAATTGTTGCCGAATTTTATCAAAAGCTTTCCACTGAATTTTCTGAACAATATTCTTTAATTCGGGAATATCAATTTTGACCTTTGGTCTTACTCTTTCATAGCAAACATTAGTAGTCGTTCCCTTAACTAGTTCCCCTGCAATTCCAATAATACATTGCTGAGGTCTGACTCCTGCCTGATTTTCCGCAATAGAAATAGCTCTTTCACAGGTTTCGGCAACTCCTGCAATATCAGAGACCGCTCCTCCTGTCATATCCCCTAAATTCTGGCGAGCTTTGCCCACTCCTTCAACAATACCTTTTCCTTCTTCATCATCAATTCTAAAAATTAGGGCCTTAACTATCTCAGTCCCAATATCAAGAGACA
>CAZTZK010000024.1:0-53095 GCA_964618065.1 uncultured Candidatus Saccharibacteria bacterium | reverse complement strand
AAATCTATCTATCCCCATACCCCAGCCAGCTATTGGAGGCATGCCATGCTCCATAGATTTGAGAAAGGCATGATCATAAGGCATTGTGCCTTCATCTCCTTCTTTAGCCAAACGTTGTTGGCCTTCAAATCTCTTTTTCTGTTCCAGGGGATCATTTAGTTCATTGTAAGCCTTAATTATTTCCCAGCCGTTTATTATTAATTGAACAGACATTACCGTTTCAGGATCTTCTTCTTTAGCCTTAGCCAAAGCCATAAACTCTTTAGGATAATCAAGCACGAACAGAGGTTGAATGATTTCTTTTCTCGCTGTTTTTTTAAAAAGCTCATCCAATTTTGAGGCCCAGCCTGCCTTACCTTTAAAATTAACCCTTTTTTCTAATCCCCTCTTCTCAACAAACTGATCTATTTTTTGAGGAGTATCTATTTCTTCAAATTTAACTTTTAAATATCTTTCTAACAAATCCCTAAATTTTTCTCTTGGATAGGGCGGTTTTAGGTTAATAATTTTATTTCCTATTCTAGTTTCAAAATTTTTATAGTTTTGAGTAACAGTTCTTTCAATCATTTTTTCGGTAAAATCCATCAATTTATTGTAATCAGCATAAGCCCAATAAAACTCAAACATAGTGAATTCTTGAAGATGAGCCGGCCCCATACCTTCATTACGAAAACATTTCCCAATTTCAAATACTTTTTCAAAACCGGCTACTGTGAGACGTTTTAAAAACATTTCTGGCGCAATCCGCAAATAAAGATCAAAATCTAAAGCATTATAATGAGTTTTGAAGGGCTTAGCGTAGGTACCTCCATAAACGTTCTGCAAAATCGGAGTTTCAACTTCCAAAAAATGATTATCCCACATAAACTCCCTAATACTTTTAATCACCTGAGAACGACGTTTAAATTTTTCTTTCTTTTTGCTGTCGGCAATAATTTCTAATTCTCGGAATCTTTGTCTGGTATCATCATTGGCTATCCCTTTATATTTTTCTGAGAGAGGACGAATTGATTTAGAAAGCAAAAAAAGTTTATTGATTAAAACAGATTTTTCCCCTCTTTGAGTATCAAAACGTTTACCTTCTACACCTATAAAATCTCCCAAATCAAGATTTTTTACCCAAAACTTATAATCACCCTCATATTCTCTTTTATTAAGAATGAGTTGAATTTTTCCACCTTCATCTTGAATATGGAAAAAAGTAATTTTACCCATATCTCTAAAGAGGATAATCCTCCCGGCAATTTTTGCTTTTTCACCTATTTCTTTTTGTAAAACTTTGGAGGAGCTTTCTTTTTCAAAACAAAAAGACGGATAAAGATTAATGTCTTTTTCTTTGAATTGCTTAATTTTTTTTAGTCTTTCTTCTTTAATAATAGAAGCCATTTTTTTTCTAAAAAATTTTTTAATTTAAAAGTGATAAGCTTTTTCCTTCAAACTTAAAATTTTTAAAATTAAATCGGTAATTTTCTTATTTTTTTCAATCCAATAAACAGCTAGAAAGAGAAAAATGCAATAAGATTCTCCAATTGCTGCGCGAACTTCTTCTTTACTAAATGATAACACGAGAGAAAAAATTTTCCAATTGAATGGGGATTCTTAACTGTGTTCTGCTAAGAAACAATTGTTCCTTTAAATTTCTTCCCTTCAATTGCTCTTTTTAGATTAGAGAGATTTTTTCCATTAAGATTGATAACTTTCATTTTATTTTTTTGAGCAAAACGGATAGCAGAAGGATCAAGAGGAACATGCATTCGCGGTTTCCACTCATCTCCTACTATTTCTCTTAATGATTGCCAGTTTATTTTTTTAAGAGGTTTGGCGTCTTTAAATTCTCTGGGATCTTTGTCAAAAATGTAATCAATATTAGTAGCTGTAAAAATCATATCCGCTTTAATTTTTTTAGCTAAAATTAAAGCCACATAATTAGTTGACCAACCAGGTTCCCAGCCGGCACCTACTAAAAAATCTTTTTTCCAGTTTAAATCAGCGGTGGGGTCAGTAATTATCTTAGGATGACACTTTTTCCCTAAAACACTTGCTAATAATCTGGCATTAAGTCGGCTGGCATAAATTCCAATCCAATCTAAGCCTTTATTGTCTACCCGAGAAATCTTTTTAGCCGTTTCATTATAAAGTGTGTTAATCCCTCCTCCGCCAACCACCAAAGCAAACCGATAATTTTTATTGAGTTTCTTTATGAAATTACAAAATTTTTTAATATAAACCGCATCTGGTAAATGAGGAGTCATGATGGATCCTCCAAACTTAATTAAAATCTTTTTTTTCATAAAGAATATTTAATTATTTTTTAAATTGAAAATTAATGGTTATTTATTATTTATTTTCAATCTCC
The DNA here is from genome assembly GCA_964618065.1 of uncultured Candidatus Saccharibacteria bacterium. Taxonomy (GTDB): domain Bacteria; phylum Patescibacteriota; class Minisyncoccia; order CAIUEV01; family JAHKAQ01; genus M55B174. The sequence continues at coordinate 50,739 of CAZTZK010000024.1, read as the reverse complement.
ACAATTTTGTATTTCACCTTTCCTCCGGGAACTTTTACAACAACAGTATCATTGCAAGTTTTGCCTAAAAGAGCTGAGCCAATAGGAGATTCATTAGAGATTTTGTTAAGGCCAGGTTCAGCTTCATCGCTGCCAACAATAGTAAAAGAACGAATAGTTTTCATTGTTTGCACCTTAACAGTACTTCCAATTTCAACTTTTTTACTCTGACTATTTTTTCTAACTACCGTACTATTTTTAATAATAGATTCCAGTTCGGATATCCTTTTTTCATTTTCATTCTCTTTAGATTTAGCCTCACTATATTCTGCATTTTCACTAAGATCGCCCTGCTCCTTAGCCTCTTTAATCGCTTGCGCTATCTCTTGACGATTATTTTTCTTTCTTCTAAAAAGCTCTTCTTTTATTTTTTCAAGACCTTCTCTAGTTAAATATTTACCGTTTTCCATAGCTGATTAATTAAATTTATTATTAAAAACAGGTTTTAGCTAAAAAGCTCTTAACCTGCCTTTTAAAAAATATAAGCAAAATTTTTATTTTTATAATTTAAATTAGAATGAGCAACTTCTTTAAAAATCATTTTCAGAAAAAACCTTAGCTTTGATGACTCTCAATAAAATATAAGAAATTCAATTTTTGTCAAATGAAATTATTTCTTTTGCTACTTGAGTGGAAATTTTATCCCAATTATAAGCATCCGGGAGCTTTGAGTCGTTTTTAATTAAACTGTTATTATTTTTCGCTTCTAGAACCTTAGCAATCCCTGCTTTTATTTTTAAAGGGTTGTTTTGATTTACAAAGTAACCTTGATTTTTGTATAACTCTAAAAAAACTCCAATTTTAGAAATAACTACAGGAACATTTAGAGATAGAGCTTCTAAAACAGTTCTTCCAAAACCTTCCGCAAAACTAACACAAACAAGACAACAGGATCGGCTTATTAAAAACATTTTCTCTGCTTTACTTAAGTAACCGGTTTCCCAAATATCATTTTTCCATTTTGAACTTTCAATTTTTTTTCTAATTGAAGAATAGCCAAATCCCCTTTTCCCCAATAATACCAAGCCAAGGTTTTTATTTTCTCGTTTTATTAAATTAAAAGCCTCAATAATTCCTTTAATATTTTTCCTTTTATCTAAATTCCCTACATAAATTAAATAGGGGTTCTCTAAAATATTTTTAAAGATTAATTCAAACTCTGGCTTTAAAAAATATTTTTTCTTTATTTTTCTAAATCCTTGATAGATAATTTTTATTTTTTGAGAATCTATGCCGTAAAGCTTAACGGCTTTTTGAGCTGTTGTTCTAGAGAAAGTTAAAACTTTGTCTGCTTTAATTAAACTTTTTTTTGAAAGCCAGTTATTAATAAATCTGCTAAAAAGAGGATAGCATTGGGGTGCTTCTTCCATTTCAAGTCCGTGGAGAACATAAATCGTTTTCTTGTTGAATAATAGAGGAAGAGAATTACTCGGGACAAAAAGCAAATCTAATTTTAAAAAGAGAGTTTTTAAAAAAAGACCTCCTTGGTTCCAAAAAATGGGGAAAAAACGAATAGTACAAAAGCTCCAGTTTAGAGGAATTTTTTTAGAGAAAGATTTTATATCTTGCCCCGGCTTTACAAAGAGGATTATTTTATGGCTAGCAAGAAGATGCTCTTTATTAACTAAAGCTTCTAATAATTCACGAGCATATTCTCCTACCCCGCTTCTCTCTTTCATAAAAGCCCTAGAGGCATCTATTCCAATAACCATTATCCTTTAGTGATAATACTTTTTTTATAAATATCAAGATTATTAAGAATTTTAACCGTTCCCCTAGAAACACAAAGAAGAGGATCATCAGCTACATAACAAGGGACTTCAACCGACCGAGAAACTAATTGATCCATATTTTTTAATAAGCTACCTCCCCCTGAAAGAATAATCCCTCTATCAATTATGTCAGCTGCCAGTTCTGGTGGTGTTACTTGAAGCACTTCTTTGATGGCTCTTACGATTTCTCCCAATTCATCGGAGATAGCTTCCGTAGTTTCATTAGTTTTCAAAATAATTGTTTTAGGAAGACCAGCCATCATATCCCTCCCTTTAATTTCTATTTCTTCTTCTTTATTCCTAGTTAAAGCACTCCCTATATCAATTTTAATTTTTTCCGCTGTTTGATCTCCAATAGCTAAAGCGTATTTTTTTCTAACATATTCTTTAATAGCTTCGTCAAATTTATTACCTCCTACCCTACTAGAAGTAGCAGCTACTACTCCGCCCAAAGAAATTACGGCTACTTCAGTTGTCCCGCCACCTATATCAATTATCATATTGCCAGAGGCTGAATCAATTGGAATATTAGCTCCCATAGCTGCTAAAATAGGTTCTTTTATTACATAAGCCGCTTTTGCCCCTGCATCTAGAGCAGCATTAATAACCGCCCTTCTCTCTGTAGAAGTTATACCTGCCGGGATAGAAATTACTACTTCTGGTCTAAAAAATCTAAATTTTCCCCCCGCTTTTTCTATAAAATAACGTAACATGGCTTCCGTAATTCTAAAATCAGCTATCACCCCGTCTTTCATAGGACGAGAAGCCATTATTAATTCGGGGGTTCTCCCAATCATTTTTTTAGCCTTAGCTCCAATAGCTAAAATTCTATTATCTTCAATTGAAACAGCAACAACTGAAGGCTCATTTAGGATAATTCCTTTTCCCGGTATTGAAATTAAAGTATTAGATGTTCCAAGATCAATCCCGATTTTTTTAGTAAACACTTTTTAAATTATGAATTATAAATTTTCCTAACTTCTTTTAATGTCCGCCCCTATTTTCCTAAGTCGCTCTTCAATATTTTCATAGCCTCGGTCAATAATTTCTACATTATCGATAACACTTTCTCCTTTAGCTAGCATAGCAGCTAGAATTAAAGCAATTCCAGCTCGGATATCCGGACTCTCAATATGCTTCCCTAAGAAATTAGTTGGTCCATTTACTACAACCCGATGGGGATCACAAATAATAATATCAGCTCCCATTCTGTTTAAAATATCAGTAAAGAAAAGACGCCCTTCAAATACTGGATCATGAATTAAACTCACCCCCTGTGCTTGAGTCATTAATAATGTATAGATAGGCTGTAAATCAGTAGCAAATCCAGGATATTCATGAGTTTGGAGAGGAATTCCTTTAATCCTTTTCTTCAAGGGAAAAGTATGCACTTCATTTTCTCCAATTTCTATTTTCGCACCCGCCTCTTCTAATTTATTCCAGAGGGCTTCTAAGTGACTGGGATTACAATTTTTAATAGTTAGGTCAGCATTGTTCATTACTCCCAACATAGCAAAAGTACCTGTTTCAATTCTGTCTGGCATAGTTTTAAAAATCCCTCCCTTTAATTTTTGGACTCCTTCTATTTTTAAAGAGCTGGTACCAATTCCTCTAATTTTAGCTCCCATTTTAACAAGGCACCAGCAAAGATGAACCACTTCCGGTTCCAGAGCAGCATTTTTGATAATAGTATTTCCCTTAGCTAAAACCGCCGCTAATACTAATGTTTCCGTACCAGTCACACTAATTTTTGGAAAAAATATATTAGCTCCTTTTAATCTTCCTTCGGTTCTTAATCTAAATTTAGAATCACTCTTTTCAATCCTCACTCCCATTTTTTCAAATCCTTTCAGAAAAAAATCAATCGGTCTTTTCCCTATTATATCTCCTCCCGGATGAGGGATAATAAACTCCCCTCCTCTTGCTAAAAGCGGTCCTGATAAAACAATAGAAGCCCTTACTTTTCGGGCGTCTTCAAAATCTATTTCAAAATTTTTAATGCTTCTAGATTGAATTTTTAAACTTCTTTTACCATCTTTATCAACCCTTGCACCTATTTTCTTTAAAAGTTTTAGCATAACGTCAACGTCAGTTATTTGAGGAACGTTTTTGATTAAACAAGGTTCATCTGTTAGTAAAGAAGCTGCCAGAATCTTTAAAACAAAATTCTTCGCTCCTCTTACATTAATTTCTCCTCCAATTTTTTGTTTTCCCCTAATAAAAAAGCTATTACCCATAAATTTAATTAAAAATTGTTATTTAAAAACAAACACTATAAGAGAATTCTATACTGGATAAACATAAAAAACAACTACCCGGGCTTAGAAATTAATCAAATAATTTATCGCCTTTACATTCCCTTTTTCTTTGTTATACTTAGGGCTATCAAAGTAAGAAGGTTTGAGTTATAATTTTTAATCTTTTCAGATAATTGCTAATCTGTTTTGAAGAAGGCAGTAATTTTTAGTTTTTATTTAAAAAGATATTTTAGTTTTAGTTGATAAACTTGGATAACTTTACTAGACTTAAATTCAGGTTTTATTTTATAAAAAATTATAAATTGAGGTCCTTCTATCCGTCAAATAATATTTAATATTTAATTAATTTATTTTTTAATAAGATTTAATACATGAAAGAGTATATTGAATACGAATTAATTTACATCGTTCCAATTAACAATTTTGAAAGATCAGATTCAATCAAAAAAGATATAAGGGAAATAATTGAAGAGAACGAAGGTAAAATAATAAAAGAAGGTAGTCCCCAAAAAAGAAAGTTGGCCTACCCTATCAAAGGCAAAAGAAACGGCACCTACTTCATAAGCAGAGTCCTAATTGAAAAAGATAAAATTAGAAAGATAGAAAAAGACCTTAGAGTTAAGACTAAAGAAGACATTCTAAGATATTTGTTGGTAAAAGCTGATAGTTTACCAGGTTTAGAAGAAGAAAAAACAGAAGAAAGAGCCAAAGGAGAAAAAGTTCTTAAAGAGATTAAAGAAGACAAAAAAATAGAAGCAACTAAACTGAAAGACAAAAAAGAGCCCGAGGAAGAAAAAACAGTAGAAATATTAACGCCCAGTCCGAAGAAAGTGAAAAAAGAAATCAAGGTTGAATTAAAGAAGAAAGTAAAACCAGAAAAGAAAGAAAAGAAAAAAGAAATGCCAGAAACTGAAAAAAAAGAGCCTACAAAGAAAGAAACAGCTCCCCAGAAAACTACCGATGAGAAAGATAAACTGAAATTTGAAGAGCTAGATAAAAAAATAGATGAAATTTTAAAAGACGATTTATTATAAATAAATTTTAATAAAAGCTATGAATGTAAACAAAGCTATAATCGTCGGAAGACTTACCAAAGATCCTGAAGCGCGCACAACACCAAACGGTAAATCCGTCACTTCACTATCAGTAGCCACCAGCCAAAATTGGACAAATCAAGCTGGAGAGAAACAAGAAAAGACAGAATTCCATGATGTTGTTCTGTGGGGAAAAGTAGCCGAGATTGCAGCTCAATATCTAATTAAAGGCCAGGAAGTCTACTTAGAGGGAAGAATTGAAACGAGAAACTGGGAAGGCAAAGATGGAATGAGAAGATATAAAACAGAAATTGTCTTAAGTGGATTAGATGGAAGAATGCAAATGGGAAGCAAACCTAGAGGAGATAATAGTAATTGGAAGCAGGATAAGAACGATAGTCAAAAAAATGTTAAGGGGAAAAATGATACTCCGAAAAAATCAAAATCGGGAGAAAGCAATAACTCTGAAGATGAAGAAGAAGAAATAAAAATTGAAGACATCCCTTTTTAAAAATAATATTTAAATAAGATCCATGGCAGAAAATCGTAAGAAAGATTGTTATCTTTGTGTTAATGGAATTAAAAAAATTGATTATAAAGATACAAGCCTTCTCCAAAAATTTATTACTCCCCAGGGTAAAATTAGACCTCCCAGAAAAACTTCACTTTGTGCGCTTCACCAAAGGTTAGTTGCTAAAACTGTAAAAAGAGCCAGAGTTATTGCTCTTTTGCCTTTCTCAAAAACTTAAATCAAAATCGCTTTTTTCTTTTATGCTCGATATTAAAAAAATTAAAGTAGGAGCTGAAATTGAAATTAAAAAAGAACCTTATAGGGTTTTGAAAGCTGTTTTTTCAAAAATAGGAAGACAAAATTCAGTTTTGAGAACCAAATTAAAAAATCTCAAAAATGGTAACATTTTTGAGAACACTCTTAGAAGTGCTGATAAAATAGAAGAAGCTGATTTAACCAGAGAAAAAGCTCAATTTCTTTATTCCGAAAAAAATTCTTATTTTTTTATGGATCAATTAAACTATAATCAATTTTCTCTAGAAAAAAATGTTTTAGGCAATTTGACAAACTTTTTAACAGAAGGATGCCAAGTAGAAATAATTTATCATAATGGAGCCCCAATCAATATAGATCTACCAATAAAAATAAGTTTTAAAGTAATTGAGTCCCCTCCTGCCATAAAGGGAAATACTGCAGAAGGAGCTTCTAAAACAGCAAAGATTGAGACTGGTTATCAATTAAAAGTGCCTATTTTTATAAAAGAAGGAGACACCATAAGAATAAATACTCAAGATGGCAGTTACGTAAAAAGAGTAAATACTAAATAAAAAATATCTCTCTGAGATATTTTTTATTTAGTATTCCTTTTTTAAATTACTCTTCTGGAACTACTTCAAGGAATATAAATTTTCTTTATCTTTTTTGAAAAATTCAGAACAGTTAAGATTTAAAATTACAGTGGCTGGTTTTACTTGACGTTGTTTTAAAGTTTCTCTAACTAGGGAATCTTTATCCATAGGTTTTTTATATTTTTTGAGAATATTTTTCAAAACATCCTTTACTGTCCCTGGTTGATATTTCCATTCTTTTAAAGCATAAACTCCTCTACCAATTAAAATAAAACGAGGGTCTTTAATCAGTTCATTGTGAATAGTGGGAGTCCGAGCTATTTTTTCATCAACCCGTAATTTATTAACTTCTTTAGTTATCTTACTAAAGTGTAAAGGACGTCCTACCTTTTTAAGAGCAAGATAAATTTTGTCTCTTGATCCTCTTGGATTAATTTCCGGCCAATTATAAATACCCCAATTGCCAAAAATGTCTTGTTGAATTGCTTTGGGGATATCAATATAAGAATACAAAATTTGATTAGGTATTTTTTTAAGATCCAAGTAAGAGTTAAGAATATTAATCATTTTTTGGCGAGAAATTGGACTTTTTTCTCTTTCCAATTTTTTAATCAATCTATCCCTTATTTTTTGAATAAAATCAATCTTAGCCCCTCTTAAGTACCAAGACCTCTCATATTCTAAGGGTTTATTAAGAAAATAAAAATCACTTCCTAAATTTAAAACTAGAACTAGAGCTTTTTTATCAAAATCTTCTAACTTTTTATGACTAAATTCATTGATAATTCTAGTCTCACTAGCTATCCCCTGATAATCCAAAAGCAGATTATTGATTCTCTTGGCTAATTCTTCTATTCCTTTTATATTCTTATTGTTTATAAGTTTTTTTAAAGCCTCATTTTCAATTTGGCGAATCCTTTCTCTGGTTACTCCCATTTCTTTTCCAATAGCTTCTAAAGTTTCAAAATCAGAGCCACTAAGCCCGAATCTTTTTAAGAGAATATCTTGCATCCTGCTATTGGGTAATTGTTGAATAGTTTCCATAACAATATCAAAGGGAGTCCCATATTTATCCAGAAAATTATCAATATTAATTTGTTTCCCCCTTGAAGATCTTTTCTTGCGTTGCATTGTTTTAAATTAAAAATATTAAATTTTTGTTGAATTATGCTTCTATTAAAATAAAAAAGCGATTTTAATGAAAGAATAATACAAAATAGAATAACACATAAATACTATACTTGTCAATAAAATTATAACTTGACGAAAAATAAAAAATAATTTTTAAACCATTTAAAAAAGGCACTTTTTGATAATAGCGCCTCGCTAAATTACTTACTGACAAATTCAAAAGATATAAACGTGTCAGCTTGATCTAATTTTTCTAGTTTCATTTCAAAAAGCCCCTCCAACATTTGTACTATTTGAAACAAAAGTTCTTCTCCTCCATTAAAAAAGAACTTATCGTCTCCTTTATCAATTAAACGTTGGGGGTTAAAACTCTTTTTTACTTTGATAAAAGATAGAGTAAAAATCTTCTTTGTTTCTACAGTATAAAAACGAGCAATTATTAAGTCTCCTTTTTCTATCTTTCCTACTTTCTTAGTATCTTCTTCTATCATTTTTCTCCTCCTTTTAAATTAAAAATGTACTCGAACTGGTTTTTATAACATACTTAATAAAAAATGTCAAAAAATTAATTCCCAATTACTTTTTTACCTGTTTCCCAAAATTCTGCATTTCCCCGCTTCACCTTTAACCAATACCACCATTCAGCTCCTCTGAAATAAACTTCTCTAAATCCTATTTTTCTAGCCTGCTTAATATTTTCTTCTAACTTTTCCAAAGAAAATAATTCCATTTGATAATCCAATGAAGTTTCATAAGGTTTCCAAGGTTCCCAATATTCTCCTTCCAATTCTGAAACAATTATTGGCTTTTGGGGATAAAAAAGATTAACCAAATTAGCTTTTACCCAAAAAATATAATGAGGAAGCGGAAGATTATAATATCCCCAATAACTATTCCAGAAGTTACGATATAGAGTAATTCCTAGAATATCTCCTTTTCCAACTACCGGTAGCCAAAGACCAAAAGTCCCCTGATCAGTTACCAATACAGAATGCTCAGGGTCTAAAGAGTCCACTGATTGGATTTCTTTATTTAAAAAGCGATTGCTTAATTTTGGGAATCCTTTAGCACTCCAGTAAGGCTTATCTTCTATCTGCCAGGTTTGTAAATTTTCTAAATTTTTATAACGGTTAATAATTCTAGAATTTAGATCAAGTATTTTAGACTGTTGAATAGGTTCTTCAAGATCGGTCACCCAATCCGGCAATTGTTCTTTCGGCCATCGAGGGGCTTTTCGGCCAATAGCTAAAATTAATTTTATGTTTCTCTCCTCTGCTTCTGCTACCAGCCAATCATAATCATCAAAATTATACTTTCCGGGTTCTCTCTCAATATCTTGCCAATAAATAGGTAAGCGCAAAGAAGTAGGCTTTAAATCATTTAAAATAGCTAAATAGACCTCTCTCCAGTCTAACCCTGCAGATTCAGCAGCGTATTTAGAAAAAGATATCCCCCACTCTATATCTTGAGAAAAATTTTGGGGCCTGCGTGAGAAAAAAAGAAAAATAAATATAAGAGTTAGAAACAGAAGAATGAAAATTAACAAAATGTTTTTTTTCATCTCTTCAAAATAAAATTACTTATTTTTTATTTATAAAAACCAACTAAAAATTTTCTAAAAAGCCCTTATAAGCTGGTTATAACTATTTATTTTTTGGTTACAAGATTCAACTTTTTCGTTATATTTTTCTAGATCATCAGAGAGCGAAATGAGTAAATCATTATACTCAGGAACTAAAGAATTATATTTTTCGTAATTTTTTTCTTCTTTATATTTTTCCATTTTAGCACCTAGATTTTCTAGCTCCTCTTCTAAATTTTTTATATTTTCTTTATCTTTTTTCAAACTGTCTCTCAGTTTAAAAATCTCCCCTTCCAAAGCCACCGTTTCTTTAACAGTTTTAATCGTTTCTGCAACACTCCGGTAAGTCTGGCCATCTTTTATTTGATAAAAAGCCACTTCACCAATATTTTTCAAATTAGCATTATTATTCTCATCAAAATATTCTAGTTCTTGTTTAGCTAGAGCGAAATTATTATCTGGATCCAAATAAGGAACCATCCCTATTCTATGGCCTTCACTAGTTGATTCTATATAGCAATATCCAGAGTCATAATTAGAATATTCTTGGGGGCATTTTATTCCAACTGCCATATGTTTAACCCCTTCGTATTCTAAAAGAACTGACCCATAATTTAATTCACGAAGAAGAGATATTAGAAGAAAACTCTTTCCAGAACAAACTCCTTTTTTTTCATATAAAACCTCGTAAGGATAACGAGGTGATTCCTCTTCTCCTCTTAAAATTCTTTCGGCCTTTTCATAATCATAAGGGATTGATTGAACAAAAGTTACTGCAAGCTCAACAGTCTGATCGGCACTGAGATTTTCTTGAGACCCTAAATTTTTTAATTGGGCAACAATTTCAGTAATAGTGTTATCTCCTTCTGCTTCTTCTAAAAAAATTCCGTAAAAATCTTCTTCCCAATTTTTAGGAACCTCCCCATAACTTTTAAAAACTTTTGGTTGAGAATGGTAAAAATCCCAGGTGGATTTATAAAACACTTGACTGAAGCTATAGAGAACATTGTTATATTCCCAAGAAAATTTTACTCCTTTAGGTTGGCTTAACTCAGAAATTACACTACGAGTTTCTTCCTGGATATTTTCTTCCTTTGAATCATTTAAACCATATCTAGTAATTATTTCTCTGATTTTAGAAACATCTTCTGAATTGGTAAAAAACCAAAAAAATATTACTACCCCAATTAGAGAAAAAATGAATTTTAGTACTTGTTTAGTTTTTAACACTGGCTTGAAAATAAAATATGCTTCTTTTAGACAACTAAGTTGACTAGTTTGCCTTTTATAAAAATTTTCTTCTTAACCTTGCTTTTACCTAAAAACTTCTTTACTTTTTTATCCCCCACCGCTAGAGAGAAAGCCTCCTCTTGAGAAATATTAGCAGGGACTCTAATTCGGCCACGTAATTTTCCATTTATTTGAATTACCATTTCCACTTCTTTATCCTTAACTAAATCCTTATTATATTCTGGCCATTTTTCTTTAAAAATTGATCCTTGATTTCCTAACATGGACCAAAATTCTTCTCCCAGATGAGGAGCAAAGGGGCTGATAATAATAGCTAAATTGGAAAGTAAAAAATATTTCTCTTGATTTTTCAAACTATTCTGAGAAACATAATACCAGTTAATCAACTCCATAATGCTAGCAATAGCAGTATTAAAACTTAATCGTTCCAAATCTTCAGTAACCTTTTTAATAGTTTTATGTAATTTAGGAATTGCGCTTATTTTTCCCTTTTGAATTAAACTCTCTTTACTCTTTAGAGCATCCTCAAATTCTTCAAAGATAGCCCAAATTCTTTTTACAAAACGAAACATACCAATTATACCCTCATCTTTCCATTCTCCACCTTGGCGAATATCACTTAAGAACATAAGATAAAGTCTTACACTATCAGCTCCGAAACGTTCTATATAATCATCTGGGTTAACTATATTTCCTTTAGATTTGCTCATTTTAGCCCCATCTTTTATCACCAAGCCGTGACCAAAAAAACGCCGGAAAGGTTCTTCAAAGTCGCAATAGCCTAAATCATGCAAAAACATAGTTATAAAACGAGAATAAAGAAGATGTAAGACAGTATGTTCTTTCCCTCCAATGTACATATCAATAGGCATCCATTTTTTAATTCTTTTTTTATCTAGAGCTTTTCCGTTATCTTTAGAATTGAGATAACGGAAAAAATACCAAGAAGAATCAACAAAAGGATCTGAGACATCTGTTTCTCTTTCTGCTTTTCCTCCACACTTAGGACAACGCGTCTCAACAAAATTTTTTAGTTTATTAAGAGGTCCTTTACCGGAACCATCTGGTTTAAAATCATTCATTGGAGGTAATACTACCGGTAAGTCTTTTTCAGAAACAGGAACCCAACCACATTTTTTACATTTAACCATAGGAATTGGAGGTCCCCAATAACGCTGGCGAGAGATACACCAATCACGCAATTTATAATTAATACGTTTTTTGCCAATTTTATCTTGCTCTAAATATTTAATTATTTTTTGTTGGGCTGCCTTTGTTTTTAAACCATTTAAAAAACCAGAATTTAGATTGGTTCCTTCCCCTTCAAAACATTCATATTGAGGAAATTTCTTTTTGTTTTTAGTAATTGGTTGAATAACTTTTTTAATAGGAAGCTTAAATTTTTTGGCAAATTCAAAATCCCTTTTATCATGAGCGGGTACAGCCATAATAGCGCCATAGCCATAATCCATTAAAACATAATCAGCAACCCAAATAGAAATATTTTTTTTAGTGAGAGGATTTATTGCTTTTAGTCCTTTTATCTCTACCCCCGTCTTTTGCTTGTTACCCTTAATTCTATCCTCCTCATTCTTTCTAAGAGCTTGCTCCACATATTTCTCAACTTCTTTTCTGTTTTTAATCTTAATCTTTTTATTTTGTAGTAAATTATGCTCTGGAGCAATTACTAAATAAGTAGCCCCGAAAATAGTATCTGGTCTTGTAGTAAAAACTGTTAACTTTTTTTCAGTGTCCTTTAAACAAAAATTTATTTCAGCACCTTCACTTTTACCTATCCAATTTTTTTGACCTATTTTTACCTCTGGGCTCCAATCAATCCAAGCTAAATTTTTTAAAAGTCTCTCAGCATAAGCAGTAATCTTAAAAAACCACTGCTCCATTTCTCTTTTTTCAACCTTATTATCACAACGCTCACACCTCCCAGCAATAATTTGTTCATCAGAAAGAACAGTTTTGCATCCGGGACACCAATTTACCGGAAATTTTTTTCGGTAGGCCAATCCCTTTTTATAGAGTTGAATAAAAAGCCACTGTGTCCAACAGTAATATTCCTTTCTATAGGTTTCCACTGTTTTATCCCAATCAAAACAACCGCCAATCATTTTAAGTTGCTTGTAAAAATTTTTCTCTGTTCTTGCAGAGACATCTTTAATATGTTCTCCAATTTTTAAAGCATAATTTTCGCTATGGATACCAAAACCATCTAAGCCAATAGGCTCAAATACAGTGTAACCTTTTAGTCGCTTGTATCTTCCGAAACAATCAGAATGAGTAAAAGCATACATGTTCCCCATATGTAAACCCTCTGCGGAAGGATAAGGAAACATCATTAAATTATAAAAAGGACGAGAAGCTTTATCTAGATCCGGAGAACAAATTTTTTCCCTTTCCCAATACTTCTTCCATTTGCTCTCTATTTTTTTATGGTTATACATTTAAGTAGAAATTTTAAATTCTAAAAATAAAATATAATGCTACTATTTGTCAGAAAACAAAAAATAAATACCCCTGATTAATAAGTCTCTCTGTTAAAAAGTTTAAACGAAAAAAGCAAAATAGGCTACATCTATTCTCAGATTAGCTTATTTAAAGTAAATTGTTAAGATTTATTAATCTTCTACTTGTTAGTTCTTAAAGCTTCCATTGGAGCAAGCTGGGAAGCCTTATAAGCTGGACGTAACCCAAAAATAACACCTATCCCAGCAGAAAATCCAACTCCGACTAATATTGCTTGGACAGTAATTGGAAAATCTAAGGGAAAGTTATAATAAGTCATAATCCAACCGGCACTCTTAGCTCCTAAAAACCCTAAAAAAATTCCTAAAATTCCTCCAAATAATGTAAGGAAAACGCTTTCAAAAAGGAATTGTCTTAAAATGTCAGAATTTTTAGCTCCTAAAGATTTACGAAGACCTATTTCAAAAGTTCTTTCAGCAACTGAGACATACATTACATTCATAATACCTACTCCTCCTACAATAAGAGAGATAGAAGCTATAACTAACAAGAGAGCATCTACTATCCAAAAAACTTGGTCTATCATTTCTATAGCTTCAGCAATAGAAGTTACCGCAAAATCATCATTTTCTGGATCTTCAATCTCATGTCTGTCTCTCATAATGCTATTCATTTCTGAAACAGTTAAATCAATTTGATTTTTATCTTCTAACCTAAAAAGAGCAAATTGAATATAGTCAACTCCTAAAATTTTCTTTTGGAATGTCTGGAGAGGAAGATACAATAAATTATCAAAATCAAGAAAGCCAGTAGATCCCCTTTCTTCCAAAACTCCAACAACTTTAAAGGATTGTTTTTTTATTTTAATAGTTTCTCCAATTGCTTCTTTTTCTCCAAAAAAGTTTTCTTTTAAACCACTCCCTAAAACAACCATCTGTTTTAAATCAGTACTTTCTTCCTCTGAAAAGATTCTTCCTTCCTCCAATATAAACTGATCATCAACTGTTTCAATTCCACTCGTTACCCCCATAATAAGGGCTTGCTTGTCTTGATTACCATAAGAAGCTATTTGTTGGCCCATCATACCCCCATACCAATCTTTAATATTAAGAATTTTACTCACCGCTTCCGCATCTTCAAGTTTTAGAGTAGTAATTCGTGTTCCACCTACCATCCCTTCAACATTTTGAGCTGAGGTTTTACCAGTTTTAGGCACTTTTATTTCTATCTCCACAAAATTAGTACCAAAGGATTCAACTTGTTCAATAACAAATGCTTTTACTCCTGCTCCTAAAGACAGGACAACTACAACTGAAGTTACTCCGATTACAATCCCTAAAAGAGATAAAATAGTACGACCTAAATTAACTTTAAGATTATAAAAAGCTAATTTTATTGGAACTAAAAATTCGTGAATAAAAAATTTATTTAACATTTTTATCTTTATTCATATCTAAGAGATTCTATTGGAGAAATTTTAGTTGCCTTTTTAGCCGGATAAATTCCAAATATTATTCCAATAGAAATAGAAACTAAAGCTGCTACAAATAAAGAAGAGAGAGAAACGATAAAATCCCAGTCATATCCTAAAGCTCCAACTATAACTGAAATTAAAAAAGAGAGAGTAACCCCTAGGATAATTCCAAGCGCTCCTCCAATAGATGAGATAGTAGCTGATTCAATTAAAAATTGGATCAAGATATCAATATCTCTTGCTCCTACAGCTTTTCTCAACCCGACTTCTCTAACTCTTTGGTTAATTACAATCAGCATGATATTCATAATACCTATTCCTCCTACCAATAAAGAAATGGAACCTACCGCCAATAAAAAATAGCGTAAAACATCGGTAATTTGATCTAAAATTTCAATCATGGCTGCTTGGTCCCTAACAGTGAAATCATCATCCTTGGGATCTTCAATATTATGTTCTCTTCTTAAAATTGAGGCAATTTCATCTTTAGCAAAACTTATCATTTCTGAGTTGCTTACTTTAAAGCGAGCGTAACCTAGATGATTAATACCTAAAATTAATTTTTGAGTGGTTTTTAAAGGAATAAAGACTGAATCATCTTGACTGGATGCTCCAAAACTTCCAGAACCTCTTTCTTTTAAAACTCCTACTACACTAAAATTTTGATCTTTAATTTTTACTTTTTTATTAATCGGATTATCATCTTTAAATAATTCTTGGGAGATTTTACTGCCCAAAACAACAATCCGAGAAAGATTTTTTTCTTCGTTAGAGTCAAAAAATCTTCCTTTAATAACTTCAGCGTTCTCAACATCAACATAACTAGCAGTTGTCCCGGTTACAGAAGCATTTAAGCTAACTCCTTCTCGGGTAACATTTACTGTCCCACTCACATAGCCTGCTCCCGACTCAATTCCGGAAATTCCCTTTGAATCCATCACTGCCTTTAGATCATTATAAGTGAGAGTAGTAATTGGAATTCCCATCAAAGCTGCTGGGGGTCCTTTTTCCTCAGAAGCTCCCGGCAAAACTGCTACCAAATTTGAGCCTACTCCTTTAATTTGATCTATGATTAATTTTTGAGCTGATTCTCCAACAGCAAAGATAATAATTACAGCAGCTACCCCAATAATAATTCCAGTG
The DNA here is from genome assembly GCA_964618065.1 of uncultured Candidatus Saccharibacteria bacterium. Taxonomy (GTDB): domain Bacteria; phylum Patescibacteriota; class Minisyncoccia; order CAIUEV01; family JAHKAQ01; genus M55B174. The sequence goes on along the minus strand of CAZTZK010000024.1, from coordinate 35,218 downwards.
ATTGTTAAAAAAGAGCGCAATTTAGAGGCTATAATATTTTGATAGGAAATTTTAGCGGGTTCTAAAAAACGAATCATTTTTTATTTTAAAATTCTTTCTCCATCGGCAATTCTTCTTTTTTCTATTAAACTATCTCTTATAACTTTTCCATCAACCATTTTCAAAATTCTTTTAGCATGTTGAGCCGTATACCATTCGTGAGTGACTAAAATGATAGTCTTGCCTTTATCATTCAAGGCTTGAAGAATTTTCATGACTTGAATACCCGATTGAGAATCAAGATTACCCGTAGGCTCATCTGCAAAAATTACCTTAGGATTATTTACTAAAGCTCGAGCAATGGCCACTCTTTGTCTTTCTCCTCCAGAGAGTTGATTGGAGAAATGATTTATTCTATATTCCATTCCGACTGCTTTCAGGGCCTCTTTTATCTTTTGACCATTTTTTTCTTTGCTCAACCTTTCTTTATCATATAAAAGAGGAAGTTCTACATTTTCAAAAACAGTAGCTCGGGGAAGAAGATTAAAAGTTTGGAAGATAAATCCTATTTTTTTATTGCGAATTTCCGCTAATTCATCAGGAGAAAAAGAGTTAGCGTTTTTATTTTCAAAAATATACTCGCCAGCAGTGGGATAATCTAAAAAACCTAAAATTTGCATTAAAGTTGATTTGCCTGATCCACTTGGTCCCATAATAGCTAAAAATTCCCCTTCGGCAATATTAAAGGAAACTCCCTGTACCGCTTTGGTTTTTACATCCCCATTCCCATAGATTTTTGAGAGATTTTGAACTTTTATAATAAAAGAAGACATCACAATAATTTCTCCTAACTAAGTTTATTCTTTTTGCTCAATTAAAATAATTTTTTCTCCACCTGCCAATCCTGAGATTATTTCAATCTGACCATCATCTCCCCTAAGACCGGTTTCTACTTCCATTTGTTTGACTTCGTTGTTATCCAAAAGAATCTTAATCTTTCCTTCATTTATTGCTCTTTCTGGAATAGCCAAAACATTTTCTTTTTTAGCGGCTTGGATATCTAAATCAGCACTCATCCCCTCTCTAAAACGAGGGTCTATAGAATCTAACCTAACTTTTACTCTGTAATAAATAACATCTTGGATAACGGTTGAAGCCGGTTCAATTTTTATCAGCTCTCCTTTAAATTTTTCTTTGGAAGATAAAGCATCAAATGTAATTTCCACTTTTTGATTTTTTTCTAATTTCGCAATATCTGATTCTGGTATGTCAGATTCCAAAATAAAATCCTCAGATATTAATTCCCCAAAATAACTTCCCGAGAGAGAACTTCCTAAAACCTCATCTGCTTTATAATTAATTTTAGTTATCACCCCACTCACCGGAGATTTAAGCGCCGTTTTTTCTAAATTAGCCTTTGCTATCCGATAATCTGCTTGAGCTGATTCTACTGTCATATCGTTACTTCTCTGAGCATAAGTTGATTTCGCTGTTTTTAATTTTTCTTTCAAAGTATTTAGAGAATTCTCAGCTGAAAGAATATTCAGATCCTTTGTCTCTTCGGCTGTTTTTTTAGCTTCTTCGGCTGAATTTTTACTCTTTAAAGCAGAAGTTAAAGTTAATTTAGCATTTTTAGCCTCTGAACTGTCAGCTCCATGTTCATCTTCAATCTTATTATAATAATCCAGGGCATCTTCATAATAATCAGTCGCATCATCGTATCCTTCTTCGGCTGCATTTACTTTTTGGTCTTCTAAATCTTCAACTTTATCTAAATAATCTTCGGCATTTTCCACTTCTTGCTCTGCTTCTCTAACTTTGTCATCATTAGCTCCCGCAATAGCTATCGCTTTTTCTAAAGCCAGACGAGCTTTCTCCACTTCTTGCCCAAGAATTTCATTTTCAATTTCCGCCAAAATTTCTCCTTTAGCAATTCTATCTCCTATTTTCACCCTTACATCTTTAATTCTTCCAGTTACCTCAAAATCAAGATTAATTTTACTTTCTGAGACCAGAGTTCCTGTAGAAGAAACTGTTTGTAAAATTGTTTTTCTTGAAGCAGTTTGAGTTAGATATTCTTTTTTATCTTTTCCAAGCTTTAATAAAAAAAATCCGACTAGCAAAAATAAAGCTAAAAAAGAAATGAAAAAGAGAGTTTTTTTACTAATTTTAACATTCATCCTTTTATCTTTATATCAGATATTTCTCCTTTTTTATTATCTACAAAGAGATTGCCTTCTCCTAAAACAAAATCATAATCCCAAATATACCAATTAGGATTTCCATATTGAATTTTTTCAATTCCGTATTCATCGTTATGGTAAAATTTTGAATCTTTAATCAATGCACTACCTCTCCAAAACCTAGCGTGAACACTTACTCCTGATTCTTCATTACCTTTAAAAGTATTATTGCCGATATAAATAACCGAACTATCTACCATTATATCCACACCACTCTTCTCGTTATGTTTAATAGTATTAAATTCAACGTCCGCAGCAACTTCTCCTTGCAAATAAACTCCATCTCTTTCGTTCTCATAAATACTATTATTGTAAATATAGACTAGTCTTCTTTGAACATAGATTCCTGATTTTTCATTTTGCAAGATAATATTTTCTTCAATAGTAACTGCGTTTTCATCACTTAAGTCCGACTTTTTTACTTTAATTCCATGTTCTTCATTGTAAGCAATAACACAACCTGTTATAGTTGCTCCGCTTTCACTTTTAACATAAACTCCATATTTACCCCCCATAACAGTTAAAGAGCTTAAAATGGAATCATCTTTCATAGAAACAGCAGGATCATATTTACTATCAGCGACAATAAAAACACTATCTCTTTCTTCCCCTTCCACGGTCACTCCTTCTGGTATAGTAATATTCTCTGCGTAAACTCCCGCTAAAATTTCAACTGTGTCACCACTGTCAGCTTCTTCTAAAGCATCTTCAATTTCTTTAAAAGGATTATCTTCCGATCCTGTTTCACTGCCGGTAGTACTAATATCTACATAAATAGTATCTCCATCATCTTCGTCGTCGTCATCTTCGTCGTCATCACCCATAACTCCGAGAGGAAAAAGAAATAACAAAAAAGCAAGAATGAAAAATAAATTTTTTGCTGAATTTATTAGAATTTTATTACCCACTTTTTATTTTTAAACATTAAGCCGGAAATAACTTTTTCAATAAAATTTGAAAGATATTTTAAAAAATAATACCGATTAAATATTAGCATCAAAATAGCTTATAAGGCAACAAAAAAATCTAGACTCTATTGCCAAAAAAAGTTATATTATATTTATAATTTTACAGAATAAGCCGCCATCGTCTAGTGGCTAGGACACCAGGTTCTCAGCCTGGTAACAGGGGTTCAATTCCCCTTGGCGGTACTGAGTAATAATTTAGACCAAAAGTAAACAGATTGTTAGGTTCTTCAGGCAAAAGTTTATCATCTTCCGGGTAGCATCTTGAAAATATTTAAGTTTAGACTTCGCTCGGCATTTTGACATTCCAGCATCCCAGCATCCCAGCATCCCAGCATCCGCGGGACACGGTCCGCGGGACACGGTCCGCGGGACACGGTCCGCGGGACACAGTCCGCGGGACACAATTTGCGGGACACAATTTGCGGGACACATTACATCAGGCGCTCTGCGGATGCGGGAATGTTGGACAATTCTCTTTGGAGCTACTACAAAAATTTAAAGACTTTCTTATTAATCAAATTAACTTAATAAAATTAACTTAATTAATAACTCTAAAATTATGCAATTAAAAAACAAAACTGCGATTATAACCGGCTCAAAACAAGGAATTGGGCTAGGTATTGCTCTAAAATTTGCCGAAGAAGGATGCAACGTTGTAGTCAGTGATATTGAGCAAGGAGAATCTGAAAAAGCGGCAAAAAAAATAAAAAAAATTGGTGGCGAGGTTTTAGCAATTGCTTGCGATGTTTCAGAGAAAAAGCAAGTTGACAATTTAGTTGAACAAACTATAAAAAAATTCGGAAAATTAGATATTTTAGTAAACAATGCCGGAATTTTTCCTTTTGTGCCTTTTGCTGAAATGACTGAAAGCGAATGGGATAAGGTTATTGACGTAAACCTAAAAGGATCTTTTTTAGTCGCGCAAGCCGCCAGCAAAATAATGAAAGCAGGAGGAAAAATTATTAATATTTCGTCAATTGCTTCCTTGGTTGGCTTTAAAGGATTAACTCATTATTGTGCATCAAAGGGTGGAATTAATGCCATGATTAGATCTTTGGCCTTGGAACTAGCTGATAAAAAAATTAATGTGAATGCTATTGCTCCCGGGGCTATTGAAACTCCAGGTGCTTCTAAAGGAATGACTGAAGATGCTAAAAAAGGTACTGTTGTCGCAATTCCTTGGAAGCGAATGGGCAATCCCGATGATATTGCCAACGCTACATTATTTTTAGCTTCTGACAAATCCGACTATATTACAGGTCAGATATTAGTTGTTGACGGCGGTTGGACCTTGCATTAAAAATTTTTCAGAAGAGGTAAAAATTTTTGATGAGACAATAATCCAGCTTTATTTAATTCTATAGAGCTTCAGATATTCATAAACATCAAATAAAATAAATAAAGCGCTACCGTTTTAACGTTAGCGCTTTTTATTTTTAAGAAATTTTCTTTGTTTTAAATTTAAGTTGCCTGATAAAAATTTCTCTAAAAGAAGGATATTTATAAAGACCCTTCACGCCTTCTTTTAATTGAGCTAGTATCCAATTTGTTACTTCATTAGAATTAACAGTTTCCAGAATTTCTGAAAATCGTAAATCCAGAATCAGAGTTAAACCATTATTCCCAATTGGGGTCTTATTTTTAAAGAAAAGAATCTTCTCCGGACTTTCAACACCGTCTAAAATTTCTTTACCTCTTTTCTCTAAAAAACTACGGCATGTCCCAACCTTCCAAAGCTCTATGATTTCTACAAAATCATCAATTTTTTGGAGAACTGAAAATAATTTTCTTTCCAAGTGAGCCTTTTCTCTATTTTCTGGAAATTTTCCCGCATCATTCTTAATCCTAAAAATAATTTTCCTTGGATCGTTTTCTTTTTTAATTTTCAGTAAAGAAAAATATTTTTCCCTCTTTTCCATTTCTAAAAAATCCATTCCCAAATTATACAATTCATTTATTTTTGCCATTTTTTTCTCCTTCCATTTTAAAATTTTTAAAGAACTAACCCTAAAAAACAATATTCAGGTTATCATAATTCCTAGAGAAAATACTACAAAATGTCAAGTATAATCGAGATTTCAGAAAAATAAACTTTGCTAATAGTTTAATCTTTAATAGAGCGTTAAAAATTAATTGCTAATTTTTATTTTTTAGAATTATCGCAATAAAACTACCCATTAAAATCATTCCTAAACAAAGAAATTGCCCCAGAGAAAGATTCATTGCGATTAAACCAAGGTGCTCATCCGGTTGGCGAAAAAATTCAATGAAAAAGCGAAAAGTACCATATCCTAAAAGATAAAAACAAGAAATAATTCCCGGCGTTTTTATTCTATTCCTTAAAAACCAAAGGATTAAAAAAAGAATAATACCTTCAAAAAAAGCTTCATAAAGTTGAGAAGGGTGACGAAGAATATCAAGGCCCCAGCATTCAGTTTTTGAATTATAGACGTCGCTGATATTCCAAAAATTCATTCCAAGCCAACTATCGGTAATTCTTCCATAAAGTTCCCCATTGATAAAATTGCCAATTCTTCCCCAGAAATAGCCGAGAGGAACTGCCGGAACAATAAAATCAAGAGTTTTCCAAAAAGATAATCTATTTATTTTTATATATAAGCTAAAAGCTAAAATCGCTCCCAATAATCCTCCGTGATAGCTCATGCCATAAAATCCTTTTAGAGAATATCCTTCCTCAGTCAAAGCTAAAGGATTAATTATTTCGAGAGGATTCTTAAAGAAAAAATCTAGATTATAGAAAAAAAAGTATCCTAACCGCGCCCCGATTAAAAGACCTAAAAAAATCCAAGGTAAAGCACCTAATATTTTTTTCTTTGAATAAGGGGGATTATCTTTTTTAAAACGGTAGAGCAGTAATAAATAAACTGTTCCTAGCCCTAATAAATACATAATTCCATACCATCTTACCGCGAAGCTACCTACTTCAAAAAAAACTGGATCAAAATAGTTGGGCAGATTTTGCCAAAATTCAAGCATTATTGTGAATTTAAAAAAACTAAAAACAAAAAGAACAAACTAGCTCGTTTTATAAAATATCAATCTTAATCCAGCCATTTTTCATCTTGTCTAACCAAAAGCTTTTTAGCCTTACGTGGTTGAGCCATAATTTCTTTCACTATTTTTTCCATTCTCATTTTTTGAGAGCCTTTAACTAGAACTAGAGAGTTTTTATCTACTATTTCCCCCAATTTTTCAATAAGTTTTTGCCTATTTTCAAAATGCCGGATTTTACTATTTTTTTCATTTGAAGAATTTTTAAGAGCGGCTTTATGAATTAACTCTCCCTTTTTCCCCAGAGTAAAAATAAAATCGGCTACTTCCGCTGCTCTTTTACCCACTTCGAAGTGCCCTTGATCTTCTTGAACTCCCAATTCAAGCATATCAGCTAGAACAACAATTTTCTTCTTTAAATTAATTTTTTCTAAAACCGCTAATGCAGCTAGAGAGGAAGCTGGTGCTGAGTTATAGGTATCATCTAAAATTAAGCTTTCTTTTCTACCTCTTATCATTTTCATCCTCCCCGGAGGAGAACAATAATTAGTCAAAGATTCAGCAATCTCCAGGAGGTTCATATTAAGAGAGATGCCACAAGCAGCAGCAGCTAAAACAGCATAGACTTGTTGTTTCCCTAATATTTTATTTAATCTTACTGGAATTATTCGATCCTTATAATTTAATTTAAAGCTAACTCCCCAATCAAGTCGAGCAAGAGATTTTGAATCATCGCCACAATGGAAAACTAAATTAGTGGCTCTAACTAAATTATGCTTTTTAAATCCAAAATTTATTGCTTGAGCTTTTGTTTTCTTATCCATCGCTAAAACTTTTTCATCATCACCACAAAGTATTGCAAAACCAGAATCTTCTAAGGCCTCTACTAATTTTCTTTTTTCAGCTACTAATTGGCTAAGTCGCTTGTAATTTTCCAAATGACTTATTCCAATATTAGTTACCACTGCAATATTGGGCGGAGCAAGTTTTACAAGTTTTTCTAAATCACCAGGCTTATCAGCTCCCATTTCTAAAATTAAAATATCTTTTATTTTTTTTCTACCATTCCAATAGAGACAAAACATTTTCCACAAAGCTTTAATCCAAAAAGAAAAAGAGGTGTCAGCTTTTTTATAGCCAGCTATCGCTAAAGGTAAGCCTAACTCGGTATTTAAATTACCCCAAGATTTACTGACCCGGTATTTTTTCTTTAAAACAGTATAAATAGCTTCTTTCGTACTAGTTTTGCCTACACTTCCAGTAATACCAATAATCAAAGGCTTATATTTTTTTATAATCATTCTGGCTAAAAAACCCGCTTTGATTTCCACTATTTTTTTTAGAATTCTTTTTATCATTTTTAGTCTTTATCTTCTTTTTTATCTAGAGGAGATAACCCTTCCGCGCCATCTTCTTTATTCTCACCAAACTTTTTTATATCTTCTTCTTTAAATTCCATCAGCCTATTGAAATATCTAACTTCTTCTTCTTTTATCTCTTCCGTGGGGAAAATATGATAGTAATCCAATAAAAATTTATGCAAACGACCAGCCACCAAAGTAGCTGAATCTGAAGAAAAATTAACTGCAGAAACTTCGTCCAATTTAACAAAAGTGATAAATTTAGGATCTTCTGCTGGTCCAAAACCAACAAAACTATGAATGACTTTATCAGAGTAGCCTCCCCTGTCTTTGTTAGGAATTTGAGCTGTTCCTGTTTTCCCTCCTATTAAATAACCGGGTACTCCGGCTTTTTTACCCCATCCATTTTTAACAACAGAAATCATCATTGCTCTCATAATAGCTGATGATTTTGAGCTGATAACCTGACGCACTTTTTTAGGCTCCACTTTTTCTTCATTTTTTTCTTCACCATCATAAATAAAACGATCTACCACTCTAGGCTCCATAAGATTTCCACCATTTATTACAGCAGATAAAGCAGTAGTTAATTGAATAGGCGTCAGGGAAACACCTTGACCAAAAGAAGCAGTGACAAAATTAACATCTCTAAAATTTTCTAAATTGCTAATATCACCTTCTGCTTCTCCTACTAATTCAATACCAGTTGCTTTATTCAACCCAAACTTTTTTAAATATTCCAAAAAATTTTCTTTTCCTATAGAGTTCATGACCCAGATGGCTCCTGTGTTTAAAGAAAGCTCTAGAAAGCGAGTAAGACTTGTTTTTCCGTAAGCTTTGCCGTCAGAGTTATGAATAGTAAATCCTCCTACTGAATAAGATCCTTTATCAACATAAGTTGAATCAGGAGTCAATTTCTCTAAATCAATAGCGGCGGCAGTAACCAGAGGTTTAAAAATAGAGCCAGGCTCATACTGATCTTGAATACAGCTATTTTTGAAAAGAGATCTTTCTTCCACCTTATTAAACTCGTTATTGTTATAGGTAGGAAAATTAGCCATCGCAATTACTTTTCCGGTGGCAGGCTCCATTATAATAATACTTCCTTTAGTCGCTCCATATTTTTCTATTGATTCTTTAAGTAGCTTTTCTGTAAAATATTGGACGGTTTGGTCTAAAGTAAGCACAATATCCACGCCATTTGTAGGCTTTTCCAAAATTCTCTTGCTGATTGAAATCCAGCGTCCAGCTGTATCTTTTTCCGCCTTCAAAAAACCAAGTTCGCCTTCTAAGATATCATCAAATTTGCCTTCAATTCCATACTGGCCTATCCTCTTATCATCATTATAGCCTACAAATCCCAATAGTTGTGAAACTAATTCACCTTCCGGATAATTACGCCAGTCTTCAGACACTAATTCTACTCCGGTCATCTCCTTTTCTTTTATCATCTCTGATTCTTCTTTGGAGAGTTTTCTCTTTATAACCTCATAAAGGTCTTCTCTCTTCATAACTTTTGCTCTAATTTCTTCTTCGTCCATCTGCAAAATAGTAGCTAAAGTTTTAATAGTCCCCTCGGTATCAATAATATACTTAGGAACAATAATTAACTTATCTTTGCCTTCATTAGTAGCTACTGGAATAGTATTAGTTTCTCCATCTTTTAAATAAATTTGACCTCTGTTCGGCTGTAATTTTTCAAAAAACTGATGTTGTTTTTGCGCTTTAGACGCTAACGCTTCATGATTTATAACTTGAAGAACAACCAGTCTCCCTATAATTAGACCAGCTATCAAAAGAGTTAGTAGCATTAAAAAATTGAAACGCCAATTTTTTAATACAGAAAAAGAATTTTCTTTTTTATTAAAATATTGACCCGATCTGTGAAAAGAGACCCCGGAATATTTCAAATTTCTGCCCCGACTGATTCCATAGTTTTTCATAGATATTATTCATTAACTTCTTCCCCTTTTTCTAAAGCCAAGTATCCTCCCGTTTTATAATAGACAACCTTGGTAAGATCAACTTCCTGCATATTCAATTTATCAAGATTCTCTTTTATTTGATTAGTAGAACGCAATTTAGCTGCTTCCAATTCTAATTCTGATTGTTCTTTTTTAAGTTTAGAAATAGCATCATCATACTCTTCAATTTTAAAGCCGTAAGTAGCCGTTCTATTAGCTTGAATTAAATAAAGCAATGCCAAGAAACAGATAATCATTAAAGTTATAAAACCTATTGAGGTAACTCCTAATTTAATAGGCATCTTTAAAGTATGCTGGCGATGTCTTCTACTACTTTTATTTCTTTTTTGTTTTGGGATGTCTACAATGTTCCTCATAAAAAAATATCTAAATTTTTTCCGCTACCCTTAATTTAGCGCTACGAGACCTGGGATTATTCTTTTTCTCTTCCTCCTGTGGGGTAATGGGTTTCTTGGTAATTATTTTTAAAGTTTTTTGATGATTACAGGTGCATTGAATTTGGTCTTCGTCACAAATACATTTTTTTGATTCTCTCTTAAAAAAATTTTTAACTTTTCTATCTTCCAGAGAGTGAAAGGAAATTATGGCAATTTTTCCTCCTTTTTTCAAGCAAGCGAGTGAATTCTCCAAAAATTTATCAAGATTTTTCATTTCCTCGTTCACCATAATTCTGAGAGCCATAAAAGTCTTGGTTGCCACATCAATTCCTTTTACTTTACTATTTTTCGGATAACAGTTATGAACAATCTCCTTTAACTGAAAAACGGTCTCTATTTTAGCTATTTTCCTTTGCTGGATTATTTTTTCTGCAATCAGCTCAGCTTTCCTTTCCTCTCCATATTCTTTTAAAATTGTAGCTATTTCTTCTTTAGAGAATCGGTTAATAATATCAGCTGCTGTAAGATCACTTTCTTCGCTAAATCTCATATCAAGGTAACCATTTTTTTGAAAGCTCAAGCCGGGTATTCTTTCTAATTGGTCTGAAGAAAAGCCTAAATCAACTAAAATTCCATTAACTTCACCAACGATTTTAGTACCACTTTCTTTTTCTTTCTCCAGTAAAACTTTCTTAATATCTTTAAAGTTTGCTCGAACTGCTTCAATTTTTTTTTGTTTTTTAAATTTCTCAATATTATTTTTATCAATATCCAGTCCAATAATTCTTCCCCCCGCTTTCATTTTTTTTGCAATTGCTTTAGCGTGACCTCCACTTCCCAAAGTACAATCAACAAAAATTTTTCCTTTTTCTGGATTTAAAAATTTTATTGTTTCTTTTAAAAGGACCGGCTTGTGAATTGGCATAGGATGAATCATTAATAAATGCCTAATTCTCCCAATTTCTCTGCCACCTTGGCCGTATTTTTTTCCGTTTCTTGTTTATAGCCTCTCCAGCGATTGGCTTCCCAGATTTCCATTCTATTAAATAAACCGTTAATAATTGTATTTTTTTTCAAGCCAGCATATTTTTTTAAATAATCTGGAATTAGAATCCTACCTAAACTATCTAGGCTAACTTCAGTTGCGCCAGAAAGCATTAGTCTGACAAACCCCCTGGTACCGCTTTCCCCTATTGGCATCTTGCCTAGTTTTAAAGCAATTTCTTGCCAAGATTCAATAGGATAAAGTAAGAGAGATTTATCTAAACCTCTTGTGATAACAGCTTTCTTCCCAAGATCTTTTCTTAATCTGCTAGGAACTGCCAGCCTGTTTTTTGCATCTAAAGTATGTTTGTATTCTCCAATAAACATTTTATTTTTACACTTTATCCCACTTCTTAACACACAAGTACATTTTAATCCACTGGAAAATAAAAGTCAACACTTTTTTCTAAAATAAAAAAATAAAAAAAGAGATTAAAATTAAATCTCTTTTTTATCTCAAAAAAAATGAGAAATTATTCAAATAGTAATATTTCTAAATTTCAAAAAAATTATTTTTTAATTTTTTTATGGCAAAACCACCAATCAAAACATTTTATCTTTCCAGCTTTAGCTTCTCTCAATCTGCTTTTTACAATTTTATTTTCAGCTGCCGGGGGAACGATAACTCTATCTCTAATAAGTTCATTTTGAGGCCAATTGGCTGGCATAGCTACTTTATTTTTATCAGCGAATTGAAGAGACTTCACTATTCTTAAAATCTCGTCCATATTTCTTCCTAGCTCTTGAGGATAATAAAGCATGGTTCTGATTACTCCACCGGGATCTACAACAATTACCGCTCTAACGGTATTCGTGCCTTTGCCGGGATGAATAAAGCCCAGCTTTTTAGAAACTGAACCTGTGTCCGCAATAATAGGAAATTGAATTTCCAGCTTGATATTTTCTTTAATCCACTCTTCCCATTTTAAATGAGAAAAAACTTGATCAACGCTAAGCCCAATCAGCTCACAACCCATAGCTTTAAACTTCTGATACCTTTTTTGAAAAGCTACAAATTCAGTAGTGCAAACCGGAGTAAAATCAGCCGGATGACTAAAGAGAATAAACCACTTTCCCTTAAAATGGTTAGGCAATTTAAATTTCCCTCGAGTTGTTTGAACTTCTATCTCCGGAAAAGTGTCTCCCAAAAGAGGCGGACCGTTGTTTTTTATTTTTTTGATCATCTTTTTGAAAAAAATTATTAGTTCTATTATTAAAATTTGCTGACAAAGTTTAAATCTTTTTCAATTACTTTAGCTCTTTTATTAAAGATAAATTTACCTCTTATTTTTTTACCCACCAAGACATGTGGCAGCCAATATTTATCATCATCCCACATCCGGCTAAAGGGTAACTTCTCAACACTCAACCACCTTGGTCGCATTTCTTCGCTTTCAACTGGTTCTCCCTTCCAACGCCTTACCAAAAATATATGTACCTGCTGATCAAAATCTTTTTCTTTCGGCACTTCTGGAAAAAGAAAATCTATCACTGCTACTTTTTTCAAACTTTTAATCCTTACTCCTATTTCTTCTTCCGATTCTCGCTTGGCACAATCCACTATATTTTTATCTCCTTTCTCCGAATCAGGTTTTCCACCAACACCGTTCCACATTCCTTTACCGAAACCTCTTTTTTTCATAGCCAAAAGAATTTGTTTTTTATTTCCTTTTATTAAAAAGCAGAGGGAAGTTTGGCGCATAAGAATTAAAACTAAACTAAAATATATAGTTTCCTATCTCTATTTATCTCTCTTTAAGTCTTCTTCAGATATTCCAAGCTGATTTAGGATCCAGATATGCCTTGAATTCGCAGGATCATATTTACCAACACTAAATCTAAATAGTTCATCTGGAGTCTTTTTAATAACATTCCATACCCCTATATTGCCCTCCCTGTAAACTATGTCTTCTGTGAAACATACACCGGGTGTATTACAACTTGTTCCCCTAAATGTCCTAACTGTTTTATTCCAAGCACTATTTTGAGCAAGAGCAAGAGATTCCTCTGATTGCTTGCCTTCTTTTAATTCTTTCAAATAAAAATATTTTTCTAATATTTCATACACTCCACGAAAATTTCTCGGTTTGCCATCTAGCCCATAAGCTAAACTTATTGCCAAGTGTCCTGTTAGTCCAGAAAAATCACTAAATTTGTCGTCAAGTGCCTGCTCTCTCATTGTAGCCACACCTTCTTCACCTTTTTCGTAACGATCTAGCCCTAGCCCAAGTAAATGTAGCTGACTTTTTTCACCTTTAATTCTTTTGGCCACATGAGTTCCTACTTCATGCGCAATCAATTTTTGTAGTTTATTGAGAGTTAATTCCCTTGATTCTGGAATTTTTATTGATTTTTTTTCTTGATCTACACTGATGCCTGTCTTACTACTGACATCAACTATTACTTGCCACTCTTTTGCCTGCAATTTCTCTAATGCTCCTTGAAACACATCGCGTATCTCTTCCGCGCTATATTTTCCTTCTTTTACTAACAATCCAGTGTTTAATAAATCCCCCATTTCATGTAAGACTTCCGTGCGAACACGATTAACATTGTCTTTACTAGGCAACTCTTTTATTGGATCCTTAGAGAAATCTAAAGGCAATAATCTATCCAATTCCTCTGCTGCTTTTGCTACCTGACGATCATTAGAATTTTTATCCCCCGCAATAATTTTCTTCAACGACTTAATAGTATAAGCGAATACTTCCGGCGATGGTTTTCCATAAATATATTCTGAATACCGACTAAATCTCTTGTCATCTCCGGTTCCAGCTGCCTTTAACATTCTTAATTCGGCTATTTTTTCGTTAATCTTCCACCGATATAATTTTCTGATTACTTCGTTTTCTTCTTTTTCTAAAATATCTTTCTTTAATCCTAATAATTCTTTTTCATCTCTAGCCAATTTTTCTTGATCTATCTTTGGATAATCTAAGACTGGATTTTCAATTTCACCATTAATAAATTCTCTTTTCTGCTCTTCTCTATATTGCTTATCCCCCACTAAATACTCATAGACCTGAAAAGACCCAAACTTTTCAAATTTCTTATACCATTTTTCATCCAAGGATTCCGATTGAGCCGGCTGAGGTTTTTCAAAATTTAATTTCCAGAACATGATAGAATAAAAAGTTAAAAGACTGGATAAAAGTACTCTTTTTTCATAATTTTAGCAGGGGTGTAGGGATTCGAACCCCAACTGACGGTTTTGGAGACCGTCGTGCTACCATTGACACCACACCCCCATTAAGAATTACGTAATTAATTACGTAATTAATTTTTCATGTTGCTAAAAACAGCCACTACATTTTCATTCTCTTCTAACTCGCTAATCAGTTTTTTGCAATCGGCTTTTGCTTTTTCATCTATCTCAACAGGATCTTTAGCTAAATAACCCAACTCCTCTCTTAAAATCTCAACTGAACTTTGGGCCAGACTTTCACTTACTCTTTTCAGATCTGCGGGAAGTGTAAAAATTTTATACCGGTTTGCCGATTCTTGAAGATAATCCTCCGCACCGTTTTCAATTAATGACATTTCAAAATTTTCTTTATCTAAATTTTTTCCTGTCACCACTATAATCCCTACTGGTTTAAATTGCCAACCAATACTTCTATCACCTATAAATTTTCCTCCGCAATCTTTCAAAATGTTTTTAATTTCCGCTAACGTCTTATTCTTATTTTCCATAATTGCTTTAATTAGTAAAGCAATTTGACCAGGACCGTAAGCCTCTAAAGTTTCTTCTACTTGAGACTCTCCCTTTAGCTCTCCTGCTCCTCTCATAATAGCTTTTTCAATACTTTTATTTGGCATATTCACTTCTCTCGCTTTTTCAATGGCCAACCTTAATTTGAAATTAGCTTTTGGATCTTCTCCTTCACGAGCAGCTATGGCAATATCTCCTGCTAACTTTGTAAAAACATTAGCTTTCTTAAAATCGCTGGCCGCCTTTTTATGCTTTATGGTAGACCACTTTGAATGACCGGACATGAAATGAAAAAAATAATAATAAAACTACATTTTTTCTACTCTCTCTATCCCTAAAAGGTCAAGACATTTTCCCATAGTCTCTTTAAAGGCACCAATTAAACCAATGCGGATTTTCTGTAATTCTTTTTCCTCTTGTTTCAGAACTGGACACTTATCATAAAAAACCGAGAAAATATTAGCTAGCCTGTAGGAATAATCAGCAAGCATTGACAACTGATAATTTTTAGCTACTTCCTTTGTCAGATTGGGAAATTTAGACAAGCAATATATTAATTCTTTTCCTTCCTGGCAAAGAAAACCCTCTTTGAAATCTCTAGCTCTTGAAATATAACCTGCGCCTGAGAGTTTTTTTAGTAAATTAACCGCCCTGACGTAGCTATAAATTACATAAGGACCAGAACGCCCTTCTAATCGAATACTCTCCTCTAAATCAAAATTAATGTTTTTTGCAGGATTAATTGCTAGAAAGGAATATTTAATTGCCCCCACTGCTACCTTATCAGCATTGGCAATTTCTCCTGCTTTTCTTTTACTTCTTCCCCCAAGCAACTTTCTAATTTTATTCTCCGCCCTTTGGATTATTTCTTCACCTAAAATAACGTTACCCTCTCTGGAAGACATTTTACCTTCTTTTAAATTTACTAAACCATAAGAAAGATGGAACTGTTTATCGTCAAAAAGTTGTTCCGCTAGTAGTTTTTCTACTAAAAAAGTTATTCGGAAGAAATTAATTTGCTCGTTAGCCACAATGTGGATGGCTTTATCCAGTTCGCCAAAATCAGTAAATTCTTTGAAAGCTAAAGCCAACTCTTTACCTTCATAAGTAGGTAAACCCTTTTTATTTATAAAGACTCTTTTATTCAAATTGAATTTTTCTCCATCAAAAATTAAACAATCATCATCTTTAATTAGAATTCCTTTCTTTTCGGCTTCCCGGCATTTTTTAATTCCGTCTTGAAACATCTCTGATTCAAAATAATAACGGTCAAAATGAACGTCCAGCTTTTGAAAGATTTCTTCAAATTTATCCAAGCTCCATCTCTTTTTTTCTTCCCATTCTGTTTTAAGGTCCTCAGACATGGCATAAATTTTCTGATTGATTTCCTGAATTTCTTTCTGAGCCTTAACGTTTTCCCGATAAGCTTTAGCTCCTAAGATGTAACAATCCGCTAAATAACTCACCTTTTCATTTATATTCTTTAGATTTTTCTCTAATTTATTTTTTTTATTTTTGATTCCCCAAAAACACTTAGCTACATGTAAACCAACATCCCCTTGATAGTTAGTTCTAATTACCTTAGCCCCAGCGTTTTCTAAAACCCTAGCCAAGGATTCTCCAATAATAATATTTCTCAAATGACCCACATGAAAAGCTTTAAAAGGATTCGGTTGAGCATATTCCACCATAATTTTTCTCTTTGCAAGAATTCTGGAACAACCATAATTATTTCCAGAGTCTAGAATCTCAGCTAGAGTTTTTAAAAAGGCTTTTTCTTTTAGCCAAAAATTAATAAAACCTGGTTTAGCTACCTGAGCTTTAAAAATAGCAGAAAATTCTTTTTGCTTTTTCAGCTTCGTAACCAATTCTTGGGCTAATTTTTCAGGATTGTCTCTTTTGATTTTAGCCAAGACCAAAGCATAATTAGTTGAATAATGACCAAAATCTTTATTTGCCGGATAATCTACTTTAAAATTGAAATCTAGTTTTTCTTCCTCTTGAAAATTTTTTAATATTTTTTTTAAGATTTTTTTCATACTGAAATGATATAATTGAGTTAGAAAGTGATTTGTCATCCCCGTGAAAACGGGGATCCCGAGCCTGCCTGCCGGCAGGCAGGCAAATTTAGGAAAATCTATCTTGATAAAGCCTTACCTAGGCGTACCGGGATTCCTGCTTTCGCAGGAATGACATAATAATTATTCATTGTCAATTATCTATGAAATACTGGAACGCCATAAATAATATACCTTACATTGGCCCTATCCGTTTTAGAAAACTTTATAGTTATTTTAATACAATGGAAGAAGCTTGGAAAGCTAATTTTAAAAAGCTGTTACAAGCAGGCTTGGATCAAAAGACGGCACTAAATTTTATAGCTTCCAGAAAAAAGATAGATCCTCTCCAAAAAATGAGTGAATTGAAAAAATATAAAATTAAGATAACGACTTTTAAAAGCCAAAAGTATCCTTCCCTTTTAAAAGAGATCCCCGCTCCCCCGCCAGTTATTTATTATTTGGGGCGTCTTCCAAAACCCAGAGAAATCTTAATTGCTGTTGTTGGTAGCCGTAAGTTTTCTTTCTACGGAAAACGTTGTGCAGAAAAAATAGCAGGAGATTTGGCTCTAAAAGGAATTAGCATTGTTTCTGGAATGGCTTTGGGAATTGACACCATATCTCATGAAATCTGTTTAAAAAATAATCAAGCTACTTTTGCTGTTTTAGGATGTGGGTTAGATAAGGTTTACCCCGCCTCTAACCAAAAATTAGCTCAAAATATAATTGAAAGGGGCGGTTTAATTTCAGAATATCCCCCTGGTTATAGTACTTTAAAACAAAATTTTTATGCCCGAAACAGAATTATAAGTGGCTTAAGTTATGGAGTGGTTGTAATTGAAGCAAATCTAAGATCGGGCACTTTTATTACTGCTAATCATGCTTTGGATCAAAACCGTGAAGTTTTTGCTGTTCCCGGAGAGATATTCTCCCCATCATCCAGAGGTTGCCACCAATTGATCAAAGAAGGAGCTAAACTAATTACATCAATTGAAGACATTTTAGAAGAATTTAAAATTCCTCTTTCCAATAAGGGGGAAAAGGGAATTTCTCAAATTAAAAATAAAGAACCCCAGAATAAAATCCAAAAGAAAATAATAAATTTTTTATCTCCTCAACCAATTTTAATTGACAAGTTAATTTTTTTGACTAAACTTGAAACTAATGTTTTATTATCCAATTTGACAGAAATGGAATTAGATGGTTTGGTTAAGAAAAATGGTGAAGAATATTATCTTGCATAAATTATAAAAAAGAAAAAAGAAGAAATTTAAACTAAAACTGGAAAATCTAAATTTTCTATTTAAAAAGATATGAAACTGATTATTGTTGAGTCCCCTACAAAAGCTAGAACTATTACTCAAATTTTAGGAAAAGATTATAAGGTCCTTTCCTCTTTCGGTCATGTAAGAGACCTTCCTCCTAAAACATTAGGGGTAGCTATAGAAAAAAATTATCAGCCTTCCTATTCTATTCCTCGTAAATCTAATAAAGCTTTAAAAGCAATCAAATCCGCCATAACAGATAGAAAATCCGGAGTAGAAAAAGTAATTTTAGCAACTGATGAAGATAGAGAAGGAGAAGCAATTGCTTTTCATCTCAAATGGATAATTCAACGCTACGCTCCTAAAATGGCATTTGAGCGAATAACTTTCCATGAAATTACCAAACCGGCCATTCAAAAAGCTCTAAAGAACCCGGGTGATATAAATTTAGATCTTTTCAATGCTCAACAAGCTCGTCGTATTTTAGACAGGTTGGTAGGTTATAACCTCTCTCCCTTGCTTTGGAAAAAAATCCGCTATGGCCTTTCTGCTGGTAGAGTCCAGTCAGTAGCTTTGCGCCTTATTGTTGAAAGAGAAAGAGAAAGAGAAAAATTTAAATCTCAAGAATATTGGACCATAGGAGCTAATCTCCGCCAAAAAAAATCAAATCCCGAAGAGGAAGAAATAGCTTCCTTTTTAGCAGAACTCAAAAAAATAGAAGATAAGCTTTTAGAAAAAACAGCTATCCGAAGTAAAACAGAAGCTCAAAAGATTAAAAAAGAACTGGGAAAAAATGATTTTTGGGTTAGTAAATTAACTAAAAAAGAAAGCCGACGCTATCCTTCTCCTCCCTATAAAACAAGTACTTTACAAAGAGATGCCGCTAATAAACTTGGTTTCTCCGCTAAAAGAACTATGAGTGTTGCTCAAAGACTTTACGAGGGAATTAAATTAAATGGTCAAAACAGTGGATTAATAACTTATATGCGAACCGATTCTTTGAAAATAAGTCCAATTGCTTTAAGAAAAGCCCAAGAGACAATAGAGAATAAATTTGGTAAAGATTATTGTTTAGAATCCCCTCGCTATTTCGCCAATAAAGCTAAAGGAGCCCAAGAAGCACACGAAGCTATTCGCCCTACTTTTCCTCAAAAAAGTCCGGAAAGTATAAAAAAGTTTCTTGATTCAAGCCAATTTAAACTTTACAGTCTAATTTGGAAAAGGTTTATTGCCTCTCAGATGAAAGAAGCAGTTTTTGATAAAGTAGATGCTGAAATAAATGCTGGTCATTATGAATTAAAAGCTCAGGGTTCTGTTTTAAAATTCGCAGGATTTTTAAAAGCTTACGGTCCCAACTTCAAAATTCAAGAAACTAAATTACCTAACCTCCAAGAAAAAGAAAAATTGAATTTAATTAAAATATTAACTGAGCAACATTTTACTCAACCTCCCGCTCGTTATACAGACGCAACTCTTATAAAAGCTTTAGAAGAAGAAGGAATTGGCAGACCTTCTACTTACGCCCCTACTCTAAGCACTATTGAAGCTCGTGGCTATACTGAAAAGAATGAAGTTAAACAATACGTTCCTCAAGAAATAGGTTTTTTAGTAAATGATATTTTAGTAGAAAACTTTTCCCGTATTATGGATTTGCAATTTACCGCTAAAATGGAAAAAGATTTAGATGATATAGCTAAAGGAGAAAAAGAATGGGTAAAAGTTATTGATGATTTTTTTAAACCATTTTCTCAAGAAATTAAAGAAAAAACTAAAAGTATAAAAAAATATTCTAAAAAAACAGATAAAAAATGCCCGCTTTGTGGTAAACCTCTAACGGAAAAATTTGGCCGGTTTGGTAAATTCTATGCCTGTTCGGGTTTTCCAGATTGCAAATATACCGAAGATCCTAATAAGGAATCCGATGAAGAATTAAAAAAAAGATTAGGAGAAGTAAAATGTGATAAATGTGGAGCTCCTATGGAAATCAAGAGAGGTAAATGGGGACTTTTTTGGGGATGCACGAATTATCCTGAATGCAAAGGAATTAAAAAAATTGAAAATTCTTCTGGTGTTAAATGCCCTATTTGCAAAAAAGGAGAAATTATAGAAAAAAAATCTCGTAGAGGAACAATTTTTTGGGCTTGTAATAATTATCCGGAATGTAAATTTGCTTTGTCGGGGAAACCTACTGGAGAGAATTGCCCTTTATGTAAAAGTTTGATAATTGAAGATCCAAAAACTGGTAAGAAAAAATGTTCTAATAAAGAATGCAATTATCAAGAAAAATAAATTATTGACATTGGCTTGATAATTCTTTTCCATCAGCTTCAGCTTCTGTCGCCGTTTCATAATAAACTTTATTCTCTTCTTTAATCCTGTTGGCTGAGGCACAATCAACAGGATAATATTTCTCGCCATTTTTACTGGCTACAAATTGACTTCCCTGATCAGATAATTCAATCAATTCTTCCGTGGTCGTTTTTGAACCTACTTTTTCAGTTTCACTCTTATTAATTGATTCTTCCAAAAAATTATTGTCACAATTGCAATCAATTTCTGAAGTATCAATAATTATATCCGGGTTTTCCATTTTTAGTTTTTCCCCTTTTCCAATTAGATAACCAGCAAAAGGAAATAAAAGAAGAGAAAAAAAATAAAGTAATTTTCCAAAATTTATCTTTCTCTTAATTTTTAAAAAAAATTTATGGATAGTTCTAAAATTTCCTTGCATTTTTTTCAGCTATTTACTATTCTTGGAAGCACTTAGAAGCAAAAGAGAAGCTTCTTTTTTCCATTATATTTAGAATAGCAGATTGAATATTAAAAACTTGGAAAAAATATTTAATAAATTTTTAATTGCTAAGTAAAAAATATGGCTCATAGAAAAGCCGGAGGTTCTACCAGTTTAGGAAGAGATTCCATATCAAAAAGGCTGGGAGTAAAATTATTTGACGGACAAAAAGTTAACGCTGGAAATATTATAATCAGACAAAGAGGTAAAAAATATCGCGAGGGTCAAAACGTAAAAAGAGGGTCTGATGATACTTTATATGCTTTGGTAGATGGTTTTATCAAATTCAGTAAGAGAAAAATTAAAAAATTCAACGGTCATTTAGAAAAAACAACTTTTGTGGAAGTAAGTGAAAAGCCTTTAGTTAAGAAGAAAAAATAAAACGCCTTCTTTGCTCTACTAATTTATTTTCTATTTATTTTTTTGTTCCTTTGAACGGCACTTTTTAAAAACTCTCTAAACAGAGGGTGCGGATTATGAGGGTAAGATTGAAATTCTGGATGAAATTGGGTACCCAGAAAAAAAGGATGTACTCTTTGAGGAAGTTCCATTATTTCCATAAATTTTTTATCAGGAGAAAAGCCGGAAAAAATAAGACCGGCTTTTTTAATTTTTTCCAAAAAAAGCGGATTAATTTCATAACGATGGCGATGCCTTTCTAAGATGAGTTTCTTTTTATAAATTCTGGCAGCAAGACTATTTCTTTTTAAAACAGCTGGAAAACTTCCTAGTCTCATTGTTCCTCCATAATTACCCAACTGAATTTTCTTTTTCTGCTCTGGCATAAGATCAACTACGGCAAATTTACTTCTAGGATCAGTCTCTGCCGTGGTAGCTTTTTTTATTCCCGCTTTAGAACGAGCATATTCTATAACTGCCAATTGCATCCCATAGCAAAGACCTAAATAAGGTATTTTATTTTCTCTGGAAAATTTTATAGCCTCTATAATACCCTCAATCCCTCTTTCTCCAAAACCGCCGGGGACGACTAACCCATCAAATTTCTTTAATTCTTTTACTGTCTCTGGATTATCTTCATACTTCAGAGAATCAATCCAAGTAAGTTCCGGCTTAACGTTGTTTTTATAAGCTCCATGTTTAATAGCTTCTATTACAGAAATATAAGAATCAGAGAGAACAAAATCACCTGTACTGAAATATTTACCCACTACCGCTATATTTACTTTTTTCCTTAATGTTTTTATTTTATGTGAAAGGCTCCTCCATTGCCGTAAATCTTTTTTCTTTTGTTTTAATCCAAATTTTTTTAAGATTATTTGGCTTATTTTTCCTTTCTCAAAATTAACAGGTAAATGATAGACAGAATCTATGTCAGGAGCAGAAATTATTTTATCCCCTTCTATATTACAAAAAGTGGCTATTTTTTCTTTCCTTTTCTGATCCAAAGGTTTTTCAGAACGAGCAATAATAAGATCAGGCTGAATACCGGCAGAATTTAAAGTTCTAACTGCATGCTGAGTAGGTTTGGTTTTCATCTCCCCTACTTTGTCAGGAATAGGCAGATAGCTTACCATTGCAATTAAAACATCTCCGGGGTATTTTAATTTCATCATTCTGGCAGCTTCCAAAAAAAGTATATTTTGGTATTCACCAACTGTTCCTCCTATTTCAATAATACAAAACTCCGCTTTATTTTTCCAAGCCGCCTTCTCTATTCTGGCTATCACTTCTAAGGGGATATGGGGGACAACTTCCACACACTTCCCCCTGTATTTAAGAGCCCTTTCTCTTTCAATTACTTTTTGGTAAACACTTCCGGTAGTCATATAATTAGAACCGAGTAACTCTTGTTCCAAAAATCTTTCATAATTTCCCATATCTTGATCGCATTCCGTCCCATCTGTTAGTACAAAAACCTCCCCGTGTTCTGTAGGATTCATCGTCCCCGCATCAATATTTACGTAAGGGTCAGCCTTCAAGGCTGTAATTTTAAAACCCTTACTTTTTAAAATAGCAGCAATAGCGGAACAAGTTGTTCCTTTCCCTACCCCGCTCATTACTCCTCCTGTTACAAAAATAAATTTTTTTCTCTTTCCTCTATTTTTTTTCATTTACAACTTTAAGTCTTATTTTTCCGGAAACTTCTCGAGAAAGATTAATATCTATTGTATAATTCCCGATTTTTTTAATAGTATTTTGCATATTCAATTGACTTTTTTTCAAGTTCACCCCTTTTTCTGCTAAGAGCTTTATTATTTCAGCATCAGTTACTGAACCAAAAAGTTTTTCTCCTTCCGCTTTCCTCTTTAGAACAAACTGCATTCCGGAAATTTTTTCAGCTAGTTCCTGCATTTTTTTCTTTTCTGAAATTTCTGTTTGCTTCCTTTTTTTCTTTATATTTTTAGCTTTTTCCTTGGCATCCACAGTTGCTAACATAGCTAAATCAAATTTCAGTAAAAAGTTTCTAGCATAACCTTCTTTTACGGAAACAAGATCACCTGCTTTCCCTAATTTATCAACTTTTTTTAATAAAATAATTTCTACTGCCATACTTAATAAATTAATTTTTAATTATTTCTATCGCTTTTAAGAGTTGCTGATCTTCTTGCTCCTCTCCCTCTTCAGCTTTCAAAATCTTCTGCTCAATATCAGGATTTAACCCTTCTTCCCCAATATTAACACCTTCAGGAGTGAGCCATTTAGCTACTGTTACTTTAAGAACTGATCCGTCACTTAATTCTTCCAATTCCTGGACCGAACCTTTCCCAAAAGTTTTCTCTCCAACCAGCTTTATTTCTCGATTGTCTCTAAGGGCGCCAGCTAAAATTTCAGCTGAAGAAGCCGTTCCTTGATTAACCAAAACCACCAAAGGATATTTCTCCAGGTTTTTCTTATTCAATTTATTTGTCGTGTAGTGTTCTGTATTTTTAGATTTATTGACATCTCCGTAATCTTCTTTGACTACTAAAGATCCGCTAGATAAAAAATAGCTAGCAATATCTACCGCTATTTCTAAATAACCACCTGAATTATTCCTTAAATCAAGAATAATTCCCTCAGCTTTCCATCCCTCAATTTCCTGGGCAACTTTAAAAAATTCATCTTCGCTATCTTTCAAAAAACTACTGATTCTTAAATAGGCTAACTGATTATCTTTTTTCTCCCAACTAACGCTTTTAATGTCAATCTTATCCCTTGTTATTTCAAATTCTAGGGGATCGTTATCCCCATTCCCCTCCCTGATTATAATCAATTTAACTTGACTGCCTTTAGGCCCTCTTATCTTGCTGACTGCTTCATCTAATGTCATTTCCGTAGTAATTTCTTCATTTATCTGAATAATTTTATCTCCGGATTTTATACCCGCTGTTTGAGCAGGCATCCCATCCAAAGGAGAAATAACAGTAAGAACTTGATTTCTTATCCCTATTTCCGCTCCAATCCCCTCAAAACTACCTTCCATATCTGCAAGAAAATCTTGAGATTCCTTTTTATTCCAATAGACCGTATAAGGATCATCTAGGGATTCAACCATTCCTTTGGCAGCTCCTTCTATTACTTTTGCTTCTTCGGGAATTTCTCCAACATATTTTCCTTTAATTTTGTCCCAGATTTCTTTCAAGAAGATTATATCTTGTTCAGAAAATTCACTTTCGTTATTTTCTAATCTCAAGCTTTCTATATCAACAGAATTTTTTTTTCCGAAGAACATTCCTAAAACAAAACAAGCCACTAAAGCGATAGTAATTAAGTAAACTTTAAATTGTTTTTTCTCTTGAAGATAACTCATCTTTTTAATTTTTTATTCTTTTTTAAAACGACTTTCCATCCTCTAAACTTAATAAAATACTTTAATCCTGACAAGAAATGGATAAAAGTCATTTTATTGAATAACAAACTTAGAACATTTCTAGAAGCACTCATTTTACCATGATAATGAAACATCTCAGCTTGGGGAACATAAACAATCTTAAAGCCAGCTTCCCAGAAACGACGGCACCAATCAACATCTTCAAAATACATAAAATAACGTTCATCCATTAAACCAATTTTTTCTAAATTTTCCCTTCTTAACATCAGGGCAGACCCCATTATCCAACCTTTAATGGGTTGAGGGTTATTTCCTTGGGGTCTTATAAAAAAATTTTTTAAAGACACTTTTCCAAAAAAGGAATTACCTAAAAATGTTCTTCTGTAAATTACGGTAATCGGGGTATAAAAACTAAAACATGAATCTTGCCGGCTACCATTAAAGTTTAAAAGCCTGGGCCCTATAATTCCAGCTTCGGGATGTTTTATTATATATTTATAAAGAATTTCTACTGCTTTTTTCTTAACAATAATATCAGGATTTAAAGAAAGGATAACATTTCCCCGCGAATTTCTGATTCCTTTATTTAAAGCTTTTGCAAAACCAACATTTTTTACTAAAGGAATAAATTTTACTTGGGGATAATTATCTAAAACAAGATCCCTAATTTCTTCTTGGGTCTCAATATCAACAACAATTACTTCAAAATTAATCTCATCGCCAATATTTTTGAATAAAGCGTCAAGACACAATTTTAAAATAGAAGAATTCTTATAGCTAGCGACAATAATAGAAACATCTATTTTTTTCATCTTTCTTCCTCAAATATATTAGCACATGCTTGATGGATCTTCTCATAATTTTCTCCCACCGGTAAAAGAATATAGGAACCATTATTAGTAGAATAAAGAAGACCATCTTCAGCAGTACTGAAAACCTTACGATAAATTTCAGAATTATCTAACCCTCTTAAGATACTAAATAATTTTTGCATTTCCCAAGATTGCATATTAGTTCTAATATTGTCTCCAATAACAGTTATAAAGTTATTCACTTTGCTAAAGTCGGAGAGAGTGCCAACACTTAAAGCTTTTTCTTTAATTGCTAATAATACTTCCTGTTGCCGTTTGGCTCTGTCAAAATCAGAAGTGGCAAAACGAGCTCTTGTATAACAGAGAGCTTTTTCTCCATTTAATTCAACATCCCCTGCCGGTAAACTAAACTCTCCTCCGCATTCTCCACCTTCAACAAATTGTTTCCCTTCATAAAAAGGTTTCTCAAGATAAATATTAATTCCCCCTAAGACGTCTACTGTATCTCTTAAAGCATCAAAATTAGCTGAGACAGCATAATGGATAGGCAGACCAGTCACATTTTCAACTGTTTCTTTCATTAACTCTATCCCTTTTCCTTTTCCTGCTTCTTCTCCAATAACATTAGCCTCATTAATTTTTCTAGAATAATTTTTCCCTGGAATCTCCGTATAAAGATCACGGGGGATAGAAATCATAGCTACTTTATTTTCTCTAATATTTGCGGAAACAACCATAATAGTATCTGCTAATAAACTTCCTCCGGGTATATTTTGCCCTCTCATGCCAATAAGTAAAATATTAATTCTACCATCTTTAAATCCTTTAACATCATCTGCGTCTTTGAATAAACCACCAAAGATACTCCCTCCCGAAGTAGAAATTTTAGAAATCAAATTGGAAGTTTTATAGAAGAGAGCTCCCCCTATTAAGAGAATAATTATTGCTAGAATTCCGACAATTTTTTTAAAGCGGTTTTTTGATTTAAAAAGTTTTTTGGGAGAATCATTATCCGAAACTTTAACTTTAGGTGTTTTACCAATAGCTTCTAATTTTTCAGTTATAATTTCATTTTCTTTGGAACCAGGATAATAATAAGCCATGAGATTAAATTGATATAATTAATTAAAAAATAAAAAAAATTATTTCCTCAATAATAAACTTTTTAGCGATTCGGTAATTACTCTTATTAAAAAAATCAAAAACACCTCTATCTTAAAAATGAGTTTGCTTAATACTCGTTTTTTAGCATAATGCTTGGCCAAGAAATAGTAAAGCCCTCTTTGCCAAGCCCCTAAACGAGATAGCTCGGACCATTTTTTGGCACTCTGCCCATGATCATGAATCGCTTTGCAATTATTTAAATAATAATGTTTCAAGCCTAGTAAGGATATTCTAAAGCTTAAATCAACATCATTAAAATAAAGAAAAAAATTAGGATTAGGATCAAACCCTTTAACTCTTCTAAGCGTTCTCCCTTCAACTAATAAACACGATGCCATTGGTTGTTCCACCTCTTGGCTTTTTCTATAATCATAATATTTTAAATGCCATCTCCCGAAAGAAAAAGCGTCCTTTAGAATATTCCCAGGAGTAGGAAAAGGCCTTAAGCTCATTTGAACCTTTCCGTTAGGATATTGAAGCATAGGAGCCACCGCAACTATATTATTTTTAAGATTATCCTTCAAAAAATTAAATAAAGTCTCAAGAGTATTCTCCTCTAGTTCTATATCCTGATTTAGTAAAAAGATAAACTTGCCTTGAGCCATTTTTATTCCTAGATTATTGGCAATTGGAAAGCCTAGATTTTTTTTATTTTCTTTGATTTTAACAGTCCGAAAATCATTCTTTAACATTTCTACTGTGCCATCTTTTGATCCATTATCTACTACAATAACCTCATAAGAAAAATTATAATTCCTGTTAAAAATAGAATTCAGACATTTTTTTAAAACTGCTTTCCCATTCCAGGAAACAATTATGATAGAAATTTCAGGGACCATAGAATAAATTTTTCTGTTTAAATATTTTCTCAAAAGAAATTCAAGATTTTAAACATTCTTGGTATAAATCCAGAGTTTCTTTGGCACATTTCTTCCAGCTAAAATTTTTAGCTCTTTTTAACCCTTCCGCAACAAGTTTTTTCCTAAAAACTTGATCGTTTAAAACTCTATTAATCTCTTGAGAAAAAAATTTGGTATTTTCAGGGCTAACTAAAACACCCGCTTTTCCTAAAACTTCTCTGTGACAAGGTATATTAGAGGCAATAACAGGTACACCGCTTTGCATAACCTCTCCTAGAGGCAAATCAAAGCCTTCATAAGCACTAGGAGAGACATAGGCTTCAGCCATTGCATAAAATGCAGGTAGTTCTTCTTCTTTTAAATAACCTAATATTCTAACTTTCTCTTTTAAAATTAAATCTCTCAACAAATTATCAATTTGCTCATCAAAATTATAGCCTCTTTCTCCTCCAATAATCAAAAGAGTTTTTTCGTCTTTATACCTATAGATATAATCCCGATAAGCTTTAATTAGGAGAGGAACATTTTTGCGAGGTTGTAGGGAACTTAGGTGAAAAAGATAACGCTCGGTGATATTGTATTTATTTCTAATCCTTTCAAAATACTGCTTATCAAAATTATTCCGAGTCTTAAATTTTTCATCAATTCCATTATAGATAACTTTGATTTTATTGGGAGATATTTTTTTATAAAAATGAAGTATTTCTTTCTTAGTAAATTCGGAGATACTAATAATTTTGTCAGCTTTTTTCAAACTTTTTGGAATAAAATAATTTAAAATAAAACGATCTTTACCGGAAATCCATTTTTTTACCCTCTTGAAAGAAACATCGTGAATAGTAGTAATCAACTTTGTCTTTGAAGGAAGAGTCAGGGGTGATAAATATTGAACGTGGACTAAATCAATTTTTTTTTTCCTGACAAAATGAGTTAGAGAATAATTAGTCCAAAAAAGTTTACTTTTTGGGGTAAGAGAAACTAATTTAAAATTTTTAGGAAGTTTTCCTAAAATATTACTTATTGCTAATTCACTTTCATAGGAATCAGTACCTAGGTAATAAAAATTTTCCTTATCAATCTCCATTAAGTTTTTTACCAAATTGGTAATGTAAGTTTCATCTCCGGTTTGTTTATTCCCAATTTTTCTGACATCAAGAAAAATTTTCATTTTTTTTATTTAATTTAGAAAAACTTTTTTTCTTTTTTATTTCTTTTGATCTCTTAGGCTATAGGCAATCCCTAAAAAAATCCAGAGAGGTGCAAAAAATATGCCGGAATTAAATAAATTAGTAATTATAATTCCTGAAATTCCTCCAAGCAAAATAGCTTGATTAAGAAAAAAATTAAAAGAGGGATTTTGAACACGCCAATAATTAAAGAAAGGACCTTTTAAAATTCCCCCTAACAAAAATACGAAGGAGATCAAGCCTAAGACTCCTCCTGCAATCCACCATTCATAAAAAATATTATTAGCATTATGAATAAAATTACGTTTAATTAAAGTAGCCCCCTGTCCTTGTCCTAGCAACCAGTGCTCTTTTACCATTTCCCAATTAGAAGAATACGATTCAAAACGTGACTCAATATTTTCATCTGAGACTTTCTCTTCGTAAATTTGATAGCCTTTTTGTTCATAATTTTTAATTTCTTCCAAGTTTATTTTTACTTTCTCATAAGGATCATCCCTTTGAGCGATTGTAATAATATGCTCCCCTTTATAAATACTTTGGAAACGATCTTTTAGATCAAAACGTGTCAATTTAAAGCTTCCAACTAAAATTAGAGCAACAACAAATGTTATTAAATAATTTGTAAAAACAACTAATACTTTTAGGAATTCTTTTCGTTTTATTTTCTTTAGAAGAAAAGCTAAAATCCCCCAACCGATAAAAATTAATCCTCCGGCAATAGCAGCCAACCAACTGGCCCTGGCAACTGAAATAATAAGAGTAATAACATTCAAAAGTACGAGAAGCCAAATTCCAAAATTAATTTTTTTATCCTTTTCTTTTACCGCTTGAGCGACTAATAAGACCAAAACAAGGACTAGATACATACCTAGCCAATCCGGTTCATAGAAAAAAGCATTGGGTCTCGCTGCCATTGTTGTAAAACTCTCCCATCCTTTTTCATAAGCTATATTTTGATAAATAGAAAAAAGAGAAACTGGGATAGAAGATAAAACAAAAGCTAAAATAACTTGCTTTCTTCCTCTTTTCTTTTTCTTGGCCCACCAAAAAACTAAAAAAGAGATCGAAATTAAGCTTACCAAAACGATTGTTTGCTTCAAAGAATAATAAAAAATATTTGAATTAAGCAAGCCCAACAAGCTAGCGAGAATAAGAAGAAGCAAACAAACAGTAAAAAAATAGTTTTTTTTGAAAAAAGTCAGTAAAGCTTTAAGCGATTTTTCCCAAGCAGAAAAGGCTTTTATAATCAAAGCTAAAATTAAAAAAACCGCCGCCCATTGATAGAGCCTAATTTCAAAAATAGAAATAGTATCCAAAACTTGACTGGCTATTAAAATAATTATGCCCCAGCAAGGATTAAAAATAAAAAGAGTAAAAATTACTCCTAAATATAAAAAGCTTAGAGGAAAATTTCCAAACCAACCTAATACACCCGCTAGAATAAAATCAAAAATTATAAAGATTGAAAGTAGATAGGGAAAAATTTTACGCATTTTTTAAATTAATATCTTTATTCTACCAAACTTGTATTTATTTCCCAAACTAATCAAAAATAACAAAATATATTAGCGATAAAAAAATATTTAGAAAAAACAAAAAAAATATTTGTCTAAAAAGCACAATAAATTATTTTAAAGGGGAATAGATTAAAATAGCAGGAATACAATCTTAAACTTAATTCATTTTTTGCTATAAAGTTAATTTTAGTGCCGTAGGAGGGACTTGAACCCTCACGTCTAAAAAAGACACTAGCCCCTCAAGCTAGCCTGTCTACCAAATTCCAGCACTACGGCAGAAATTATTTTTTTTCGGTTTGATTTTTTTTAGAAATTTTTGAAGAAGAAACATTTTTGCTCTCTTTCATACGGCTAGCTTTGCCGAATCTTTTCCTAAGATAATAAAGCTTTGCTCGGTTTACTTTAGAGTTTTTAACAATTTCTATCTTCTTAATTTGAGGAGACTTAAGGGGAAAAACAAATTCTACTCCTACCCCACTAGCAATTTTTCTAACAGTAATAGTTGCTCCAGGTTCATTTCCATG
Source organism: uncultured Candidatus Saccharibacteria bacterium (assembly GCA_964618065.1). Taxonomy (GTDB): domain Bacteria; phylum Patescibacteriota; class Minisyncoccia; order CAIUEV01; family JAHKAQ01; genus M55B174. Next base: position 4,585 of record CAZTZK010000024.1, on the reverse strand, counting down.
TTTTCTTGCAATAACTATCCCTTCTATTATTTGAATTCTCTCTTTCTCTCCTTCAATAACTCTACGTTCTACTCTTACTTGATCTCCGGGGCGAATTTCTTTTTTTACTCTATCCATTTAATTGAAAAATAATAATAATCTATTTAGCTATCTTATATGATAGAATTAGGGAGTCAAGCTAAAATGCGCTTAAAGAAAAGAGAGCTTCCCTTACTATTCCTAAATTTTCTCCAGCGGAAGCCAAAGATTCTACAATTCTACTGGAAACAACTTCGTTGGCTCCCGGATCTTTAGAAAATTCAATTTTTTCAAGTAAAAACTGAATGTCGCTAAAAATTTTTCTAGTGTTTATTGAAGCCTGACGTGCTTTAGCCAAAATTAATTCCGCCTGAGAAACATCAGCTCCTTTATCTTTAAAATTATCAATTTTTTCTTCAGCTTCTAAAAAAACAGAATTTAACTCACCTTCAATTAAAAAATTCCCCCGATAAGCTAAACTTAACTCCTGAAAACGAGGTAATTCTCCTCCCAAAATTTTTAAATCGGAAATATTCTGAGCAATTTGAGAAAAATCTTCAGGATCACTTTGCGCCAAATTGTTCTCTTCTTTTGCTAAGAGTTCTTTCTTCTCAATAAGTAAATCAATTATTTTACCCTTTTGATCATCTTTAATATTATTTAAGCCATTGATTTCTTTACCGAATTCTTCAATAGCTTTAACTCTTTTTTCTATAGCTTGTATGATTTTATCGCGTTTTTCAGTTTCACCAAGAGTGTTTTCGTTCTCTTCTTCTTTGTTTTCCTCATTTTCCTCTTGCGGTCCGTCCTCTTCTCCTGCCTCTTCTGCTATTACTTCATTCTCTTCTTCTAAGCCTTGATCTGAATTTTCTTGTAAGCTTTTTAATAATTCAGCAATATCCGCTTCTTCACTTTGATAAGAGCTAATAATTACACTTATTTCATTTATTTCTCCAATTAATAATTGCATATCATCTATAATTTCTCTAATTTTATTGAGAGAAACTAAGGTGGCTTCGTTAGGATCTTTTTCCGTTAAAATATTTTCTCCATTCCCCTTGGAAAATATTTTAGATACTGTGCCTTCCGGGTAATCAGAAGATTCTTTCGGGCTACGGCTACAGCCTAAAATAAAAACAGAGCTTATTAAAAAAACAAAAATAGTAATAAAAAATTTCATGGCTAAATAAAAGCTAAAATTAGAAATTATTTATAAACTTCAGTTTTTTCATTTTATACTTTCCCCCGGATTATTTCAAATGAAAAATGTTTAAAATTAGATAAATTTTTAGTCAGCTATTGACTTTTTTTAAAAAATATGCAATGCTGGTTTGGTATGTGATTAATTGGTTCCGCTCAGAGTGTTGTTTTCTACTTTATTTCTATAAATTTATAGAAATAAGAAGACGCACTCTGGGCAAATTCATAATTTTCTCCTCCTAAAAAGCCCCGCTTTGTTTTGTTTAAAAAACTTCTCAAAGCGGGGTTTATTTTTTAATTCTAAAAAACCACCAAAAACTTCAACTTCTTGTTCTTATTTTACCAAGAACAAGGTTTTTTATTTTAAAAATAAATCAGATTTCATCAAATATTGAAACTCCGAATCAAAATTTAGCTTCTAAAATTAACTTGACTTTTAGATAAAAATGTGTTATCATTAAAAGTTAGTTAGTTCTTTTAAAAACCTTTAAAATAGGAGGAAGGAAAATGAGAAAAAGAAAAATAGGAATTTTGATTATAGTTGGACTGATAACAGCGTCTGTGTTGGCGGGCTGTGCATATGATCCCCATCGATACAGGTTACAACAAGGTGCTGGTGTTGGTGCCGTAGCAGGTGGTATTGCCGGACGACTGATAGGTCACGACAGTGCTGGGATGTGGTTAGGTGCCACGATTGGCACTATAGTTGGCGCTACTGTTGGTAATATAATGGACCAGGAACGGGAAGCCGTGATTTCGGCCTCTCAACAGAACAAAAGAGTGGTTATATATAATGAAAAACAGAGCGAGGCCATTGAAGCCATCCCCGGCCCTGTTAACCAGCAAACCAATTGTAAGAAAGTGACTACGCGTCACTGGAAGGAGGGTAAACTTATTCAAGAGGAGACAAAAGAAGTGTGCACTGGCAATAAAATAACAAATGCATATTAAAAAAGGGGCGAAAACTTAATTTTAAAAGAAGGAGGAGTCAAATGAAAAAGATAGGAATGCTTATAGGAATGCTTAAGGTTGTTGGATTCATAATAATAATAGCGGCCGGAAATGCTTATGGCTTAGATCCTTTCGGAGGATCTTTCAGTAGTCCTTTCGGGGGAAACGTTGGTGGAGGGATGATCTTCGGAGGAAATATTGAAGATCAGATACTTACCGGTAGCAGACCTTTTGGAAAACCTTTCGGGGGGAACGCTGGTGGAGGGATGATCTTCGGAGTAAACACTGAAGATTTAATACTCAACGGGAGATCCCCAAATCCAGCTCGGCAGATAATAATGCCACCAAGCTGGCTACAACAGAAACCATAAACTAAAAGACTTCCGTTCAAGTTAACAAACTTGGTCAAAACGGAAGTCTTTTTTTATTTTAAGGACTAAGAATTAAACTTAATTTTGTAAGTTTCCAAAAGAGACAAAAACAAAGCGACAATTACCGGACCTATTATAAAACCGGCAATACCAAAAGCGGCAATACCACCCAAGGTAGAAAAGAAAACCAGTAAAGGATGTAAACTAGATTGATTACCGATTAAACGAGGTTTTAAAATATTATCAACTGGACTAATTACTACGGCCCCAAGAACTAAAATAGTAATACCCTGCCAAATATTTCCTAAAGCTAACATAATTAAACCTGCCGGTATCCAAATAATACCGGTCCCAAAAAAAGGAATGAAACAAAAAGGAATAGTTATTAACCCTAGAAAAACTGGTGAGAAAACTCCCGTTGCCCAAAGAAGTAAACCCACTAAAAATCCTTGAATAATGGCAACTAATAAAGATCCCTTAAGAGTCGCTTTGCAAATAGTGGCAAATCTTTTTAAAAGAATCCTGTCTTCCCTGGCTTCTAAGGGACTTAAACTAATCATTTTTTTCAAAATAGCTTTTCCATCTTTGAAAAAATAGTAAAGAGAGAAAAACATTACAAAAATTCCAAAGAAAAAATGACTAGCATTTTGATAAGTACTCCTAAGCGCTCTTAAGAAAAAATTTCCAATATTCTCCAAGTAACTGAAAAAAGTTTCTGATTGAAAAAAGGATTTCAAGTGAAAATCTTCTAAAAACTGCCAGGCCAAAAAAGTATTGGTCACAGTATCAAACTTAGAGTGAATGTCACTACTTTGAAGAACTTTGTAAAACTGGCCCGCTTCAATTACAACTAAAACTGTAATTGCTACTAAAGGAACAACAAAAAATAAAAAAACTATCAGACAGCTTAGTAAGGCAGCTAAGGATTTATGCCCACCCAGCGCTCTTTTTATTGATTCATTCCAGCCTCTAAAAAACAAATAAACTATGACTGCCATTAAAATGGCCATCAAAAAAGGCTTGAAGATAAAATAAGAGCCTATTCCAGCAATGATTAGAAGTAATAAGAAAAAAGAAACATTAGCGTTGAATTTCATAAATATTTTAATCAATTATTTTAAAACTAATTTCTATTTTGACTCTTATTCTAAAAAAAGCAATAGCGGAGAGAAAAAACAAGAAAAGTGGGTTTAAAAACCCACTTTTCTTAAAAATCTTATTCTTTTTCAATCTTTACTTTTTTAGACTTTAATTTCTCAGTCTTAGGAAGGTCAATTTTTAAAACTCCATCTTTCATTTTAGCTTTTATCTGATCAGGATCTACTGATGCCGGAAGAAGAATTTCTCTTCTAAATTCACCATAACTTCTCTCTTCTCTATAAATATTCTCCTCTTCTTCCTTTTCCTCCCTCTCTTGTGTCCCACTGATAACTAAATAGTCATCTTCTGCCTCAATATTAATATTCTCTGGGTCAATACCTGGAACATCAGCGGTTACCTTAACTGAATTTTTATTTTCTTTAATATCTAATTTAGGAAAATCTAAATTCCAACCACCTTCATAAGGTGCTATGTCTCTAAAGGGGTGCCAGACGCTTTCATCAAAAAGCCTGCCAATAGCATCCCTTAAAGGATAGATTGTTGGACTTTTTTCTTCATTTTTTCTTTTAATAATTTTTTCCATGGTTTTTTTGTTTTATTAATTATTCTTTATTTTAGCACTCGCGACTAAAGAGTGCCAATTCTACTTTTATAATAATATATTCTTTAAAAATGTAAAGAGATTAGCCGATATTTAAAAAGCTCTTTTACCAGAAATTGATAAAAGAGCTTTAATTATAAAATTTATATTACAAGGAATGGAGATCTCCTATCTTGATCTCCCCCGAATCTTCTTCTATGGAAATAGAAGAAGATTCCAACCCGCAAATCTTCTTTCCAACTTTTAATAAAGATTCCGGGTCCCTGTTCGCCTGGTAGATATCCTCAGGCGTAACTCCTAGCTCACTTAAGTTACTAAAAAAAATTCTCTGCTCATCCGTAGG
>CAZTZK010000023.1:0-11838 GCA_964618065.1 uncultured Candidatus Saccharibacteria bacterium | reverse complement strand
AGATAGATATTTCTAATCATAAAACAAAAAACATAAATTACCCTAGGTAGGACATTTCTACTTTGCTCAGGTAGGACATTATCACTTTGCTTTGACAAGATTTGCTTTTTTATTTGTTTTTAGATAACTTTAATGTATACTAATAAGAGTAGGAATTTAATAAGAAAAATTCAAGGTTAATATATTAAATAGAATTTTTTCTCATTAATTTTTTAGCATTAATTATGGTTCTCGGCATTATTATAATTCTAGTTTTAATAACAGGAGTTTTTTTGATAGCCATTTACAATGGCTTGGTTAAATTAAAAAATAAAGTTGAAGAAGCTTGGTCAGATATTGATGTTCAATTAAAGAGAAGATACGATTTGATTCCTAACCTCCTAGAAACCGTAAAAGGATATGCCAGTCATGAAAAATCAGCTTTTAAAGAAGTTACCGAAGCTAGATCAAAAGCAATGCAGGCATCTGCTCCAGCTGATAAAGCAAAGGCAGAAAATGGTTTAGCGGGTGCTTTAAAATCCCTTTTTGCTGTGGCGGAAAGCTACCCGGATTTAAAAGCCAATGAGAATTTTCTTGATTTACAGAATCAATTAGCAGAAACAGAAGATAAAATTCAAAAATCTCGCAGGTACTACAATGGAAATGTTAGAGATTTCAATACTAAGATTCAAATTTTCCCTAACAACCTTGTAGCTCCAATGCTTGGTTTTAAGAAATATGAATTCTTTGAAGTGGAAAATGCAGAAGAAAGAAAAAATGTTAAAGTTAAATTTTAAATTTAAATAAAAAATAAAATGAGCGAAGAAAATCAACAGGGCAATCAATTTAATAACCAAAACCAGCCAAAAGCAAATCCTCCTAAGAATACTTCAGGAGGAGGCAAGAATGATGTTGAAGAAAACAAAATTTTTGCGATTATTGGTTATTTGGGAATCTTGTTTCTAGTTCCTCTATTAGCAAAGAAAGAGAGTCCTTTTGCTCAATTTCATGCAAAACAGGGGATGGTTCTTTGTATCACATCTTTCGTTGCGATGTTCGTTATCTGGATTCCTTTTATAGGCTGGGCGATATGGCTTTTCTTATTAATAATGATGATTATGGGAATTATTAATGCTTCAGGAGGTAAAATGAAAGAACTTCCACTTATTGGAGGAATTGCTAAGAAGATTAATCTCTAATTTTTCTTTCTAGCTGTCTTTTTAAAGAATCCCCTCTGCTTTTTTAAGAGGGGATTTTTGTTTTTTAAAGAGAAAAGGTATAATAAGAATGTTTAGAAAAAAAATAGGTATTTTTGAAACTTAATTTTCATTTTAATTTTTCTCTGTGCAAACAAAAATAATATGCACTATAGGCCCAGCGTCTAGAAGCAAAACAAAAATAAAAAAAATGATCAGAGCTGGTATGAATGTGGCAAGAATTAATTTTTCTCACGGGACTCAAAAGAGCAATGGGGAATTAATTGATAATATTCGTTTAGCTGCTTGTGAAAGTAAGAAAAACATAGGAATTATGGCGGATCTTCAAGGTCCAAGAATTAGAATTGCTAATGTTCAAGATAGTATTTTATTAAAACAAGGCGAAATAGTTTTCCTAAGAGAAAAATATACCGGCGATTTGGAGAAAAAAGGTAAAAAAAACATAGGAATTGATAAGGCCAATTTATTAAAATACCTTAAAAAGGGAGATCTGGTTTATCTAGACAATGGAATGTTAGAATTGATTATTCTTTCTAAAAGTTTAGGGAAAGCTAAGTGCAAGGTTCAAACTGGAGGAGAACTTAAGTCTCGTAAAGGAGTAAATATTTCTCGTATTTCTTCAAGACTAGGTTCTCTTACAACTGAAGATAAAAGTAATCTTAAATTTGCTTTGGGAAAAGATGTAGATTTTATAGCAATGTCTTTTGTAAAAACGGCTCGAGATATTATAAGACTTTCCAAACTTATTAAGAAAATGATGCCGGGTATTAAATCCAATCGGTTGCCATTAATTGTAGCTAAAATAGAAACTCAAGAAGCTATCACTAATTTTGATAAAATTCTAAAAGTTGCTGATGCTATCTTAATTGCTAGAGGAGATCTAGCCTTAGAGCTTCCTCTAGAACAGATCCCTGTTCTCCAGAAAGAAATGATTAAAAAATGTTTGCATAATGCCCGACCGGTTATTGTAGCAACTCAAATGTTAGAATCTATGATGGAGAATCCTCGTCCTACAAGGGCGGAAATTACAGATGTTGCTAATGCAGTTATTGATAACACTGATTCTTTAACGCTTTCCGGAGAAACAGCAATGGGAAAATATCCTGTAAAAGTAGTTAGAACTATGTCTAAAATTATTCGTTATACTGAGGCTGGTCCCTATAATGATTTAGATTACAGCAAGTTTTTAATCAAAGAATTAATCCCAATAGCCTTTATTGCTCAGACAGCTACTACTTTAGCCAGACAAACAAAAACAAATAATATTATTATTCGTAATGCTCCTTTGGCTGTAATTTATGAAGTGTCTCGTTTTCGGCCAGAAATTAACATTTGGTATTTTACTAAGAGTAGATACATTGCTAGAAGGATTAGTCTGGTTTGGGGAGCTAGGACTATCAGCAATCTAAAAAAAATTAAAGGTGGCTATATTTTGATTAACGGTGTTCCTGCCGGAAATGGGAAAATAGAATGTAATATAGAAAAAGGAGAATAAAAAATTACGTAATTAATTACTTACTCAATATTTTTTAGCTGGCAATTTCTAACAGCAATTTTTGAATTAGATCAGTCTGCTATTATTTTTGAGTTTGGTAATTTTATTGAGCTATATCCCGTTACTAAAATCCATGCTATATTTTTAGATTGGAAAAATATTATTTTTTCAATCCAATTTTTATTTTTCTTAATTTCTAATGCGTATAGGATATCCTTGTATTAATCGGAGTATAGGCTGTACTGCTAACAGAACTTTCAGAATAAAAAACTATTCTAAAAACAAGCTTAAGCAGATAGTTGAATTAAATTTAGACTGTCTAGAAAAAATATTAAACTTTAATTTTCAAAACAACCTTCTTTTTTTTAGAATTGGCAGCTCTTTAATTCCTTTTGCCTCTCATGAAGTCTGTTCTTTTAATTGGCAAAGCTATTTTAAGCCTAGATTGCAAAAGATAGGCAATTATCTGTTTAAAAACGGTTTTAGAATTAGCGTTCATCCAGGTCAATATACTCTTCTGAACGCAATTAATCCGACAGTTTTGAAAAGGAGCATTAAAGAGATTAAATACCATTGCGATTTATTAGATTCAATGGGCCTTGACTCAAAAGCCAAGATTCAAATACATGTAGGTGGAGTTTATGGAGATAAAGAAGCTTCCTTAAAAAGATTTGTTAGAAATTACAAAAATTTATCAGCTCAAATAAAAAATCGTTTAGTGATAGAAAATGACGATTCCTATTATAGTCTAAAAGATTGTTTAAAAATTTCTCGACAGATAAAAATCCCAATTATTTTTGATGCTTTTCATCATGAGTGTCTTAATAATGGTGAAGGAATTAGAGAATCAATTATTAAAGTAGCAAAAACCTGGAAGGAAAAAGATGGCAAGCCGATGCTTGATTATAGTAGTCAAAGAAAGGGAGCGAGAAAAGGTAGCCACACGGAAAAAATTAATCTAAAAAAATTTAGATTTTTCTTAGAAGAAACCAAAGGACTTGATTTTGATATTATGTTGGAAATAAAAGACAAAGAATCATCTGCCTTAAAAGCAGTAAGAGAAATAGTGAAATTAAAAAGAATATAGTAAAAAAAATAAAACTGAAAAATATTTTAAGGAGGAAATTTTCCTAATTCTCTCTGTAAAATTATTGAATTTTTAGATTCTTTAGGAAAATTGAGAAAATAAATAATAAAATGTTTTTGGATTTTAAAAAACTTACTCTGGTCGGGAAACCCGGAGTTGAACCGGGGCTACAGCCACCCGAAGACTGCGTGCTACCATTACACCATATCCCGCATTTAAATTTTCTAGCACTATATCTTACTAGCGTCGAAGGAAATTATCAAAGGTTTCCTTTTTGTTTTTAATTCTCTGGTTTTAACCCCGGCTTTTTTAAGTAATATTTTTGAAGCTTTGACAGCATCTGTGTCAGCATATTTATCAGATAAATAAATGACTTCCTTAATTCCTGATTGAATAATCGCTTTGGCACATTCATTACAGGGATGAAGAGGTATATAAATTTTGCAACTTTCTAAATTATGTCCTACGCTGTTCAGAATAGCATTGAGTTCTGCATGAACTACGAAAGGATATTTAGTTTCTAAATATTTTCCCTTTCTAGACCAGGGGAATTGATCGTCAGAACAACCTCTTGGCATTCCATTATAGCCGATGCCGACTATTTTATTTTGACTGTCAACAATGCAAGCACCTAGTTGAGTATTAGGATCTTTACTTCTGAAAGCTGAAAAAAGGGCAATCCCCATAAAATATTCATCCCAAGAAATATAGTCTTGGCGTTTAACTGTTTTGCTTTTATTCTTTTTAGGCATATTTTTAAAATTAAGATTATTTATCTTTCTATAATATCCTGCTTTCCTCTTTGACTGTCAAAGCGATTTGGTTCCTTGTCCTGATGAATAGTGAATCCAAATTTACCAAATCTCTTTTTCATGTCCTGAATCATTTTTATCGTTTGAGAGACTAAAGTCGGATGAACAAATCTTCCGGAACGCAATTCCATAAGATAAGTCAAAGCTTTTAAATCCCCAACAATTCTACAAGGAACCTGATAGCCCATGGCAATATAATATTGCTTAGTTTCTTTATTTGTTTTTAGTTGATTAATAGCTGTTTTTTGCCGGGCAAGAAATTTTTTTGCTTTTTGACGTAAATTTTCAGGTAGGGATTCTAAATACCATTTCCTAAAACCGTGTTGACAGGTTAGTAGAGGCATCCTTTGGGCTACTGCCCTATGGCGTTGAATATCTCGAAAAGATCCAAAGTCTAACAAAAATTCATAGCTTATTATTCCACATTCTGAGATTGCCTGAGGCAAGTCAGCTTTTTCTGGCCTCTTTTTTAAGACAGCTTTGTAATTTTTTAATTTTTCTCTGTCTATTCCGTCAAAATCCATTTTAAATTCCTGAGCCTTCTTATTAACATAATAATATTTGTTTTCCATTACAAACTGATTGTATTTTTCTGTTTGAACATGTTTTCTATGGCTGAAGGAACTAGGAAATGTTTCTTTTAGGGCTCTTTCCGTTTGGGTTGCAATTTCCCGAATTTCTTTTAGAGGATGATGTCGCAGAAATATTATTTCATCAGCAAATTGACGGAAATTCATCCTCCAAGCGATATTGGTAGAAGCTCCAGCCGGCAGAAAAGATCGGGTGATATCAAAAGCTCTTGCCATAATAGCTTTTTCATAAATTTCTTTATTCTCATTTCTTGCTCTTGGAAATTTTTTCTTTAAATTTTCTCTTGTTGGTTCTTGGACATCTAGATAAAATCGGCGCCAGTTTTCTAAAATAGCTGACCCCTTTTTAGTTTTTAAAGGATTAATAAATTTTTGTTGGGAAAAATCTAAATAGCGGGTTGATGATTCTTGTCCCGAATAAAGACGCCAGTCCTGAATTGCTTTAGCGGCTAGCATAGAAATTCCCTCTACAAAAACCGTTGCACTGCCACAATCTCCAATAGATTTATGTCCATAACCAACATAAAATCTCTGCATAAAATCGTTAGCTCCTCTTTTTTCTAAAATGTTTAGATGATGCTTTATACCTCCTATTGAACGAGAGTGTAAGGCTTGAAGCATGGCTTCTGCTTCGCCGTTAATTTTTGCTTCATTATTTAGGATGAGAACAAAACCTCCTTCAGACAGAGGTTTAACAATATGTTTTTTAAAATTTATTTTTTGTCTGTTTTTTATATTTTTTACTTTTTTATTTTCTTTCTTTCCCATTTTATTAAAAGTATTTATTAATTTTATACAATTTATTCTTGCTTTTACTTAGGTATTTTTTCAGATGTAATAATTTTGTAAAGTTTTGGCTTGCGGTGAGAAAAAATTTTTTCTTTATTTCTCCATTTTTTGATACTACTCAAATTTATAGTTTTTGTAACGGTCAGCTGATTTTTTTTAATGCTAGCTATTTTTTGACCAGATGGGTTAAATATTGCTCCGCGACCGGTAAATTCTTTTCCGGATTTATAGCAATCAACTACAAAAACTTGGTTATTTAAAGCGGTAGCTTGTGATCGGAGGGAGACCATTCTGAAGGGGAAATAAGAAGGAATGGCATTAATGACAACTATTATCTCTGCGCCCATTAAAGTTAAGACTCTACCTGCTTCTTGAAATGCAGCATCAAAGCAAATTAATAACCCTATTTTTCCAAAAGGAGTTTTGATAACTTTAAATTTTTTTCCAGGCAAGCATTTTTCGGTCCAATGTGGATGAATTTTTTGATAACTTTCTATTTTATCTGGAGAGATGTAGTAAGCAAAATTATATTTTTTCTCTCCTTCTTTTTGAATGACTCCTATTACCATAGCAGTAGAATATTTTTTTACTGTATCTTGGAGCCTCTTTAAAATCTCTAACGAGCCAATCTTTATGACAGATTCTGGAAAAACTATTAAATCAGAAGTACTCCTTTTTTGGATAATATTTTCTATTCCTGAAAGGTCTTTCTGTTCAGATATTTGGGCGATTGTTATTTTTACTTTAGGCATATTGAGGAGATTTTATGTTTGGTTTGAATTTAGCGGAGAGGAAGGGAGTCGAACCCTTGGTACCCTTGCGGGCACACCTGCACTCCAAGCAGGCCCATTCGACCACTTTGGTACCTCTCCAATGTAATTATTTTAAAGTTTCAATTAATCTTTTCCTTAAATCCTTTTTCCCGTCGCTACTCTTAAGAAATTTCTCTCTTTTTAAAGCATCAGTTTTTGATAAATAAAACTCATAACAGATCAATCTTAATGGAAGCCTATTTCTTGTTGATTTAACTTTTTTCTTCTTGTGTTCTAAAATTCTCCTTTTTAAATTCTTACTATATCCTATATAAAATTTATTGTCTTTTAGGCTTAGTAAAATATAAACATAAAACATAAAATTTCAAGTATTGATTAGGGATTCGCCCGGCATACGCCGGGCGCCCCGCGTATGCGGGGCGAATCTCCCCCTCTCCGCCAAGAAATAAAATTACCCGGCATACGCCGGGTAATTTTATTTCTATTTTACAGCTTTTAATACCTCTAAAAATTTACCCTATCTTATCGCAAATTTAATGTAGAAGGTAAAATATATCTTCTGGATTTCTAATAACCTTCTCTACCCCTCCCCGAGATTCAACAAAAGGAATTTTCGGTTTGCCTCTTTTCTCTATTTCTTTTTCAAGCTCTACCTGAGTTATTGCTTCATCAATACTGTTGCCGCTCAGTTGACCTAAGCGAATAATGCGTTTTTTTATCCTGATATACTCTTTTTCGTCCCCCTGAGATAATTCGGTTGATTTTTCTTCTATAAGTTCTTGATTTTCGGCAGATTCTTCAAAATTTTCATTTTTATTCTGTTCATCTTTACCGATTTTACCCTCCTTTAATTTAATAAGATATTCCGCTATCCCCGCCTCTTCAAGCATCCCCACACAACCTTTAGCCAAATTGTCATCTCCAGTTTCTAATGCATGATCAAAAGCATCCTCCAATGCTTGCTTATTAGACTCTACTTTTGCTTTAAGTTTTGCCAAATTTAGTTCTTTCTCATTTTTGGCTGACAAATCCTCATTTTTGTAAGTAGGATTTTCAATGTTCTTGTTCTCCATGTGTTTTATTTATAATTATTAAAAATAAAATATAGCTCATCTAAAATAAAAAATTACTACACATCTAGACAAAAAACTAAATTTTAATTTTACCAACATCAATAGAAAAGGAGGACAGTTCTTTTATTAATTGTTTAGGAGTTTTAAAAACAATACCATTCATCCCAAATTTTTTAGCACCATCAATATAGTCAAGCTTATCATCAATAAAGACTGATTCATTAGCTTTTACATTTAATCTTTTTAAAGTCAAATTGTATATTTTTTCTTCAGGTTTTACAGTTTTTTCAATACAAGAAAAAATTGTTGCATCAAAATATTTTTCGTAACCATTCTCAAGGAAATATTCCCTAGCTGGCATCTCAGTATTTGACAGAAAGCCAATTAAATATCCTCTTTTTTTTAGAAGCAGAATTAAATTGTATATTTGTTTTTTATCCTTAAAAATATTTTTTACAGCATTCTTCCATAATGATTTAGATGACGGTTTTTTAAGATTTAATTCTGAACAGATCTTATCCCATAATTTATTTTCCGAAATTTTACCTTTTTGGAATACTGATTCATATTTAGAAAAAGCATTTTTAAACCTCTTTACATCGACTTCTAATGATTCCGCACAGTATTTCATTAAATTATCAGTGGGATTATCAATTAAAACTCCTCCCCAATCAAAAATAATAGCTTTAATCATAATTAGATAAAAGAATTAAGCTAATTTAATATTCACAACAACTTATTTAAAATTTATAACAAAAACGAAGTTTTTGAAAGTAAATTTAGGGTAGTCGCTGCTATACGCTGTCGCGAAGTGAAGCGAGGCAATTTGGGTGGAGGTTTTGGAAAAACCGTAACCTCATACACGCTGTTATGTAATGTGTGTGGGGAATTTAGAAACCAGGATTACCTAAAACATCTACCGTTTCCTTGCAAACCATAATCCCCCCTAAATCGTAGTCTTTCTTGCAGTCAAAACTACATTCCGCTGCATCACTGCTGTTATTTCTTGTCTCTGCTTTGGCATGTACCCAATCTATACACTCATTTGCTGAATCAAAAAATGGACTCCAAATATAATTATCTTCGCAAGATAGACATCCATCTGGATAATAAACAGCTTGCCACTTTCCTTTAGTTTCGGATGAATCATTGGATAAAAATAGCCAAGCCCCAAAAGCTACTACAAGAAAGACGGCAATAATGATAAATGTTTTTTTTCATAATGCTTTGATTATAAAATAAATTGCTTTGTTAATAAAGTTATAATTCCCCACACATTTCATTTAACGTCCGCGTTTAATCTAAAGTTTATGAGAAAATTATAACATAACTTTTAGACAAATTTTAGCAGTGTTACCTAAGTATCTCATCAAATACGAATTTAAAAGTCAGACTGTTTTAAAATATCTTTAGGTTTTATTTTAATAATTTCAGCCCAAGATTTTTCTTTATTTTTTTGAAAAAATGACCTCACAATATTGTACCCTAAAGAGTAACCAAACCAAAAAGGATAATTACTTTTTCCAAAAAATACTTCTTCATAAAGTTGATGGCTTTTAGAGTTTAATCTCTTTTTTAATTCGGAAAAATATATTTTACATTCTTTTTGAGAGACTACTTTTGTCCAAGGTGCTCTCTTCCCACCAACAACTTGTCTTCTAAAATGCTCTGCAAGACCTTCAAAAATTATACTATCTAAAAGCGATTCCCATTTGTGAAAAGTATAGGCAACAGAATGATTATATTCATGACAAATAGAATTTTTAAGAGCTGTCTCCCAACCTTTAGCTCTTGGATTTATATCAATTAAAATTATGTTTTTCCATGGTGAAAAACCACCGACCCCACCCATTTTATTTTTTACAAATGAACTAAAACTTGGAAAGAGAAAAATTTTCGTAAACTTTGCTGGAAGTTCTTTGTGACATTTAGATAAAGCATCTTTAGTAAGATAGAAAATTTTTTCCTTGTCAAAATTATAATTTGGTATTTTTTTATAATCTTTTTCATCAAAAAGTTGAAACTGAAGATACTGTTTAAGATGTTTACTGTTTTTAAAACCAGCAAAACTAATATTTTTTTTAGATAAATCAGAAATCAATTGTGTAATAAATTTATTCTTATCCAAATTTTTTGTATTGTAATCTAAAAAAGAATAAACATGTCCTATCAATCTATTTTCAAAAAAAATCTTAGTTTTCATCTTAGATAAAATAATTTTAAATAATCATTGCCGATAACTTGTACGTTTAATCTAAGTTATTCAAAAAAATTATAACATAACTTTTAGACAAATTTTAGCTAAACGGCTATTGCATGAAGTTCCGCGGAGCAAAATATGGGAGAGCGAAGTGTAATGAGCAAACCGCATATACTGTGTTAGGCGAGGGTTGGCGTAGTGAAACGAAGCCGAAGCACAGCGTCCCCTTGAGTGCGAACGGAGGGGCTTACAAATATTTTAAATTACCTTTTACTTCTTCTATGGAATTATAACCTTTTTGCCGGAGAATTTCTTCTAATTCGGAATTTATTTTTGCAAAGCAATTTGCACCCTCTTTTTCAAAAGCAGTTGCTATTTGAACGGCGTCTGCCCCAGCAAGAAGAAATTCAAAAGCATCTGTACCTGTCTTGATTCCTCCAACTCCAAAAATTGAAATTTTATTACCAAGAAGTTCGTAAAAAGCCCTTACATTTGCCAAAGCAATCGGCTTGATATAATCACCACAAAGGCCGCCAAAGCCTTTTTTGGGCTTTATAACGGGAGCTTCTGCTTCTGGATCAATAATTAAAGTGTTACCAACTGAATTTATACAAGTGATAAAACTAATTTTATACTTTTCAATTAAGCCGGCCATTTTTTTATGATGGACAAAATCATAAAATGGTGGAAGTTTTAAACCGATTGGCTTATTTCCTAAATTTGAAATTCTGCGCAATACTTTTTCAGTTTGCTCTAAATCGTAAGCAACTTGTGGCTTCCCTTCCAAATTTGGGCAACTTAAATTAACTTCAATTAAATCAACGTCGCTACTTTGAAAAGCACTAACCATTTTTTCAAAATCTTCAACGGACAGACCAGCCACACTTGCAATAATTGGTTTATTAAATCTTTTAAGTTGTGAAGAAAAACCAACATATTCTTGATAGCCCAAATTTGGGAGACCCATAGATTGAATAGAACCTAATGGAAGCCTAACGTATCTCGGCTCTTGATTTCCTTTTCTTGGTTCTATTGTGCAGGATTTCATAATAATGGCAGACGATCTTGAGTTGGCGATATTTTCTAATTCTTCAAGAGTGGAATCCAGCGGTCCAGAAGCATTGCAAATATACGAGTTAAACTCAATTCCCGCGATTTTGGTTTTGGTGGTCATCATAATAATAAAATTTCAATTGATTTAAATGTATTTCTATAAAAGCCCGAAGTGAGCATCTCGCCTAACGTTTGGAATAAAAGAAGTTTTCGGAGCTTAGCGGAGAAAATTTGGGTAAATTGCAAGCCAAGCAATTTTCATTTTATTCTTTATTATACGAGGGTAAGAACGAGGTCCGAAAGCGCAGCGTCCTCTTAAGTTTTGCCTACAGTCAGCGTTACTTCTTTGTCAAATTATTTTCAGGATTTTTATGATTATATTTTGCAAGAATTTCGGTCTTGACTAAATTGAAGGATTCTTCAATATCCACGCCAAGTTGATTGGCAAGACGACAAGTTCCGAAAAACAAATCACCTATACCATCAACAAAAATTTCTTTGTTCTCTTCAACAAATTTTTTGCGTTCTTCTTCAGATTTATATCTCAAATGTTGAGACATTTCAATAAGTTCTTCATGTAAGTGATCAAATTTATCAACATTTGGAACATCTTTCCAATTATTACGCTCAGCAAAAAATTTGAGTAATTTTTGAGCTTCTTTTATTGTTGTGATTTGTTTTTTCCCCATATAATTGAATAAAAATCTTAAATTTATATAATTAATTGTTTTAGTGGACAAGTGAAAATAGCGAATAACGTTTGGGATATA
>CAZTZK010000022.1:0-4797 GCA_964618065.1 uncultured Candidatus Saccharibacteria bacterium | reverse complement strand
AGCAGGATTGGTGATTGCCAAATTGTTTTCAGAATTGGGTTATAGAATTTTTATTTATGATGATTATCAATCTCTAATTAGAGGTGGCCATAATTTTTCTCAGATTAGAGCTTCTAGGGAAAAAGTTTTATCTCATCGTAAAAAAATAGATTTTCTTCTGGCTTTAGATAAGGTTACTCTTGAAAAACATCAGGCTGATTTAGATAAAGAGGGAATGATTGTTTATAACAGTGATAAGGTTTTTGTTAAGGATAATTTTGTTAAAAGTAAAAAAGCAGTGGGGATAGCAGTAGAGGCAATTGTTAAGGAGGTTGGCGGAATTCCTATCATGAGTAATGTTGCTTTTGTATCAGGCTTTGCGAAATTTATTGGTATTGAATGGGAAATATTAGCAAAAGTTTTGAAAAAGGAATTTAAAAAATCTCAAGAGTTAAACCTTAAAATAGCCAAAAGGTCTTTTGATAAGGCAAAAAGCTTAATGAAGGTTAAGATAATAGATCAAGAACCTCTTTCTCTTTTAACTGGTAATGAAGCTCTTTCCTTGGGGGCTGTTAAGGCTGGTCTTGATTTTTATATTGCTTATCCGATGACTCCAGCTACTGGGATTTTGCACTATCTATCTAGCCATCAGGAGGAATTTAAAACGATTGTTCTTCAATTGGAGAATGAAGTAGGAATTGTCAATGCTGCTCTTGGGGTTGCTTACAGTGGGGCTAGAGTTATGGTTGGGACTTCCGGAGGTGGATTTGCTTTAATGACAGAAGGACTTAGTTTAGCCGCTCAGAGTGAAATCCCCTTAGTGATAGTTGAAAGTCAAAGAGCGGCCCCTTCCACTGGTGTTCCTACGTACACCGGCCAAGGGGATTTACTTTTTGCTTTAACAGCCGGACATGGTGATATTGTCAGATTTGTTATTGCTCCTGGAGATGCCGAGGAGGCTTTTTTTTGGGCGGGGAAAATTTTAAATCTTTCTTGGCAATACCAAACACCCTCAATTTTATTAATCGATAAAGAAGTTTCTGAAAGCACCTTTAGTTTTGATGAAAATGTTTTAAATAAAATTAAAAAGCAAAAACCCTTACTTTGGGATAAAAAAGGGGAATATCTTAGATATAAAGAAACAAAAGACGGGATTTCTCCTCTTGCTTTTCCTGGTGATAAAAATGCAGCTGTTAAAGCAAACAGTTATGAACATGATGAATTGGGAATTACCGTAGAAGATGAAGATAAGGTGGAAAAGATGCAGAAGAAAAGGTTGAGAAAATTTAGAGAGATGAAGAAAGAAGTAGAGAATTTGAAAGCAGTTAATGTCTACGGAAATAAAACCAGTGAAAAAGCGATTGTTGCTTGGGGATCAACAAAAGGTCCAGCAAAAGAAGCAGCCGAAAAATTAGGAATAAGAATGATCCAGCCGGTTATTTTAGAACCATTTCCGGAAAAACAGATGAAAGAGGCTTTAAAGGGAATTAAAAGAATTGCCTTAGTTGAGGTAAATGGTTTAGCTCAGCTGGGGAAACTTTTGAATTGTTTTGGCATAGAAGCAGATAAGGAAATTTTAAAATATAATGGTAGACCTTTTTTACCTGAGGAAATAGAGAAAGAATTAAGCAATTTTTAATATTATTTTATGGATAAAATGACTAATAAAAATGATGTAAAGCTGGAAACTTATGCCAAAAATACTTGGTGTCCGGGGTGTAGTAATTTTGGTATTTTTACTGCTTTGAAAGGAGCAATCTCTTTTCTAATAGAAGAAGGGACGCCTAAGGAGAATATTGTTATAGTCAGTGGAATTGGGTGCAGCTCAAAGATTATTGACTACTTAAATCTAAATAGTTTTTCTTCTTTACACGGTCGGCCAATTGTTTCGGCTGAAGGAATAAAATTAGGCAATCCCAATCTGAAAGTTATAGTTTGTGCTGGCGACGGAGGTATTTATAATGAGGGAGTTGCTCATTTAATTCATGCCGCTAAAAGAAATAGCGATATTACCGTTCTAGTTCACAACAATAGAACTTTTGCTTTGACTACCGGTCAGTTTACCGCTACTTCCCCTGAGGGTTTTAAGGGAAAGTCTACTCCAGGGGGGAGCATGGAACAACCAATTAATCCTTTAAAGTTGGTTTTAGCTTCAAATGGGACTTTTATAGCTAGGGGTTACGCTTTTAAAGTAAATCATCTTAAGGATTTAATTATTAAAGCAGTAAAGCATTCTGGTTTTTCTTTTGTTGACATACTTCAGCCTTGTATTTCCTTTTTTGATACAACCTCATTTTATAATCAAAGAGTTTATGAGGTAGAGAGAAAAGATTTAGACTCTCAAAAAGAGGCTCTAGAAAAAATAGAGGAATGGGATTATGGTGAGAACAATAATGGTCAAAAAATTCCCATTGGTATTTTTTATAAAACTGAGAGGCCAACTTATGAAAAGAACTTACTAAAATGATATACAGAGTAAATAAGGATAAATGTATTAGTTGTCGTCTTTGCCTCCAAACCTGCCCTGGAGCAACTAAAATGGGTGAAGATGGTAAAGCCGAAATAATAGATCAGGAGAAGTTAAAGCAGTGTGGAGGAGAAAGTGTTTGTCCGATGGGGGCAATAGAAAAAGTAGCGGAAGAGAATTAAGCAGTTTTGCTAAAAGCTATAAATAAAGCTAAGGCGATTCCTAATAAAAAAGCTAGCATGGAATGCTTTTTCTGATGTGATTGGGCTTCGGGTAAGAGATGAGAAGCTGAAACATAGATTAAAACCCCAACAACAAAACCAAGGGCCAATCCTAGAATAGAACTGTTCAGTTTGTTTATAAATGGAAAGGCAATAAATGCGCCAATGGGAGTTGTTAAAGCTGCTATAAGGAAGGCGTAAAGCATTGCCTTTCTTTCTTTAACTCCCCCCTTTATTAAAATAGAAAAGGTAATTACTCCCTCTGCAAATTCATGGATTACCAAGCCAATTCCTGCTAAAAAGCCAGTTAAAATGCTTACACTAAAAGTTACAGAATAGATAATCCCGTCTATAAAAGAATGTATTCCTATTCCTTCTACAGCAGTGATACCGAAAGCTAATTCTTTTTGTTTAGTCTTGTATTTTATTAATTGATTACTGAAAAACATAAACAGGAAACCAATTAAAGTAGCAAATCCTGCGTAAGAATTTTTTTCTATAGCTTGAGGAAAAGCAATTATCAAAGGAGAGGAAATCAGAACTCCAGCGGCAAAACACATAAAATATGTTTTTGCTTTTTCAGCCCATTGCCTGTTTTTAAAAATAACCCAAATCCCTAACCCGTTGACTATCGCTGAACCGATGGCAAAAATCGCAATCCAGTTAAAGACACTAAATTCTTTCATTTTAGTTTTTCTCTTTTTGTTTTATTAATTTTTTTATCTTTAAATTATAAATCGTTGTTAAAGAATGGTAAAGCACCATGGGAATTAAATAAAGGGGTTATCAATTTTTCTTACTCCAGTTTTGGCGTCACTTAAACCTGGATATAACCATACTTCTCCGTCTTCGGTAAATTCTGTCCCGTTAAGAAAAAGGACTTTTTCTAATCCCTTCCTTTTGGCTCTGGTTTCAGGCCAATCTTCTCTGGTTGAAATAATTTTTGGTTCGTCAATGATAGTCTTGTTTAGAGAATTAAAAACAAAGGCAATTGGCCAGTAATGTTTTCCTTGTTTATTCTCCATAGCAATATGACCAATTACCCCAATTAAATTATTTCCAAGATATATACCTTCATTTACTCCCCACCATTGGTTAGGGATACACTGTTTTGTTAGTAAGAGGGCGTTACTAATAATATTTTCGTTTAGTTCATTTAAGCTTTCTATTTCGGTATAACCAATCGAGCCAAGCCCATCGTGGTTATTTTTAGGCCGGGTGAAAATTCCTATTCTATCTTCTAGGTCAACGAGACGAATATCTTTTTGTCCAATTGGCCCTGAAGCAAATTCTTTAATTTTTTCAAAAGATTCGCCTCTGTAAAAAATAGTTTTATAATTTATTTCATGATTTTTATTTTTAATTATTTTTACTCCACCAATAACTATTTCGTCTCCGATTTTACTGATAAAAGGGTCCTGCTGAAAATTTAAGTTCAAATTATTATCATATAGTTCCCATTCTTTTTTGCTTATTTCCTTGCAAAGATGAATATGAGAATCAAATTCATTATCGCGTGGTTCAACTCTAATTAAATGATATTTTTCCCCTCTAATGGAAAAAGGACTTGAAGGATTATAAGCATCCATCCCATCAACTTTTTTTATATCAACAATTTCTCCTCGAGGAAATTTACTTTGATATTTTTCTAGAAGTTTTTGGCAGTTGTAGCATTTTTCTATATTAATCTGATGCTTGTTAATTTCGTTTTCGTTTTCCATAATTCTTAATTTATTTTAATCAAAAAATAATAAATAGCAAAACTTTACGAAATAAAGATTTTCTTTGTTTAAGCAATCTATCTTATAAACTATAATATAAGGTGGCTGAAAACAAAATACAAAATAGAAATATGGAGTATTTGGTCAATTCCCGTAAAAGCATGGAAAAGATATCCTGAAGGATTAATCTTTAATAGTCTTTTGATTTCTACTATGATTGCATCAATTACTATATGGGAAATGAATATTATTAGAGCTCCGATAATGACTTTGCCCGCTGGATAGTTAACTAAGGGAAGGAAAAAAGCAATTACCATTACTATTCCATGCGCCAGCATGTATTTATTAACTCCTCTTTTTTTAATAGCAAGAGAACCCTGAAGAATAAAATCACCTATAAAATGAGAAA
>CAZTZK010000021.1:0-6819 GCA_964618065.1 uncultured Candidatus Saccharibacteria bacterium | reverse complement strand
GCAGAGAGTAATTTAAAAATCATAAGAAAAATTAGCAAAAAACCTATTAGAATAACAGCGTTAACATTTCCTTCAATTCCAATAAACTTAGCGATTATTAAAGAGAGGGAAGGGAATAAAGCCACTGCTCCCATTCCGCCCCAAATAGCTAAACGAATTAAAAATTTTAATATAGTTTGTTGAGGATCTCTTTTAATAAGCTTAGCAAAGCTTTGATAAAGTATAACACTGGCAATAAAGACAACTAATGCTTGATAAAGCTGCAATTTTTCAGGAATCATTGGGGTAAAATATTTTTTAACTTCTTAATCTTTTAATATTTTTTTCAAAAAGTCAATTATTTGCTAACTTATTGAATTCCAGAGAATTCTTAAAGCAGTTTTAAAACCATTCTTTAAACCTTGTCCGTGTTTTTTTCCTAGAGAGTAGGGGGTATATCTTACTTTAATGGGGACTTCTTTAAAACGTAATTCTTGAGAGACAACTTCTCTGATAATTTCACTATCAAAATCGTAGCGGTCAGCTTGAGGATTTATTCTTTCGGCAACTTGGCTAGAATAAGCTCTAAAGCCGGATTGGCTGTCGGTTACCTTTAAACCGTAAATTGTCCAAGTGTAAAAATTGCCGAATTTATTTAAAAGAAGTCGGCTTTTGGGCATTCCTTTGGGATTGATGAGCCTGGAGCCCAGGACTAAATCAAAATTTTCCTTTTCAATAGGGCGGGTTAGCTTTTTAATATCTGAGGGGTCGTGTTGGCCGTCTCCATCAAGAGTAACAATTATTTCAGCTCCCAGCGTAAGAGCGGCTTCAATCCCTGTTTTAACGGCAGCTCCTTTCCCCCGGTTGAACCTATGTCTTAAAGCAATAACGCGAGGAATTTTTTTTATTTCTTGGTAAGTATTATCTTTACTGCCGTCATCAACTAAAATAAGGTTGTAATAACCTTTCTTTTTTATTTCGGTGATTACTTGGGCGATAGCTGGGGCTTCGTTAAAAACAGGAATAACTAAAAAAATATTTTTGTTGCGTAAATAATCTCTCATTTTTTGCTCTAATTAACTTTTGGAAATTTTCTGTTCCCACCTCCAGGCGGAGGTTATAATATCCTCTAAACTTTTCTCCGGTTGCCAGCCGAGTATTTTAAAGGCTTTTGTAATGTCAGCTGTTAAAAAAGGAGGATCTCCCGGTCTTCTTTTTTCTGTTTTTACTTGAAAATCTTGCCGAATTATTTTTTTAATAAGCTTCACTATTTCCTGAACGCTTTTCCCTCGGGTAGTTCCGAGATTAAAAACCTCTGAAGGGTTGCCCGGTTCGTTTAAGTATTCTAAAGCTTTTAAGTGCGCTTGGCAAAGGTCAACTACATGAACATAGTCGCGGATGCAAGTGCCATCTTTGGTTGGATAATCTTTGCCGAAAATAGAAGCTTTTTTCTTTCTTCCATTTGCTGCTTGCAATAAGAGGGGAATCAGATGAGTTTCCGGTTCATGTTTTTCTCCTATTCCGTAACTGGCTCCGGCAGCGTTGAAATAACGAAAAGATACATATCTTATTTTATAAATTTGGGAGTACCAATTTAATATTTTTTCAAGCATGGCTTTGGTCTCTCCGTAAATATTACTGGGGTTGAGAGGGTCGGTTTCTTTGAGCGGTTTATTTTTACCCTTTCCATAAACAGCGGCGCTGGAGGAAAAAACAATTTTTTTGACATTCTTTTTACGCATTGCTTCCAAGAGATTGATCCCTCCCAGCAAATTATTTTCAAAATAAAGAAAAGGTTTTTTCATTGACTCCCCGGCGGCAATATAACAAGCAAAGTGGATTATCGCTTCCGGTTGAAATTTTTCTATTATTTTTTCAGTTTCTGTTAAATCTCTTAAATCTGCCTTAAAAAAAGAGATTCCTTTTGGTAATAATTCACGATGCCCATTTTCTAAATTATCTAAGACAGCTACCTGGTGGTTATTTTTTAGCAGCAGATGAACCATATGGCTTCCAAGATAACCAGCTCCGCCGGTGACGAGTATTTTCATAAGAATGTTTACTAATATAATTTCAATTGTTAGTATACAGATTAGGTAATTAAAATTCAAATCATTTTTAACGAGGAAGTGTTACCTATGTATCTCATCAAATGTAGGATATGTGCTGGACAACCTATTTCCAAAAGTATACAATTAGTGTATACCAATAGAAACAAGTATTTATGGCTAATTTTAAAAAAACTAAATCAAAATTAATTGAAGAGGCTATTAATGATCTTCCATATTTTACTATTGATAACCTGGCTCCAATTGAAAAAAATAAAGATTATTTAAAAATGTTATTTTACCGTTTAGCCAAAAGGAAGCAAACTATTGCTTTAAAAAGAGGAATGTATGTAAGCCACTCTTTTCTAGATAATGTTGAGAAAAAAAATATTGTTAAAGAATATTATGAATTTGTTGCTAATATTATTTATAAACCGAGTTATTTAAGCTTAGAATATGTGCTTGAGAAGTATGGAATTTTAACAGAAACTGTTAATAATTTTACTCTAGTTACTGAGAAGAAAACTTTTAAATTGACTAATGTTCTAGGAGTTTTTAAGTATTATCACATCAGAGAAAGATTGTTCAGGGGATTCAAGATTACGAAGAAAGAAAATTTTTTAATCGCTGAAGCTAGTTTAGCTAAAGCCTTGTTTGATTTTCTGTATTTTAGAAAAAATATTTTAGCTACGGAAGAACAGATAGCCGAGCTAAGATTAAACATGAATAATTTTAGCCAGTCAGATTTTAAGGAATTGGAAAAATACATTAAGCTGGAGGGTTCTAAAAGAATGAAAATGATTTTTAATTATTTAGCGAGATAATAACAATGATTAAAGTGATTTCCGAACTAAAAAGTATTATTAAAGAAAATTTTGACAAAACAGATTTATACAAAAGAAACTTAGTGAAAAGTTATTTACAAATATTTATTCTGCACTATCTTTATTCTCATAAAAAATATAGTGAGTTAGTGTTTTACGGTGGTTCAGCTTTGGCTCATTGTTATGGCCTGCCACGTCTTTCTGAAGACCTTGATTTTATTGATACTAGTAAAAAAATCAAACTGGATAAGGTAGCTGAAGATTTAAAAAAATATTTTAAGAAAGAAATAGATTTACCGATAAAAATAAAAATTCAAAAATTTAGAATATATTTAAAATTTCCAATTCTTAGACAATTGGATTTGAGTAATAATAGCCAATCGGGCTGGTTACATTTGAAGATTGAAATTTTCAAAGAATTTAATTTTTGCAAAAAATATAAAACAGAAATTAAGCCCCTGTTTAAATTTAATCAATCTATTTTAATTAACACTTTTGATTTGGCCACATTAATGGCAACAAAAATCAGAGCAGTCCTTTATAGAAAATGGGAAAAAATTGATAAGTCCGGAAAAGTTTTAATTGATGTTAAGGGGAGAGACTATTTTGATTTAATGTGGTATTTACAGAAAAAAATCAGTCCCAATTTAAATTGTATTGAGAATATTTCCGATATAAATGATTTAAAAAAGAAACTATTGAAAATTATAGCTCAAGCTGATGAGCGGAGCATTAAGTTAGATTTAGAAAATTTTGTTGCTGATGAAAATTTCACAACAAGCCTTGGGAAGAATATAAAAGAGATTTTGAAAAATGAAATTAATAATCTAGCATAAAGACCCGATTTCTTAAAAAAATAGAGAGTTAAATAAGTTAAATTTATTCTAATCTTTTTTAACTTTCCCCTTAAAATACTCAATTGTTTTTCCTAGTCCTTCTTCCAGCATTATTTTAGGTTCCCAATTTAATTCTTTTCTTGCTAGGGTTATATCCGGTTTTCTCTGTTGAGGATCATCTTCAACAGCTTTTTTGTAAACTATTTTACTTTTGCTTTCCGGAATAGCCAACAGTACTTTCTCTGCTAATTCTTTAATAGTGAATTCATTTTCATTACCTAAGTTTAGAGGTCCGACTGTTTTTTCCTGGTTCATCATTCTTAGCATACCTTCAACGAGATCATCAATATACTGAAAACTTCTAGTTTGGGAACCGTCTCCGTAAATAGTGAGATCTTTATTTTGTAAAGCCTGAACAATAAAATTGGAAATTACCCGACCATCGTCAATAGCCATATTGGGTCCGTAAGTATTAAAAATGCGGGCAACTCTTATATCAACTTTGTTCTGGCGGTAGTAATCAAAAAAGAGAGTTTCAGCACAACGTTTCCCTTCATCATAGCAGGATCTTCTTCCAATAGGGTTTACCTTACCCCAATAACTTTCCGGTTGAGGGCTTACTTCCGGATCCCCGTAAATCTCTGAAGTAGAAGCTTGCAGGATTCTTGCTTTGATACGTTTAGCTAATCCCAACATATTAATTGCTCCGTGAACTGATGTTTTTGTAGTTTGCACAGGATCAAATTGATATTTAACAGGAGAAGCGGGACAAGCAAGATTGTAGATTTGGTCTGCTTCCACATAGAGAGGAAAAGTTATGTCATGCCTTAGCAACTCAAATTTGTAATTTCCAATTAAATCAGCAACATTTTCTTTACTGCCAGTAAAATAGTTATCTACACATAAAACGTCATTGCCCTCTTCCAAGAGCCTTTTGCAAAGGTGAGATCCGATAAAGCCGGCACCGCCGGTAACTAGAATTTTCATGTTGATTGTTGTTAATAATTTATAAGGAGTAATCTCTAATTATTATACAGTAAAAATAAAAGATTTAAAAATAGATTCGGCTGTAAATTTTTTATAATATTTGGCAAAAAAGATTAAATTGTTTATAATTTAGTCGTTCAAAATTATTTAAAAGATTATCAAAAAATTACTTTGCATTTTTTGACTGTTTTTAATTTAACAATTTATATAAAAATTAAACAATAAATAATTTTTTAATTAAAACTAAAAATGGACAAGAATCAGGTTAAAATTAATTTGGTAAAAGAGGATTCTGTCGCTGAATCAAAAAAAGTTGATCCTAAAAAATTTGGTAGTAGCTCCTCGGTTGGAGTTAAAAAAGGGAGAACTAATTTAGTGGATCCTTTGGATAAGGTCACTAAAATTTGTATTCACCTGGCGGTTTTTTTAATCCCTTTATTTTTCCTTCCGGCCACAGCCAGTCCTATTGAATTCAATAAGCTTATGCTACTTATTATCTTGGTTGGTGTTGCTGGAACAGCTTGGTTGGGTCGCATGGTGAGTGAAAACAAGCTGCAAATTAAAAGAAGTTTTCTTTCTATACCTATTTTGATTTTTGCGGCAATCTACTCCCTAGCCTCTATTTTTTCAGTTTATAGAGAAAATAGCGTTTGGGGTTATTTAGGAGGAGAGGGTACCTCCCTGATGGCTGTGCTTTTCTTTGCTCTTCTTTTCTT
This sequence comes from uncultured Candidatus Saccharibacteria bacterium, assembly GCA_964618065.1. Taxonomy (GTDB): domain Bacteria; phylum Patescibacteriota; class Minisyncoccia; order CAIUEV01; family JAHKAQ01; genus M55B174. The sequence goes on along the minus strand of CAZTZK010000021.1, from coordinate 1,429 downwards.
TGTTGTTACTAATAATTTCAATAAAAAGGATTCTGTTTATTTTTTAGTTTTTAATTTTTTAATTTCTAGCTCCTTGGTTTTTTTAAGCGCCTTGCTCCATTTGTTAGGAATTAATTTATTTGGCTTTTTAAAAGGAGTGGGCAATTCTTTCAACACTATTGGAACAATTTTTTCTTTAAGTATCTACGCGGGTTCTTTACTAATTCTTTCTTTGTCTCTTTTAACTGAAAGAGTTGGAGGCAAACTGCTTCGGATTGTTGCTGCCATAACGACCATTTTAGCTTTGATGATAATAGTCTTAATTGATTTCAAATTGATTTGGATAATCTTGGCGATTTTATTAGGCTTATCAATGGTAGTTGGAATTTTAAGAAATAATAAGGGGAAACCAAGTTTATTTTGGTTGCCTACTTTGGTTTTTATCTTTTGTCTCTTTGGAATCTTTGCAAAAAACCCATTTTTTAATGTCCCCAACTTGCCGGTTGAAGTTTCTCCTTCTTGGGGAAATACCTTGCAAGTAATTACTGGAGGTCTAAAGGAAAAATTCTTCTTTGGTGCCGGTCCGGGAAATTTTTCCTATTTTTACGGAGAATATAAAATGCCGTTGGGCAATCTGGCTACTATTGATTTTAACCAAGGAGTAAGTTTTGTTTCTACCTTATTTGCCACGGGAGGAATTTTATTGGGCTTGAGTTTTCTTTTCCTCGTTTTTGTTATGGGGCGTTATGTTTTAATTAATGTCTATGACAGTTTTTTCAAGGAAGAAAAAGAGGACAGAGGAGAAGAGGGGAAAACAAGATTGGTAACCCCCTTATCTCTACTTTGGCTTTTTATAACCATAATGCTGTTCCTGACAACTTCTTCTTTAACTCTTCTTTTTGTTTGGTGGCTGACTTTTGCTGCCATAGGTGCTTTGAGCAATAGAGATAAATTTTTTGAGGAGAAAAAAACAAGAGCTTCTTCTTCGGCTGAAAAAATAAGGATGAAAGGTCAAACTGATCTAAAGCCAAAACCTTCCAAGGTTTCATTGGCTATTTCTCTTCTTTTTGTGGGGATCTTAACCAGTTTTATTGCAGTAGTTTATGTTTTAGGGCAAAAATACATAGCTTCTTGCTATTACAGGAAAGCCTTAGCTCAAGCTTCTACAGCAGATCCGGATTTGGAAAAAGTGGGACAAGATTTGAGTCAATCTGTTTACTACAACCAAAATAGGGATCTTTCCTTTTTAGCTCTTTCAGATACTCTCTTGCTTTTAGCTCAAGATAGAATAAGAGAAAAAGGAGCAGATTTAAATGACGAAGACAGATCTTTTATTTGGGAAGCAATTTCCGGAGGAATGCAGGCGGCTAATTCTGCAATTACCGTCAATAAGAGTGGCTATAAAAATTATCTCAAGTTAGCTTTAGTTTATCAAAACATTATTGGTTTA
>CAZTZK010000020.1:0-5254 GCA_964618065.1 uncultured Candidatus Saccharibacteria bacterium | reverse complement strand
TTCTAAATTGTTGGTAACTCCTATATAAAGAATTCCGTCTTTTTTATTAGTTAATATGTAAATGTAATAATTTTTATCCATCATCTAAATCTTGGTTCTTGTCTTCTCGGGATTCCCGCTTTCCTGCCTACCGGCAGGCAGGCACGGGAATGACAGATAAAGGGGTGACCAGCCTCTGGGTGGAAACCACTCAGGCACCTCTCCAATATGTAATTAATGAAAAGTTTATGTTAGAATAATAGCAGAAGTTTTTGATTAGTTGAATTGTATTTATTTTGTGGACGGAAAGGGGGTAAGAGTTTACTAAATATTAAAGAATCAATAACATTTCTTAATCTCTATAGAATGACTTTAAAAAGGAAAAGAAAAAATGTCGCTATTTTAGTTGGAGCAGGAAAAGGGAAAAGAATGGGAGGTAAAGATAAAACTTTTCTCAACCTTTCCGGTCAATCTGTTTTGGCTCATTCTGTTTCTACCTTTGAGGATTCTAATTTATGTGATGAGATTATTTTGGTTGTTAGAAAAAATAAGATTAAAAACTGTCGGGAAATAGTTAAGGAATATCAATTTAAAAAAGTAAATAAAATAATTGCTGGAGGAGCAACAAGGCAAGCTTCTGTTTATAAAGGGCTGAATAAAATTAAAAATGCTAATTTAGTTTTAGTCCATGACATACCCAGACCTTTAATTAGTAAGGATATAATTAAAAGATGTGTTGCAAGTGCCGAGAAATTTGGAGCTGCAATTCCGGTAATCTTAGTCAGAGATACTGTTAAAGCAGGAAAAAGAGTTATCAAAAAGACAGTTGACAGAAGTGATTTAAGACTTGCTCAAACTCCTCAAGTATTTAAATATGAAATTTTAAAAAAAGCTCATGAATCTGCCAAAAGAGAAAAATTTGCAGGAACAGACGATGCTTCTTTAGCTGAAAGATTAGATTACAAAGTGAGAATGGTTGCCGGATCAACTGAGAATCTAAAACTAACAATTCCCAAGGATTTGATTGTCGCCAAAAGTTTTACTGAAGAAAAAGAGAAAATTCTTGAAATAAAAGCTTATGCCAAAATAAATCTTAGTTTTAAAATACTGGGGAAACTTCCGGGAGGATACCATAAAATAAGTTCTGTATTTCAGGCAGTCAATCTTTATGACAGTTTGTTAATTTCAAAAAGTAAGAAATTTGAATTATCCGGTTCTATTGTTTGCTCAAAGGATCTGAACTTAATTAAAAAGGCTAAAAGTATTTTAGAAAGATATACCAAGAGAAAACTTCCTTGCAAGGTCCATCTAATAAAAGCTATTCCTGTAAGTGCCGGTTTGGGCGGGGGTTCTAGCGATGCTGCTAGTTTTATGGTTGGTTTAAATAAAATTTATGATCTTCAGATTCCGGCCAATAAGCTTGCTAAAATTGCTTTAGAAGTGGGGTGTGATGTTCCTTTCTTCGTGCTAAATTTTGGCAGGGCCTTAGTTGAAGGTAAAGGTGAAAAAATTAAAGCTCTAAAGGTAGATGTTTCTAAGGTTTATGTCTTAGCAAGACCTCATAAAAGAGTAAACACTGCTCAGATGTATCAAGATTATGACCAAACAGGAAAAAGTTTTTTTAAATTAGCCAAAAAAATATGTCCTGCAATCAATGAAGCTTGCAATTATTTTTCAAAAGTAGCTTATAAATGTGGAATGTCTGGTTCGGGTCCGACTGTTTTTGCGGAATTTGGTTCTTTTAGGCAGGCATCTAAAGTTATAGAAAAATTTGGAATTGAAAAATTTGACGGTGATCTTTTTATTTGTGAGCCTTTAGAGAAAACCTATAAAATAAACAAACTGTAGAATCGTTAATTTCATTATATTTTTTAGTCATTTTTGTTTGTTTTTTCTTGTCTAAAAGTGTTAAAATAAAAAATAGAAGAGATTTAAAATTTTTGTTGGATTTAATTTTTTTTAAAAGTCAAAAGCTATGGCAGAAAGAGATATGATTAATTTAAAAAATTTAGGAGAGATAAAAGAAAGAGGAAGAAAACAAATAGACGCAGGAATAGAGACTAAAAAGAAAGATTTTCCGAGAGGGAATTTAATTAGAAAGATAGATAATCCTTCCCAAATTATTTTTTCCTGGAAAGCCAGAGAATACGAAAAGATGGAGAAAAATAAGAAGTGGTATTTAAAGGGAGGATTTTTTCTAGGTCTAATAATTATAGGAGCTTTTTGGCTTGGTTTTTGGTTAATGGGAATAACTTTTATCCTAATTGCTATTGTTGGTTATATTTTTACCAAGAGAGACCCTAGGCTCATAGAATTTAAAATAACGAAAAAAGCCATTGAAGTTGATAGTAAAATTTATAGTTTTAATGATTTAAAATCATTTTGGATTTTTTACGGACTTCCTCAAGATTCCTATGTGAGTATTATTAGGAAGAAAACTTATGCGCCTCGCATTCAGCTTCCTATTGGTGAGACAGATCCCGTTAAAATTAGAAAGGTGTTATTAAAATTTTTGCCGGAAAAGGAGCAAAAGGAAGAATTGTCAAATATTGTAGAGAGAATGATCAAGTTTTAAATGTTCCCGTAGCTTAGCTGGATAGAGCGCAACCTTGCGGAGGTTGAGGTCGCAGGTTCAAATCCTGCCGGGAACGCTTTATATCTTTTAGGTAACTATTTCCAATTTTTGTCTCAAGGAGTAGAATAAAAATGATCATAAACTAAAAAATATGGATGACTTAGATAAAAATAATAAAAAAGAGGTTGAGCTTTCTCCAGAAGATCAAGAAAGAATTCGCAAAAATTTTCTAGACGAATTAGAACTTTTAAGAGAAAAAGAGAGAGAAATTGTTAAAAGGTTTGGATTAAAGATTGAAGGAACGTTCCCTACTATTTCCTCTGAGAAAGAAGAAAAAGAATTTGATTTTGATGAGAATTTAAATTTCTTTTTGGATGAATTGCTTGAATCAGAAAAAAAGATTTATCGAGAAAAAGGCGCTTTCAGCCAAGCGGCTTTAAACCAAAGTATTTCCAAGTTAAGAATTCTAAAAGAAAAAGCTCAAAATCTTTTGAATAAAATTAAAAATAACGATAAAGAAAACGCTCAAAATCTAGAAGAAGAATGGAAACCTTTTTAGCAGTTATTGTTTCTCCTGAATACTTTTTAATAAACTAACCCCTTTCATTTCAAGGGGTTTTTCAATTCCGAAGATATCTAAAATAGTAGGAGGAATATCAGTTAGGATTCCTTGAGCTTTTTTGTCTACCAATTCTTTCGTTTTTCTCTTTTTATAATTATCAGGCGTTACAAACCAAAGGGGAACAGGATTATTAGAATGTTGGGTGTCGGGTTTCTTTGTTTTCAAATTGATCATTTCTTCTACATTTCCATGATCAGCAGTTATTAAAAGGCATCCTCTTACTCCCAAAACAGCTTCTATGGTATGCCTTAAATATTTATTTACTGTTTCTACCGCTTTTATTCCTGCTTTTAAATCTCCAGTATGGCCTACCATGTCAGGATTTGCATAATTAACAACAATAAAATCGTAGTTACTCCTTCCAATTCTTTTTATAAGCTCTTCAGTTATTTCATAAGCGCTCATTGCTGGGACTTCTGCATAGGAACGATTATTTTTAGAAGGAATCAGCATTTGATCCTCTCCTTCAAATGGTTTTTCTATACCTCCATTAAAAAAGTAGGTGACATGAGCATATTTTTCTGTTTCTGCTATTTTAAGTTGCTTGTATCCTTTTTTAGAGAGAATTTCACTTAATCTGGAAGTTATTTTCTGGGGTTTGAACATCACTTCGGTTTTTATTTTCTTGCCATAAGGAGCCATAGAAACGAATCTTATTCCTTTTGGTCTTGCTGTTGATTTAAATTTACTAAAATTTGAATCAGTAAATGCTCTAGTTATTTGGCGAGCTCGGTCTTTTCTGAAATTAAAAAAAACAACGATATCATTTTCCTCTATTAAGCCTATTGGTTTTTTATCACTTCCAACAAAAACAATTGGCTCAATGAATTCATCAGTATTTTTTTTCTGATATTGTTTTTCTATGGCTTCTAATAAATCAGTCTCTGGGACACCTATGCCTTGGGTCATTGCTTGGAAAGCCTTTTCGGTGCGATCCCAGTTTTTATTTCTATCCATGGCATAATAACGCCCGCTAATACTAGCAAATTTTCCAAAGTTTTGATTGAGAATTTTATTTAAATATTTTTTAGCACTTTTAGCAGGGGCATCTCTACCATCAGTAATTCCATGGATAAATACCTGTTCTGAAGGAACCCCCTCCTTTTTGACTATTTCTAATAAAACAGCGAGATGATCAGTATGAGAATGGACACCGCCGTCGCTTATTAAACCAAAAAAATGTAATTTAGTTTTATTAATTTTTGTTTGCCGAATTACATTTAATAAAATTTCGTTTTTAAAGAGACTACCATTTCTTATGGAGTTAAAAATACGTGGCAAATATTGATAAATTATCTGCCCGGTCCCCAGTATTTGATGCCCCACTTCTGAATTACCGGGTTGCATCCAAGGCAAACCGACAGCAAGACCTGAAGCCTGTAGAAATATTTTTGGATAGTAATTGTCTAGTATTTCAAAAGTGGACAACTTAGCGTTTAAAATAGCATTGCCCTCTTTTTCGTCCCAATGGCCCCAGCCATCAAGAATAACAAGTACTACTGGTCTAAATTTTTTCATTTTTAAGTCAGCATTATTTTCTCAAAAGATTTCTCAAAAGTTTTTAACTTTTTTATTCTAATTTATTCTAACTCTAAAATTGATTTTAGGGTAGTCCTGTTTGGTAAATTAAAGCTAGTAACAAAAATTGCCCATTTTCTTTTTTTTGGGGCAATTCTTTTGACAAAATGATTAAATTATGCTAGAATAATTGGTTCTTTAAAAATTTAACTTTAAATTAAAAGGAGGAAGAAAATGAAAGAAATGGAAAGAAAAAGAATAGTAGGAGTAATGGAGTTGTTGATAAAGTCATTCTTGGCATTTGCTATAGTTAGTATTGCCATCTTGACAATCGTAGGCAGTGGAGGATCAGGAAGCTCAGAAAGGCTTCCTAACAATCTCGAAGTTGAAGTTGCTCACAGAGACGATCCTGCAAAGCCAGATTGTCTGGTGTCCGGCTCTGTTACCTGGAATCCTGATAAAGGGTTTTGGGTCGCCAGGGTGAATTATTATAATAAGACGCCGAAGCCTGGAGAAAAACACCCGGCGTTTGATTATGTCAGGCATCTGCCGGTTCCAGA
>CAZTZK010000019.1:0-54939 GCA_964618065.1 uncultured Candidatus Saccharibacteria bacterium | reverse complement strand
AAACAACAAGTTTAAATATTTAATTAACCTAACGAAATGGTCTACTAGGACATTTCTATATTGCTGGAGGGTAGGACATTTCTACTTTGCCTTGACATTTTTAAAGAACTGACTAATATTTTTTAATCTAATTTAAGAAAAGTAATTTTTATCATAAATTTTGATTAAAAGCAATTGTTTTTACATTTTCTTGACACTTCAAGGCTTCATTGTTAGGATTGCCTAACGGTCGAGGTTTAGATTTATCTGAACTAAAATTATGCTACAAAAACAAATGAAAGGGGGTGAATAAGATGAAGAATGAAGGCGAAGCCCCTGAACCTTCAGAAGGCTGGCCTTCGGAAATCAAAAATTGGATACACGACAATGTTCGAATAGTTCTATCAATAGTTATTGTTTTAGCAATTGCTTTGGGTGTTTATTCTTATTCAAAGAGAGGAGCTGAAGAAACAGAAGAGAATTTAGCAGAAGAAACTTCTGAAGAAGTAAATATTGAAGAAATAATTGAGGGAAAAACTGATGAAGAAGAGGCAGATTCAGAAGAAATTACTGAAATAGAAGAATTTACTGAAGAAGAGGTAGCGACGGAAGAGGTAGCGACGGAAACAACCCCTCAGCAAGAAGAAACCATAATTTCCCAAGATGGTGGATCTTATGAAGTAACAGCAGCTAAGGGTGATAGTTTAACAACTTTAGCCCGTTCAGCAATCAAGCAGTATCTAGATAATCATAATGATCCTTCTATAACAGCAGAGCATAAAGTATACATGGAAGACTATTTAGCAAAGAAAATGGGATATTCTTCTCAGCTAAATATAGGAGAGAAGAAAACATTCTCCGAAAATGATATCGAGTTAGCTCTAAAAGATGCTAAAACATTGACCTCAAATCAGCTAGAAAACTTGAAAGTTTTCAGTCAGCAGGTACCGGGTCTGTAAATTAATTAATTTACATTATTATAGATAGAACAAAAATGAACAAAAATAAAAGATTTCCGAGGCATGTTCTTCATCGCACCTTTTTAAAAAGCTACTCAGTTTAAACATAAACTCAGTTAATAAAACCCCCTGCAATGTCAGGGGGTTTTATTGATTTCACCTGGAGTAGGATTAATTTGATAAAACTCCTCTCCTAAGTCAGGGATTCTAGCCAAAGAATTACCTTCTAGAACTTTCTCTGAATATTCACAACTATCTAAAAGGACACTCTCATTTTCAATAAATCCACTAAAAAGCCTAACTCTTTCCGGACCACTATTATTAAGCGAAAAATCAGCATCACCATTTCGATAAATTAATTTATAAGAATGGGGAAAGATAACGCTTGAGTAATCTTGGCAGTTATTTTTAACAATAGGAAGATCATGGTTGTCATAATCGTCGTAAAGCATAAACCCCAAAAGATCTACACCGGTTTCTAAGCTATTATAAATTTCTATCCACTCTCCTCCTGGAGCTAACGCTTTATCATCTCCGATTGGATCAGGGAGAAACTCATTAATAATTAGATCTCCAAAAAAGAGAGAGGGATTGCCAATATTTATTTCAAATGACTGACTTTTTGTCTTCCCTTCTACACTTTTAGCTTCTACAAAAGCCGAGTAAGTCCCTGGGATTAAAATACCTCCTTCCAAAAAAGGGGCGTTGCCTACTAAATCAGGATCATCTAAATTTATTCCGTCTGAATTATCTAAATCCCATTTTATCTCTTTAAGTTCTGGTTCTGCTAAGCAAGCAATATCTGGAAAATTAATTCCCTCCCCCGCTTTCGCTTTGAGAGAGGCCAATCCACAAATAATTTGAGCGTCTTTTTTAGTAAACTGGTAAATTAAATCCTCGCTCCTATTACCTGAAGAATCTAAAGTTTCGCTTGTATCATAAGCTCTAACAATTAAATAATATTCTCCGGACGGTAAAGGTTTATTTTCACACCACATTTCATCGCTAGCACAAAGTTTATGGCTTGAATTTTCTATTTTATCCAAGGGCAAAAATATTTCTACTTCTCTGGTCAAAATATTATTTTCAACATCTTCAAAATAAATGGAGTTTAATTCGCTGACTTGATCCGAAGAAAAACTCTCTGGATTATGGGAAAAAAGAAGATACTCAAAGTTCTTTAAAGTTGAAAAAGAATCAACTCCCCTAACTTTAATTCTTAAATTGCTATAAGCTACATCTCCTTGAGGGGCTTGAACAATCTCTAGAACAGGACCTGTCCAGTCTCCTAAAGTAATTTTATTATTTTCAAGCAAACAACTCTGAGAAAAATAAGCTTCAGTAAATTTCAAGCCGAAACAAAAAATTCCTAACATCATAAGAGAAGTAAAAGCCCCAAAAATTCTTATCATCTCTACCTATTAATTAATTTATTAAATAACTAAAACCCTTGCCAGAAACTATTCTCTGTTTGAGTTGATTGAATCATAAAATCAAATTGAGCACTTTTTCCTTGGTATTGATTATCGTCTTCATTCTCCGGAGTAGTGCAATCATCAATATCTGAAGGAACTTTTAAATTCAGTGAATAGACAAAAGAATCTTCCGGACCAATCACAATATTCATAAAATTATTATCCTCATTCAAGTCTTTTAAATAACCATTCTTTGAATAAATTGGCACAGCTAAATCGTTCTCAATCTTTAACTCATAAAGAATGACATTCGCTAAACTCGTGAAATCAAAACTACCATTTTTAACCATTATTCTGAAAATCATTTCGCTTGAATTAAGACTACTAATTTTTCCTCTCATTTCATGATCCCACCCGGGATAAATATTCCCAAAATCAAAAGGGGCTAAAACAGATCCATCCTCTTCGGATACTTCTAAATCCAAGGTTGCTAAAGAAACTTTATTCCCAGAAGATCCTTCCTCGGTAGAAAAATAGGAACGTACACTTAGAGCAAAGACAAGAGCCACCATTACTAAAGCGAACAAAAAGAATTTGCTTTTATTACTCCTGAGAAAGGAAAAAAACTTTGAAAAGAAATGTGGGGAGTAAGCTATAAATTTTTTACTTTTCATATTATCACCTCCTCTCTTTAAAAAATTCTTATAGCCCAGTATAAAAAAATACTGTTAAAAAAACTCGCAAAACAATTTAAAAAAACTTTAAAAACGAGAGCAGATATTTTTAAAGTCACAACGCTGACATTTTCTTTTATCTTGAGTAGGTTTAAAATCTAATTTTTTTATTTTCTGAGCCACCAATTCTATTTCTTCTTTCAATTTAGCTGTTTCTTCTTTAGTTATCGGAAAGCTTTCTTTTCTAAAACGTCCATTTTCTGATTTAACAAAATCCACTTCGGCTTCTTCTACGGAGTAAGGAAATTTTTTATCCAAGAGAGAAAGCAATTTATAAAAAACTAATTGCCGATAAATATCTCCTGAAGAATTTTTTGTTTTTCCTAAAATTTCATTTCTTGTTTGAGATTTACCTGTTTTATAGTCAATAACTTTCACGGGAGTTTTGATCTTTTTATTTTTTATCTTTTGATTAAGCGCTTCAATTTTATCTATTTTCCCGGTAAGCATTACTGAACCAACATCTAAAGTTGGTATTTTTTGAAGATAAACTTTTTCAAAATCCATCTCTAAAGCCAACGGTTTTACAAAACTTTTATTATATTCTTGAAAATAATTGCCTAGCATTTTTTTCCCTTCTCTCAAGGCATCTTTTAATTCATCCGCTGTAAAAATTTCCTGCGCAATAGCTTCTTTAAAAAAAGTAAGCAGAGAAGATTTACCGACCGGCTTTCCTTCTTTAAAGTCTCTAAAAAATCTTTCTAGAGCCGCATGAATAGATGTCCCCAGTGAAGCTGTTTTATTTTTAGCACTAGGAATCATTAAGAGTTTCTCGTATTTATACTTAAGAGGACAGTGCAAATAAAGATTTAAGCTGGTGGGACTTAAGACCAAATTTTCTACTTGTTGGCTTAAAAAATTATTTTCTTGTTCTAAACGTTTTTTAGAATTGATAATCGGTTTTTCTTTTAATTCTATTTTTATTCTCTCTAGGGATGTATCTTCATATTTTTCAGTTTTTCCCCTCTCAAAAAAATTTTCTTCTATCTCCTCTAAAAGTCTGGAAGGAGCTTTTATGCTACTATCGGCAAAACTATCGGCAAAATCGTAATAATCTGCTCTACTCAAAAAAAGTTGGCTTTTAGCTCTAGTCATTGCAACAAAGAAAGATCTTCTTTCATCATCATCTTTTACCGACTCATTTCTGTTTCTTTTAGACAAAGAAAGACTCTCCCAAGGAATCTTGAGGGTATTATGTTCTCTTTTGCCGCTCCAATTTCCTTGATAAAGGCGGGGGATAAAAACTACTTCAAATTCCAAACCCTTAGCCGCATGGGCAGTAATAACTTGAACGTCATCTTCTGCCATAGAGAGCGTTTTCTCTTTTATAGATAATTCATCTTCTTGCATAATTTTCAAATCTTTTAACAAGACCTTTAATTTTAAAGAAATATTTTTCCGGTTATTTTTCTTTACAAAAGAGAATAGAGAAAATATTCTATTAAGTTCCCTAATGTTTTTTTCTTTCAAGCAAGCTTCAATTAAGCCAGCTTCATTAATAATTTTTTCTAATACTAAAATTGCCGGAGAATGAATACTCTCCTTATGCCATTGAATAATCTTTTGAAAAAAAATGTCTATTTTTTTAAAATCCTTCCAGGCGATTTTTTCTTTTCCTTTCTCGATATTTTTTTGTTCCCAAAAATCAATATATTTTTTTCTCGCTCTGCTGGCTTGAACGGTAAATTTTAAAAAATCAATTGAATCAATTTTCCAAATTCCCACACTCATAGCTTCATAGATAGCAATATTATCCTGAGGATTAACAACTGCTGATAAGATGCTTAGAATGTCTCTTATCTCTTTTTCATCAAGTATGGAATTAGCATTAGAAGTTTCCACTGGAATACCGGCTTTAATAAGATAATCTGCTATTTGAGAAATGTCTTTGTTGGTACGATTTATAATAGCCATTTCTTTAAATGGTATCCCTTTTTTATGCAATTCTTTAATTTTTTGGGAGATAAAATAATTCTCCACCAACTCATCATGAAATTCATAGAGGGTTATTTCCCCCTTTTTAGATTTCTCTGCAAATGATTTAATATTTTTATCAAGTTGCTGATGAGTAAAATTGGCCAGTCTCTCTTTATTCTTCTCGATCAAACTTTTGGCACCTGCCACGATTTTTTGTTGAGAACGGTAATTGATATTTAGAGGGATAATTTTAGCTTCAGGATGTTTTTTCTCAAAAGAAATAATATTGTCTAAGCTAGCTCCCTGGAAACGATAGATTGATTGATCGTCATCTCCTACCACAAAAATATTAGGTTTTTGAGCAGGCTTTCCCAAAATTTCAATTACTTCATTTTGAGGAATGTTAGTATCTTGGTATTCATCACTTAAAATATATTTAAAACGATCACGATAAGAACTTTTTAATTCATAGTCTTTCTTGAACTGTTCGGTGACCCAAATTATCATATCGCTAAAATCATAGCGGTCTTTTTCGGCTCCTTTTGCTAAATATTCTTTATAAATTTCTAGAAGATCTTTTAACCTTTCCCATCGTTTAAAAGCAGCCTGCCATTTACCAATTGGTTTGCCCGTTTTAGAATTTATCTTTTTAGAGCTAATAAGTTTTTCTTTTTCCTTTTTTAAAGCTTCTCTAAGTTCTTCCGGGGAAACTCCTTCTCTTTTAAGCTCGCCCAGAGTGCTAAGAATCTCTTTCTGATAAAGATAAGGATTATAAAAAGGTTTTATTTGTTTGAAACTTTTTCGTTTTAAAATTCCCTTAATTATTTTTAATGATTCCAGTTCGTCCAAATGTTCTAAATTTTTGAAAGAAGTAAATTTTTCCGGATAATCATTTATCACTTCATTGCAAAAACCATGAAAAGTTTTTATTTCAATATTATAAGCTTGCAGCCCTAAAAACTGAACAGTCCTTTTTCTCATGGATGCTACAGCGCTATTACTAAAAGTAAGCGCCAGGATTTCTTCTGGTTTAGCTTTTTTTCGTCTGATTAGATTAGCTATTCTTAAGGCTAAAATTTCTGTTTTTCCGGTTCCGGGACCGGCTGCCACTAAAATTGGACCGTCAAGATAATCAACAGCTTTCTTTTGTGAGAGATTTAATTTTTTATAGTGCTTTAAAAAAACAGACATCTATTAATAATCCATAAAACTTTTAAAAGTGCCGCGGGGGAGACTCGAACTCCCATAAGATAAATCCTACCAGCTCCTAAAGCTGGCGCGTCTACCAATTTCGCCACCGCGGCTCTACTTTAAAAAATAAAGATCTCAGTTATTCAAAAGATTAACTCTAAATTTCCGATAAATCAAATAGGAGGATAGCTTGAGAGGAAATAATTTAAAAAAATTAAAGAGAGAAAAAATATTTAGAAAAGATGATTTCCATTAAAAGAAAAAAGTTTTTGAGCATTTCCTAGCGTTTTCTTTTTTATTTTTGAAATTTTCATTTTTTTTAACTTAGCGATTTTCTCTGCAACAAATTTAACATTCTCAGGGATATTTCTCTTCCCCCTTTTAGGCTCAGGAGATAAATAGGGAGAATCCGTTTCAATAAGAATTCTTTCTAAGGGAGTTTCTTCAATAATTTTATCGTAATTATCAGAAAAAGTTATTATCCCAGTAAAACCAAGATAAAGCCCCAGTTTCAAATAAATTTTTGCTAATTGAGCATCCCCTGTATAACAATGGACTACTCCACGTAACACAAAATCTTTATAGAGAGTAGCAAATTTTTCCAAAGTTTTTAATAAATCATAATGAGCATCGTAATTTTTGTAATGGCGGCAGTGAAAAATTACAGGCAGTCCTGAAATTCTTGCCAAATTTAATTGCTTCAGAAGAAGATCCTGTTGTTTTTCTTCAAGAGATTTACCGCTTCTAGAAATTTCTGAAGAAGAATTTGAATTTTTTATTTTCCCCCTTTTATCTTTAATATGGAAATAGTCTAATCCAATTTCTCCAACAGCTACTACGTTTTCATTGTTTTGAATCAAATCTAACATGCACTTTTGGCTGTATGTTTCATCCTCAACATAAATGGGATGAATTCCAACAGAGGCATAGACTCCTTGCGAATAACGCTGAGCAATTTCAATCGCTTGACGACTAGTTTCAAAATTAGTGCCTACATTAATAACCCAAGTTCCCGAATCTAGAGTTTGGTCTAGAACCTTTTCTCTATCTTCGTTAAACTCAGGTAGATTTAAATGAGCATGAGAATCAATAATTTTTGGAAAAGCAATACGCATACAAAATAAAAAATAAAGATTTTTTTAGAAATTCTTTAAAAAATAAATTAAAATTATCAATTCTTCTTAAAGATTGGTTCGGGATCCATCGTTTTTAACTGTCTAGCTATTTCTAAAGAAGTTTTTGGCATAAACGGATAGATCAAACGACTTATAATCTTTAAACGAGAATATAAATTATTTAAAATTTCTCCAGCAGCTTGAGAGTCTTCTTTGAATAATTTCCAAGGCTTTTTTTCTTCAATATAAACATTGCTACTACTAATAATAGTTTTAATCATTTCTAACGCTTTATTGATCTCGAGATCATTCATATGCTTTACAAATTTTTTTTCATTAAAAGCAAAATCATTAATTGTCGGTTTGATCTTATATTTTTTAAGCATGATTAAAGTTCTTTGAAGTAAGTTACCTAAATCATTGGCCAGATCTGCTTTATAAGAAGCTTCCATCTTAGCTAGAGAAATATCTCCATCTTTTCCTAATGGAAATTGAGAAATTAACAAATAACGGACAGCATCGCTCCCCCATCTTCGGACTAAATCATCAGGATCTATTACATTGCCAAGGGTTTTGCTCATTTTCTTTCCGGAAATGGTTAAAAAACCATGAGCGTAAATCTGTTTGGGCAGAGGGAGTTTTAAGGCTAAAAGTATAGCTGGCCAATAAATAGCATGAAATTTAAGGATATCTTTGCCAACTAAATGAAGATCTGCTGGCCAATATCGGGCGAAAAGGTCTTGTTCCCTCTCTTCCTTACCATAATTTAAGGCCGTAATATAATTAGCTAGAGCGTCAACCCAAACATAAATTTTTTCCTTTTTATCAAAAGGTAAGTCAATCCCCCATTTAGCAGATTCACGCGATACTGAAAAATCTTCTAGACCCTGATCCAAAATTTTTAGAATTTCATTTTTTCTCGCTTCTGGTTTTATTAGAAGCTCCCCTCTATCTATGCTTTTTTTTATTTGAGGTAAATAATTAGCTAATCTAAAAAAATAATTTTTTTCTTTCACAAGAGTCGGTTTTTTGTCATGTTCGGGGCATTTGCCATTTACCAATTCTTTTTTTGTAATAAATTTTTCACATCCCTCACAATAAAGTCCCTCATAATCCCTTTGATAGATATAATCTTTTTTATATAAATTATTCAAAATAAATTGAACACCTTCTTCATGTTCTTTATCGGTAGTCCGAATAAACTTATCGTAACTAATATCTAGACTTTTCCAGGTTTTTTTAGCCTCTCGAGCAATTCGGTCACAAAAATTTTGAGGATCTCCACCTTCTGCTAAGGCTTTTTTATAAATCTTATCTCCATGCTCATCCATTCCTGTCAAAAAAAAGACATCGTCTTTTTTTTGACGATGAAAACGAGCAAGAATGTCGGCAACAACTCCTGTATAAACATGAGCTATGTGCAGTTTAGCATTCGCATAAAAAATAGGAGTAGTAATGAAATATTTCATGGATTAAAAAGGATTAAACTTTTTATTTTCTTTGTTGAGAAAATCTTTAAGAAAAACAGAAAAAGCTGTAGTGATAGGAACCGCTAATAATGCTCCTAGAGGTCCTCCTAATTTAAAACCCGCAAGAATTACCGCAATAATAACCACCGGATTTAAACCAACCGCTTTCTTCATTACCAGAGGAACAATAAAATGATTTTCTAATTGTTGGATAACTATAAAAATCACTATTACTAGAATAGCAATGAAAGGACTGACGGTCAAAGCTACTATAGTTGTAAAAATAGTTGCAATTATCGGACCAATATTTGGAATAAATTCTAAAAATCCGGCAGTTAAAGCCAGAATTAAGGCATAAGGAACTCCTAATAAAGAAAGAGCTAAATAAGTTAAAACTCCAATAATGACATTTAAAAAAAGCTGCCCTTGGAGCCAGTGTCCCATTTTTTCTTGGATCCTAGAAACTAAGTAAATTGTGTATTCTTTATTTTTTTTAGGAACTAGCATACTAATTCCTCTCTTCAAAGCATTTTTTTGAATAGTCATATAAAAAGAAAGGGAGAAAATAACTGCGAAATAGACTAAGTGGACCATCAAAGAACTTGCTTTAGAAAAAAAGCCTTGGGAAAAAGAAAAATCTCCTCCAAACATTTCCAATATTTTATCGCCGGATAATTCAGCATCTATTCCAATGTTAAAAAATCTTTTTACCCAAAGATTAGAAGCAATTTCATTCCAATAACGAGGTAAATTTTCCAAAAGAGATTGGCCTTGGCTTATTATTGGAGGAACCAGGAGTGTTAATAAATAACCAATACCAAAAAGAACGCTCAAATAAATAAAAATAGTGCTAACCGGACGAGGTATTTTTTTAGTTTCTAATTTATCAACTAGAGGAGAAATAGCGGAAACAATTATAAAAGAAGTAAAAATAAGCAGTAAAATATCTGCTACATAATACAAGAAAATCAAAACTAAAATAATAAAAAATATTCTATAAATACTGCTTACTGAAATATTAAGAGTTGTCTTTGCCATTAAGCTAATTATTTATACCAATTTTTAATAATTTTCTCTATTTTTTTCTTATCCTTATTAGAACTTATAACAGCTAAGTTAAATTTTGAAGGCACCAAGAATTCTTTTGCTACTTTTAAAATATCAGTTGAAGTTACTTCATTTAAAATTTTAAATTTTTCCTCTAAGGTTTCAATCTTTCCTTTAAGAAGTTGCTGATTCCCATAATATGAAGCTTGATTATTGGAAGACTCCATTGAGATAGAAGTCATTCCTTTCAAATACTCTTTTGCCTTCTTTAGCTCTTCCTCCTCAACTTTCTCTTTAGCTATCTTGTAAAATTCTTGAAGAATCACTTTAAGAGCTTCTTCAAATCTGGCACTATCTAAACCGGCCTGAACAGCTAGATACCCAGAATCAGTATATATATTTGAATCAGCACTTATATGATAGGCTAATCCTCTTTTTTCACGAACTTCTGAAAAAAGACGTGAGCTCATGCCTTTGCCAAGAATAACTGCCAATAAGTTTAAAGGATAACGTCTTTTATCAAAAAGATTGACTGTTTGGAAGCCCAGTATACAATGGCTTTGATCAGTTTTTTTATACTGGATTTTAAAACGAGGCGTTTTTTGGTTATCTCTGACTTTTGATCTACTTGGTTTTTCCCCCAAAGGTAATTTAGAGAACTTCTGCATTGTTTTTTCCAAAGCATCTTTTTCAAAATTTCCAGCTAAGCAAATAACACAATTAGAGCGCAGATAGTTCCTCTTTTTAAAATTAAACAGTTTATTTCTAGAAATACTTTTAATGTTCTTTTTAGTCCCTAAAATTTCCCAACCTGCCGGTTGGTTTCCATAAACTAACGATTCAAAAACTTCTCCAACATATTCCATGGGGTTATCCTGACACATGTTCATTTCCTCTAAAATTACTCCTCTCTCTTTGTTCATTTCTTCCTCGTCAAATTGAGAATTAAGAACAATATCTGAAATCCAATCCAGAGCTAAATTAAAATAATCAGTATTAACTTTTACATAATAACCCGTATATTCTTTACTGGTAAAAGCATTATATTCACCTCCAATTTTATCTAAATCCTCAGAAATAATTTTAGCATTGGGTCTTTTAATCGTTCCTTTAAATAGCATATGTTCCACAAAGTGAGCCGCTCCATTATTGCCTTTATTCTCATATTTAGAACCAATTCCAAAAAGAACTAAAATAGTTACCGTTTTTATGCCTTTAATTGGGGAGGCAATGACAATAGGACCTAATTTATTTTTCTTCGTTTGATACATAAAAATAAAACTTAAATTTAGTTTAAATAGAAAGCTTCCAAAATATTATCTTTTTACTCTAATAAACCCTCCTGCGGATAATATTTTTATTCCTCTTTTCTCAATCTTATCCAAAATTAAGTTCATACCTATTGAATCAGAAGCAATATGAGGAACTACTACAACATTAATATGGGCTTTTCTGGCTTTTAATGAATGTTTTTCAGATTGATGCATGGCAATTATAGTTCCAACCCCAGCATTAGCCATTTTTTCATAAATACTTGGATCCCCTTCTGTTCCTCCCGTTATTTCGGTCACCGCAATTTTTCCAACTCTGTTTTCAGGAATCCCTGAGTAAAGAGTAGGAGCAGAGCCTCTTCTCATAGACTCTTGGTACTCAGGAATTTTATCTAGTGAATCTAAAATATCTTTAACATAGAAAGGTTTTTCTCTGCCTAATCTTTTTTTAAGAAAAGTAGCTACCATATTATCAGCTGGGGTATGTAAATTCATAAAACTAATTTTTAAATTACGAGCAACGTCTACTGGGATAAAAGAGTTGGAAGAATGAATACCTCTAGCAACCTCAGAGATTCTTTTCTTCAAAATTCCTTCAGCAATATTAATAGGAATCCCATAAGATTCTAAAATATCTGCCTGAAGACTCATTACGTCATCTAATCCTTGTAGAGACAAACCGACGGGATGATGACCGATAATTAAATCAACCTTTAGTTCTTTTGCTAATATTACTTCTCCGCTAGTAATATCAATCCCCACCAAAACTTTTTTTACCGGTTTTTTTGAATCAAAATGAATTCTACTATCTGAAAAAGGATTATTTAAACGTTCTTTATCAAAAAATGCTTTTCTGTTTTTAGAAAGTTTTTTAAATTTTTCCTTTGCTATTCTTAGATGTTCATTAATAATATCCAAATTACGAAAATCGTTTTTAATTCCTTCCTTAATAGCCAATTGATATATTTGTTTAACAGTCATAAAAATTAAATTAAAAAATTATCTTTGATTGAATTAAAAAAAACTAATTCCAAATTTAGCCAAAAATCTAATCCGTTAACTCTATACAATGAAAGAGATATTAGCAAGCAAGATTATCTAGAGCTGGGATCAAAGAATTCTCCCCAAGTGTATCTTCTGGCGTATACATCAGGAGGGCCCTCCTCTAAAGGATCACAAAATTCCTCATCAATTAAGCTAGGATCTTTAATAGCAAGCTTGTGAACGGTAAAAGTACCAAATTTCTGGCTCTTTTCGGAAATAAAAGCTTTTTCTCCTCCATTCTCAAAAAAAATATTCGGAGATGTGGCTTGTATGACCGCAAAATAATCCGCCTGCTTGCAAGACGCGCTATATCCTAAAAAAATTCGGCTTTCTTTTTTATCCCTCTGATATCTTAAATGATAAATAAAAGGACGATAATATTTAGGAGAAGCCCAAACAAAAATAGGATCAGTATCCGAATTCGCTAAAATCCAATCAACAATTAGATTCTGCTGAATTAAAGTAAAGCGGATATCTTCTTTTAACACTCTGTCTTTTTTAAAATAAATAGGATTCTCTGTGTGAGCCGCTATCTGAGAAGTTAATCTTTTAATCACAAAAAACAGATTAAGGGAAATTAGAATTAAAATTATAGAAATAATTGAACTTATTTTAAAGAAATCTTTTCTTTTGTTAACAAAATTCATTTTCATCCCTTTTGCTGTTTTCCCAATAAGATTGCTAATTTCTTTTAGCCATAAGCCCAACAAGACAAAAGCTACTGGATAAGTAATCAGCAAAAAACGGGGAGGAAATTTATAGGCGGACGAAAGAAAAGCAAAAAAAGTAATTCCCAAAAGAAGAAAATGCACTGCCAGAAAATCAATCTTTTTTAAAACAGAACGCTTTTTCTTTTTTATCTTTAATAATTTGACAACGTTGTTAATTAGAAAGAATAATCCCCCTGAGAAAAAAATTACCCCAATAGCAGTGTAAGGAAGCCTTTCTCTACAATACCTATCACATGCCGTATCAAAAGCTCCCTTTTTTCCAAAAAAATTAATTTTTGGGACTTCAGCCTCCTCGGATCCTGATATTAATAAAAGATAGCCACGAGAATATTCTAAGGAATTTCTAACCAGCTTATCTAACGAATTATGTTTCTTTTTCCCTCTTTCGTCTCTGTTTTCAAATGCTTTAAAAAATTCCTGAGCATTTTCTCCCCTAGTTAAATACTCATTTATAAAGATAGGTACATTGAGAGACAAAAAAAGTAAACCTGCTAAAAAATAATGGGGTAAAACTTTTTTAAAGGTTTTCTTGGAAGATCCAACTTTTTCGCAAATAGTTGGAAAAAATTTTTGTAATAGTTTTCGATAAATAAAAAAACTTATTAGTAAAATTGGAAAAGTTATAAAGGCCAAAAAATGTAATTGGGTAATAACCCCCAAAAAAAGAGCTGCTAAATAAATAAAAACAGGTTTAATTTTTTCCTTCCTTTTGTCAACTAAAAGAAGCAAACTAAACAAAAAAGCGGGAATAAAGAAAAGAAGCATGTTTGGGTTCCAGGCAAAGCGAGAATAAAAAACTGTAAATAAGGAAGTAGAATACAGCGCCGTTATTGAAAAGCTTATTAAATAAGAAAAATAACGCCGAGATAAAAAGTAAATAAGAGGAATGGATAGAATTGAGAGAAGAACACTTATGCCATTCATGCCTGCAGGAGAATTACCAAATAATTTAGCACTTAGATATTCACAATAATAAAAAATAGGCCCCAGTCTTAATTTAGTCCCGGCTGCCCTAGGACCTAAAAGAGGAAGTTCACCCGGCCCCTTTTCTATTGCCTCACTAATAACTATAGCATCTCTTGATTGGTCCAATTCAAAATGAAGTAAATCATCGTGACGATAAATTCTAAGATACCCGCCTAAAAAAACAAAGAATGATAAAACAATAAAAACAATTAACTTTTTTTTATTCTTAAAATTCATGAAGAATTTAAATTATTTTATTTACTTGAGCTGGTAGTTCTCAAATTAGAAAATTTTACTCCTCTTTTCAATTCATAATTTTCAATAGGATTCCCTTCTAAATCAAAGATTCTAAAAACTATTTGATTATCACCAGGCTTAACTTCTTCCAACAAAACAGAATGTTCTTCTTTCTCTTTCTTTATTTTTAGGCTGTCTTGTTTAACTCCATTCAAGAAAACTTCTACTTTTAGTAAATTTTTGATTCGGGTTTGAAAAGATAAAGTTAAATTCTGAGTTTCTGCTCCCATATTAACTAATTTCAAACTGGCTCCATCTTTAGCCCAGCGGGCAACAGACCCTAATTTACCTTCTTTAATATCCCAACTACCATTTTTAAGATCCATAGCTAAAAACCAACCATCTAAATGTTCGCTGGGGTTAATTTTAAAAGCCACTAGAAAGCTGTCTTCATAAACTGAATCGGCATCTAACTCCTCTTCTATAAAATTAAGAGTATTCTTATAAGCTTCTTCGTCAAATTTTTTCTCATCTTCAAGATACCCTTTAGAAACAATAATATATTTAATATCGTAAAAATTTAAAATTTTAGTTGCAAGATTGTAATAGTAATCATTAATAATTTCCTTTTTGGGTGGTGTTCCCCCAGTTGAAAGACTATAGAGTAAATCATTTAAAATGGGAGTTTGCTTCTGAAAATCCCACTTTCCTTCAACTACTCGGGCAAAATCCATTCCCGCTAAATTATTTTTACGATGGATCTGATTATAGAACATCAATTTTGAGCTATAATCATAGCTGGTAGCCCCTGGAATATCTAGAATAGAAAAATTTCCTTCCTCTTCTGCCAGATTATCATAAAAACTACTATAATTTAGAGAAAAAGAAGGAACAGGAAGAGAGAGATATTCTAAAGAAATCAATAAAACAAAAATAGCTGTTATGAAGAAACGAGGTTTGTTTTCTAAAATGCCATGAGGTTGCTCCCTATAAAATTGTAAATTTCTTTTTTTATTAATCTCGCTACCTTTCGTAATATTTTTATCTGAAGGGGTAAAACTATTTCCTTGCTCTAAAGAATCAGATTCTAAATTTGTTCCTCTAAATTCTTTTTTCCTCCTGAAAGCTTTTTTATTTTTGTTACTGAACATTTTTAAAACGTAATTTAAGCCAAAGCCAGCTGATAAAGCAAAACCTAGCAAAGAAATCACGTAAAGACGATTAACCGTACGAATAATATACCAAAAGGGAAGATGATCATACAAAAAACTGTAAGGCATCCAAAGTTCTTTATTCACTTCTCCTTTCCAATGTAAATAAGGACCCATGCTCAATATGGCGAAGAAAACTCCTCCAAATAAGAAAAATGTCTTAATAGCCCATCTTTTTCTGGTAAATAAAACTTCCACTAAAGAGAGCAAAGCTAAGAACATTACTGTATAGCCAATATAATTGGATTGTCTTCCTGCTTCATTAGCTTCGGTATCTGCACGCAAATAATTAAATTTTTCTCCCCAAAAAGGATTAAGCAGAGAAGGAATAAAGAAATCAATAGCATCTGTTGAATAGCGCCTTACTTGGTCAGAGCCAGGATCAAGATAGTTATCTCCTGACTTGGTAACAGTTAAAAGTCCTCCAAAAATAAATTTTATAGCTAACAATAAAACAAAAATTCCTCCTACTCCATATAACCAAAATTTAAACCGGAAAAGAGTGCGAAAATTTTTAAAGATAAAGGTTATTATTAAAATAACAGTTAGGACTAAAGTAAAAGCTAATAATTGATGCTCGGCAAGAGCAATTAAAACTAGGAATAAAATAGTAAGCAAAAAATCTTTTAGTTTATAATTTCTTAGAAATTTAAAAAGATACAAGATAAAGAAAGGTATCCACTCGTAATGCATGGTACCGATATTAGTAGAAACTCCTTGAGAAAAATGAAAGGGAGAAAAAGAAAAAATTATTCCAGCAACTAAGGCAGCAAAACGACTTTTAATTAAATAATAAGCCAGTTTATACATCCCCCAAGCTGCTAAGAAAAATGAAAACAACCAGACTAAATTATATCCCATGAAAGGATTGGTAATCTCTTGAACCCAGCCTATTGTTTCAATCGGAGTACAACGAAAATTTTTAATTTGCCAATTAATTGCGCCGAGGATTCCTTCGTCGTCTATTAAATTTCTAAATTCTAAAGTTTTACCCCAAACTTGATAAGTATCAGCATATTCTCCGGGTATTCTGGAAAAAATAAAAACAATAATAGGCAAGGTGAATACCAAAGTATAAGTTAAAATAAAAAGAAATATTTTTTTATTAGACATTTTGTTTTATCTTACAAAACTATTGACAATTATACCTATAAATAATTTTTTTATATCTTTAAAAATCCTTTATTCCCTAAATTATTTTAGCTAAAGAATTTTTTTGCTTCTTGAGCCATAATAGCTGCTCCTTCTGCTCCAAAAAAAATAGATTTTTCATTCTCCCAAGCAAATGCCACTTTCGTATTTTTAGCTAAATTAGAAATAACTTTTTCTGACATTACTTTTCTAACTGCTGGTAAAAGATAGTTTTTAAGCTGAGAACATCCTCCTCCGATAATCACAATTTGAGGATCGCAAATATTTACAATATTGGCAACTCCTATCCCTAAGTTCCTCCCAAAGACTTTTAATAAAGCTAAAGTCTGCTGATCACCAGAGTCCGCTAATTTTTTTGCCTCTTGAGCATCAATATTTAATTCTTTTTTTAATAATTTTTCTGAAGCTAAGTCTTCAAAATCAAGCTCTCCTTTTTTATCAATAAGCATATGACCAGCCTCTCCAGCTGATCCATTGAACCCCATATAAATCTTATTGTCTAAAAGCCTTGCTCCTCCGATCCCAGTTCCTAGAGTTAAACAAAAAACATTTTCTAAATTTTTAGCTAAACCGTTAATTTTTTCTCTCAACAAAAAACAATTGGCGTCATTCTCTAAGAAAAAATCATGCTCTAGATGTTCTTTAAATATTGTCTTTAAATTTAAGCCATTTAAATAAGAAATATTAGGACTCCTAAGCATAATTTCTCTTTTTTTGTCAAAAATTCCGGCAATAGCTATTCCCACTGAATCTTTTCTCCCTGCTTTTTTTTCTTGAACCATTCTGCTTAATATTTTAGCCACTAATTTAGCCAGCTTGGAAGCTTCGTTGATTCCTTGAATATTTTCAGAATATCTAAAGATTATTTTACCATCATTGTAAATAACACTTTTAATACTAGATCCTCCAATGTCAAAACCAATTGTAGTTTTCATAATAATAAATATTATTATTTAATTTGATTCTTGCAATACTTTTTTAGCTTCTTCCCAATAATCAGAATTACCATGTTTTTCTTTAAGCCAATACCACCATTCAACTCCCCAGAGATAAACCTCGCCAAATCCTACTGCCTCCGCATAATTCATACTTTTTTTAAATTCATCCAGAGAATAGTGTTCCATTTCAAGCTCTATTGGAGTTTCATAGGATTGCTTGGGACCCCAATATTCTCCTTGGAGCTCACAAACGATTATCGGTTTATTCTTAAAGAAAAAATTTACAAGATTAGCCTTTGCCCAAAAAAAATGGGGAGGAAGAGGATACTTAAAATACTTAAGACGCTCATCCCAAATTATTCTATACATTGTTGTCCCAAATATATCTCCTCTTTTAGCCGCTCTAAGCCAAATACTAATTTCCCCACTATCCGTTATTAAAATTGGATGTTTAGGATCTAAATTTTTAGTTTTTGCTATTTCTTGATCTAGAAAATCAACATCAAGCTTTGGACATTCTCCAAAAGCTAAGAAGGGTTCATTCTCAATTTGCCAAACAGAAAGACTTCTAGATTTATGATAACGCTTAACAACTTTTTCAATTAAATCGAGGATCTTTGATTGTTGCTCGGATTCACTTAGCTCTGCAGCCCATTCAGGAATATGGCATTCGGGCCAACGAGGCACCTTCCTTCCAACAACCAAAATAACTTCTGTTTGATGTTTTTCTGCTTCTTCCATCATCCAATCTAAATCCTCAAAAAAATATTTTCCTTCTTCCGGTTCTACAAATTGCCAATAAACTGGAATTCTTATTCTCTTACTGCCAAGATCTTCTAGAATGGCTAGATAGACCTGTTTCCAATCAAGCCCTGATTTTTCTGCAAAAAACTTAGAATAAGTAACCCCCCATTCAATATCTTCCGTATAATTTTGAGGTTTATGTAATGCCAAAAAAATTAATCCCCCAAAAATTAAAACTAGAATCAGAATTAAAAATTTTATTATTTTAGATAGCATACTGATAAATAATTTAAAATTTTAAGAAAAAGTGAAAAGAAAAATTAATCCTACTCCAATTAGAGCAAGTGCTAAAGATTTCTGCCCAATTATAAATTTATTGAATTTTTCTTTAATTATTTTAGGATATTTATAAGATAAAACAATAATAAGCAAGAATAAGAATGCATACTGTGTTCCACTTAAAGAATTAACTAGCAATCCGGAAGATCTGGCTATGGCTAAGTTTAATAAAATAAAGGCCACTCCTCCTAAAACTTTGTTAAATATTACAATACTTGTAGCTTTTATTTTTATTTTTCTTGTAGCAGAGAATATTTTTTTTCTATTTTTTTGGAATAAAAGAAATAGCAAAGCTCCTAAAAAACTACCAACTCTAGTCCAGGCAAAAGCGGATATAAAAAGCTGGGTTTGAAAAATATAATCCGCTAAAATAAAATAAACAGCTAACAAAAATGCGGAAGAAAAAGCAAAGCCTAAGCTTTCAAAACAAATCTTCTTTTTAGATTGATTTTTGGTATACTTTATCCTTGCTGAAATTAAAACGCTCCCTGCGACTAAAAAGAAAATAGCTATTAGCTGTTCTTTGCTAATACGATCGCCAACAATTAAAAAATTGTAAAGATAAATAAAACTAGGAGTTAACCCTCCAATTATAGGGATAACCCTAGAAGCCTCACCTTTTTTTAAGGCAAAATACATCAACAAAATAGAGATTAAAAAAACAAAACCGGCCAAAAAATCAATCAGTAATAAAACAAAACCGGGATATTCAAATTGCAAAAAAACAAGCGGAAAAGCAAAAATACTTAAAATCCCTACGTAGAAACAATAAATTAAAGGATTAGGAACAGATCCTTGGAGTAAATATTTATCAATTATTGTCGTAACAGCATTTATAAAATAGGCTAAAATAGCAACAAATAATCCTAATATCATTGGCTATTGATTTTAAATTTATTGGTAGCACAAATTTTAGCATACTCCTTGCCACTGGCCCGAATTTTTCTTTCTAATGTTTTGTAATCTATTTCTATAAGACCAAAACGAGGCCAAAAACCCTTGTCCCATTCAAAATTATCCATTAGGGACCAATGGAAATAACCTTTAACTAAGATTTTTTCTTGCATGGCTTTTTTTATCCAAAAAAGATGCTCTTTAATAAAATTATCTCTAAATTTATCATCAGCATCAGCAACTCCGTTCTCAGTTATATAAATCGGAAGATTATATTTTTTTATTTCTTTTAAGACTTCATAAATACCTTTGGGGTAAATTTCCCAATTCAAGTCAGAAAATTTATTTTTTTTCTTATCTGCTCCTAATGATTGAGAAAAAAATTTTACTCGGGTATGGAAATAATAATTTACTCCTATAAAATCCAGTTTGGACTTTATTTTATTGATAAATTTCTCATTAGCAAAATAACGGGTTAACTTAGCGGCCATTTTATCTAAAAAGGAGTTCTCTTTTGCTGGGCTCCAAAAGCTAAACAAATGAGAAACACCAACTTTAGCTTGAGGCAATTCTTTTTTTATACAATCATAAGCTAAACTATGCGCTTTAACTGTCATATAAAAGTATTTAAAGGCTTTATAAAAACTTTTATCTCCAGGCCAAGATGAATTAAAATAAGCTTTTGAAATAATGACCGTTGGTTCATTTACCGTAATCCAGTACTGACAAAACTTACCCAACTCTTGAATTACTTTTTTAACATAACGAGCAAAAAAATAAGGATAGTTAGAGCTAGCTGTTCCTCCTTTTTCTGTAAGCCAAAGAGGATTTGTAAAATGTTTCAGAGTTACAAAAGGTTCAATTCCTCTTTTTCTTAAAGCTATCAGCACTCTTTTGTAATGCTTAATTTCTTTTTTATTAAATTTCCCTTCTTCTGGTTCTACCCGGGACCATTCTAAAGAAAAACGATGAGCGTTTTGATTCAGAGATTTAGCCAAATCAAAATCTTCTCTAAAACGATTATAGTGATTACAGGCTTTGCCACAAATATAATTAGACGCTTTAAACATTTGCGGAAATTTCTGCCCTTGCCAAACCTTGTATGTTTTTTTAGCAGACTCGGCTAATAATTGCGCATTTTTAACCTCCCATTGGCTCCAATCATTTACATTCCCACCTTCTACTTGATAGGAAGAAGTAGCACTCCCCCAAAAAAAATCTTGGGGAAAAGATATAAAATTGTTTTTTGCTCTTTTTTCTTTTTCTTTTGCCATTTTTTATTTTTACTGGAGTCAACTAAGTTTAGATGAATTAAAAACTCTTTTTTTCTTTAAAAATACAAAAATTTAGAATCTATGAAAACTTTTATTGTTGCGCTTTATTTTTATTATAGGCTATTTTTTATTAAAAGCCATCTAAAGATTCCAGTAATAATTGCGCTTTAGAAAAATCAATAGAATCTTCAGCTACAAACACTCCAATTTTATCTTTTAGTCTGCTGATCTCTAATTTTTCCTTTTCCGTTTCGTTTTTTTTAGAAAAATTATAACTATTTAATAAAAATTCTAAAATTTCTTGTCTCACCGACCATTTTTTTAGAAAGTCTTCCTCGTAAAAATTTATTACCTGTCCAATAATAATTTTATAATCTGAATCAATTTTTTCATAAATTCTAATCTCCGTTTCAAAATCTTCCTCTTTGATTATATCTACTCTATAATCAACATCTTTGCCTAAATTAATTTCGCCAGATAATTCAGAGGAGACTATTTTTTCATTTTCTTCTTTTAAAACTGTTAATATTTTATATGTGCCACTGGCTAATCCTTTAATTTTGACAGAATATTCAATATCTGGATTATAAATTAAGATCATTTTTTCTCCAAGGGGATCGTTTTCATAAAAATAAGAGTTCTCAATCTCAATTAATTCTTGAGAAAGTTTAAGACCTTCGGAGTTTTTAATTTCTATTTCTATGGGTGAAGCAATACAAAAAATCAAATAATTCTCATTAAGTTCTAAGTCAAAAAGAGGTTCTGTTAAATTGATATCTAAAAGATCCTCAATTTCCTGTTGCGATTCAAAAGGAAGACTGCCATGTTTTGATTCTAGCACGCGTTTTTCTACACCTTCCAGCTCCCAGGTAGAACTTTTAGTTAAAACGGTCGTATCTCCCTCAATACTTTCAGAAACAGGGGGAAAGGGATCAGGAATACCGTCTAACCATAAATTATTGCCGTTCGGGGAATAAGATTTTATGGGGATATTATCCAAGGTTAAAAAACCGGTACCTCCGATAAAAAATGGTTGGACTCTTTCTTTTAAACATTCTGCCTCATTATTAAGACTAATTAAAGAACTGTTAGAAAAAGACATTGTCTGGTGATCAACTAAATTTCCTGAAACCTCAAGAAAATCATAAGTAGGCATTATTTCGTAAATCGCAGGTAAATAATTTTGGATATAATCCAAAAGATTTTGATCTTCACTTATTTGCTTATACCAAAGATAAATATAGAGTAAAGGACTCCAGTCAGCAGGTATTTTCCCTCCTTCTGCAAAAGTATAAATTTTAGAAACTCCTCTATGAGGCGTTCCTAAAGTTATCAGCTTATCTACATCAAAATCGAAACAGTTTTCTTGAATATATCCTCTAGAAACAAGACCTCCAAAACTAAAAGCAATAATATCCACTTCTTTAAAGCCTGATTTTTCTTTAGCTAGATCAATAGTCGGTTTTAAATAATTGATAGCGCTTTGGCGAAAAGGTTCTCGCCAATCGTAAAAACTGACAAATAAATTTTTATTTTCCTCGTATCCAGAATTCTCAAAAACTCTTTTTAAGGCTGCAATTGATTTTCCAAAAGGGAAAAGCCACCATTCCCCTGTTTGTTCTTTAATAAACTTTCCTAAATTAATAGATTCACCAAAACCAGGCACTAGAATGATCGGTTTTTTATCTCTTTCTTCCCAGGGCACAAATTGAAGATTCCCTCCCTTGATCTCTCCGCCTTTGCCTGTTTTATTAAAAGAAGAATGAAAAGGGCCCGAATTATCTCCCCAATAATTATCAATAGCATCGGCTTGAGCCGAATTTCCTAAAACTTCTAATCCTGAAGTCTGATAGTTGTCATAAATGTCTGAATTTCTTATTTTCAAAGTCCCTTCTTTCCTTACTTGGATCGCCCAATAATTTTGAGTAATTAAGCTATCATAAATCTCTAGATTCCCTTCAACTTTCAAACCCGGCATCCAAGATCCGCTTTCGGAATAACCACCAGCTTCTTTTACAACTGCATTTTTAATAGTAGAATTAGAATCAGCTCCAAATAAAAAATAATAAATCCAGTTTGGTCCTTCAGGAGTGCGTTTCTTTTTAAAAAAAACTATTGGATTATTTTTCTCTCCTTCTGCGAATAATTCTCCATAAATTCTTAAGTTCCCTCCTTCTCTAAATTCCACTTGAACCCCCGGATTTATAGTAAGCTTCGCCCCTCTTCCGACCGTTACTCTTCCTTCTACTATTTGATCGTCTTCCCAAATAACATCCTCCAAAATATCAATGGAAGCTGCTTTAACTTGAAAAAAGGGAAAGGCTAATAAAAAAAATAAAAATAAAATTCTTCTAACTAACATAAAGTTTAAATTTTAAAAAGCTTAGTAGAAACTTAACAAATTGATCATTAAAAAAAACAAAAAAATAAATTAAAATTATTAGCTTATTCTTTGACGTGAGAGAAAAGAAAAAATAAAATAAAAGAATAAAATTATTCTATGAGAAAAATTAAAATTAGTTTACTTAAAATAAGTTTCTGGATTATTGTAATAGGTATTTGTTTTTATTATTTCTCACAAAAACTAGCTTCTGAAAAAGAGGAGCAAGATAATTTTGCCTCCTTCAAAAAAAATTCCGAAGAAGTTTATCAGTTTTCAGAAAAAACAAATGATGAACAAGAAGAAGCAGGGATAGAAAAAGATAACAAATCAGAAGAACAAAATAATTTAGAAGAATTGGGGGAAAAAGAAACAGCGATCCCTGTTCAAATAAATAATTCGGCCCCTTTCCTCCCTCAAGCACCTTTTGCTAACTGGGATGATCTTCATAATGAAGCTTGTGAGGAGGCTGCCCTCATAATTGCTCATTATTATTCATTGGGTATTGAAAAAATACACAAAGAAAAAGGAGAAGAAGAGATCTTAAAAATGGTAAAATATCAAGAAGCAAAATACGGAACCCATACTGATTTAAACGCTCAAGAAATAGTTAAGCTTGCCGAAGACTTCTATGGAGACCATCATCAAATAATTAAAAAATATTCTTTGGAAAAGCTCAAAGGGTATTTAGCTGAAGGATCTATAATCATTGCTCCTGTAGCTGGCAGGGTTCTTAATAACCCCTATTTCAGGCAACCAGGACCTCTTTATCATGCTCTTGTAATTACCGGTTACAATGAGGAGAAACAATACTTTATCACAAATGATCCTGGAACTAGAAGAGGAGAAAATTTTCAATATTCTTATGAAAACTTATTAGATAGTATTCACGATTTTCCAGGAGAAAAAGATAAAATTTTAGAAGGAGAAAAAACTATTATAAAAGTGCAAAAAGAAAAAACTACATTTTAAGTAGCTTTGTGTTTTGATTGTATTTTCTCTATCCGCTAGGTTTTTCTATATTAAATACTAGCCAACTTAGATAGTTTATCCCTTTTGTATTCTTTCATTAACCATTGAGTATTATCTCCAACTTTCCCATTACCAATTTTAAAATTATCTATTCTAACAACAGGAAGCACTCCTTTAATAGTGGCTGTTAAAAAAGCTTCATCAGCTTCTTTTAGTTCTTGAAAACGAATATCCCTTTCATAAACTTTAAATTTTTTTCTAGCTATTTTCAGTATAAATGTTCTTATAGTGCCCAAAAGAACATTTCTCCTAGGAGTAATCAGAACATTTTTTTTAAAAATAAAAAAATTGCTTGTTGAGGCTTCCAAGACAAGGCCTTGGCTAACATAAAGAACTTCTAAGGCTTTGCTTTTTTCTCTTTTCTTTTGAAGTTGAATCGCGTGGATATAGTTAGAAATTTTTGCCCGCGGAATTTCTCTTTGGTATTCAGTAGTTATTAGTTTGACTCCTTGAAGATAATTTCTCTTTTTAAATTCTTTTATTTTATTTACCAAAATAAAAAAGGTAGCTTTTTTACCAAGAGTAATGCCATCCTCAGAAAAACCTCCCGTTAAGACAATTCTTACACTAGCACTTTGGAATTTATTCTTTGAAACTAATTTTTTAATAATTGTTTCTAGTTTTTTCTTCGAAACAGGAATTTTTAGATGCAATTTTTTAGCAGAGTTTTCCAAACGTTTAAAATGTTCCTCAAAAAGGAAAGTTTTTCCTTGATATACAGTTAAAACTTCAAAGGCTCCATAACCACGCAGGAGCCCTAAGTCTCTCAAAGAAATCCCAGCTTTTTCTTCAGAAATAATTTCTTGGTTGAAATAGCAATAATTCACAAGAAAAATAATTAATCTTTTAATTTAAAATTAAGAGATTTTTTTGTTTTTAATTTTAGGAAGAGCTTTTTTTCTATTTCCCTTAAAATTCTCAACACTTCCTCCCGCTTTTTCAACCATTTTCTTTACCTCTTTTGAAACAAGACACCCTTTTATAGAAAGCTTCTTGTCAATTAGACCATTATTTAGAATTTTTACTGATTGCATTTTTCCAGAAAAACCTCTTTTAGGATTTTTTAGAAGTTTTTTTTCAATTAAAGATTGAAGGGTAATAGTATCTCCATCTTTAAAGAATTTAGCAAGATCTTTACTTTGGACAATTAAATTTCTACGATAAACAGAATTAAACCCTCCGAGTTTTGGAAATCTCTTCACCCAGGAAGAACGCCCTTTCTCAGGAATATTAGTTCCTCCCGTACCACTTCTAGATTTTTGTCCTTTCATACCTTTCCCACTATAAGTCCCTCGTTTGCCTCCCCGGCCTATTCTCTTTTTGCTTCGGGATATATTTTTAGATTGTAAATTATGAAATTGCATCTTGATTTTTTAAAATTTTAGGATTTTCTTCTTTCTTAAATTCTTTCAAGGAAGCCAGACCTTTTAAAGCCGCAAAAGCATTGTTGACCTTATTACCTTTACCAACAATTTTAGCTGACATATCACTAATTCCAGCTAATTCAACTATAGATCTTACTGCTCCTCCAACTATAATTCCCCTTCCTTTTCTAGCAGGACGCATGAGAACTCGTGCGCTTTTATATTTACACTTTACAGCATGAGGAATAGTCCCTCGATAAATTTTTATTTGAACAACAGATTTTCTAGCTTTATTAAAAGCTTTAGAAATAGCGCTACTTACATCAGCGCCTTTTGCCATACCTATCCCTACTTTGCCTCTTTTATTGCCAATCGCCACCGTTGCTCTAAAACGAAAACGACGCCCTCCTCTAACAACTCTAGTTACCCTAGCTAGATCTAAAAGTTTTTGTTCAAATTCACGTTTTTGGTTCCTATGTTTTCCTCTCATAAATTAACTATAGAAATTATTTTTTCTTCTTTGCCTTTGAGAAAACAAGCCCTGCTTTAAAAGCTCCTTCATAAACTGCTTTTACTTTACCATGAAATTTATAACCACTTCTATCAAAAACAGCCTGTTTTATCCCCATCTTTTTGGCAATTTTTCCAATTTTCTCACCTGTTTGGAAAGAAATATCTACTCCATTTTTTCCTTTCGAATAAAGATCGCTTCTCACTCCTCCAAGAGTTTTTTTCTCTTTATCATCTATTAACTGCAAATAAATTCTTTTATTGCTCTTAAAAATAGAAAGTCGGGGAATTCTTTTGCTACCTTTTATCCTAACTCGCTTCTTTCTTTTTTGTCTTAAATTTTCTCTACTTATTAAATTCATAAATATAATTTATTATTCATCTTCTCCAACTGCTTTTTTACCAGTCTTACGACGAACATATTCATCTTTATATCTAACTCCTTTTCCTTTATAAGGCTCTGGTTTTCTTTTAGATCTAATTCTAGCTGCTATCTCCCCTACTAACTGCTTATCGATGCCTGAAACAGTAATAATATTTTTATCAACTGAAAATTCAATTCCTTCAGGAGCTTCAATTTCAACCGGATGAGAAAAACCTAATTCCATTACTAATTTTTTCCCTGAAACTGCTGCCTTGTATCCTGTCCCGTTAATTTCTAATTTCTTTGTATAGCCTTTTGTTACCCCCTTTATCATATTGGCTATCAACATTCTAGTTGTTCCCCAAAGAGCTTTGCTCCCTAACTTATTTATATCTTTAGGTTTAACTAGAATAGATTGTTCTTCTTGATTAACTTCAATTTTCTTGGAAAAATTAAAAAATAATTCTCCTTTGGGTCCTTTAACCCCGATTTTATCATTTTCCAGTTTTAGTGTTACCGTATCAGGAATCTTAATTTTTTTTCTTCCAATCCTAGACATAGAAATTAAATTAATAAATTTCACAAATTATTTCTCCACCAATTTTTTTCTTCCTGGCTTGTTCACCAGTTAAAACTCCTTGGGAAGTTGATATAATAGCAATCCCCATTCCGTTTAAAACCTTTCTAATGTGTTGATGATTTCTGTAAATACGGCAACCCGGCTTAGAAATTCTTTCAATCCCACTTATTTTAGGTTCTCCATTTTCATAGGCTAGGGTAATTTTTAAATCAGATTTATTCCCT
Organism: uncultured Candidatus Saccharibacteria bacterium; assembly: GCA_964618065.1. GTDB lineage: Bacteria > Patescibacteriota > Minisyncoccia > CAIUEV01 > JAHKAQ01 > M55B174. The sequence goes on along the minus strand of CAZTZK010000019.1, from coordinate 27,858 downwards.
TCCTTAATTTTTACAACATCTTTTAGATAGCCTTCCTTCTTTAAAAGCTTAGCTATCCCAAATTTTAAATTTGAGTAAGGTGAAATAATTTCATTCTTTTTTCTACTTTGAGCATTTTTGATTCCGCTCAGCATGTTAGCAATCGGATCCATTTTTCAAAAATATTTAATAATTACCAAGAAGCTTTTTTAACTCCGGGAATTTTTCCTTTCTCAGCCAATTCCCTGAAACAAATACGACAGAGACCGAATTTTCTTAAATATCCTCTGTTCCTTCCACACCTAAAACAACGTCTGACTTTTCTAGTGCTAAATTTAGGAGGTCTTTTTGCTTTTTCAACCAAAGCTTTTCTTGCCATAAAAATATCTAAAAATAATACTTAATTTATACTTATATCTATTTTTAACCTTAAACCTTACTATTTTAAAAAGAGAAAGGCAAATCTAAATAGAGAAAAACACAAAATTCTTTTATTTATCATTTTTCATTGCTACCGCTTTTTTATGTTTTTCCACTTGTAACTTATTGTTGTTCATTTCTTTCATTTCACTTTCAAAAGAAATAGGAAAACCAAGCAACTTCATCAGTTCCAATCCCTCTTTTTTAGTATTTCCTGAATTTACAATGCTTACTTCAAGACTAAAGACATTATTGACTTCTTCACTATTAATCTCAGCAAAGGCAACATGTTCTTTAATGCCAAAACTTACTTCTCCTCTTTCTCCAAAATTACTTTCGGGTATACCTCTAAAATCTTTAACCCGAGGAAGAGCTTCTACGATGAGTCTTTCTAGAAAATCATACATTTTAATTTTTCTTAAAACAACCTTTGCTCCAATTTCTTGTCCAATTTTTATCTTAAAGCCTGCAATAGCTTTCCTTGCTCTAGTGGGAGCTGGCTTTTGACCACAGATAATTCCTAAATCTTTTTTAATATCTTCTTTTATTTCTTTCCCTTTATCTAGCCAAGGACCTATCCCTGTATTCACTACAATTTTTTCAAGTTTGGGAACAGCCATGGGACTTTTGTACTTAAATTTTTTCATCATTTCAGGAACAACTTCAGAAATATATTTAAGGTAAAGCCCACTTGTTTTTAAGCCTTGTTTCTTGCTTTTATCTTGTCCTTTTACTTCTTTTACAAAGTTTCCATTTTTAGCAGAAACCCTTTTATCCTTAGAATTTCTTTTCTGACCCAAATTTTTCTTCTTTTTAGAATTAGATTTCATTTTTACATCTTTTACATATTCTTTTTTTAGAGCCATCTTCTTTTTTTACAAAACTAACTTTTACTCCTCTTTTACAATTCTCACAATAAAGTTGAACATTTGAAACATGAATAGGTGCCGGCATTTCAATCCGTTGTCCTTTTTCACCTTTTTTAGAAGATTTAATATGTTTCTTAATTAAATTAGCTCCATCAACTACCACTCTATCCTTTTTTATGTCAACATCGGTTACTTTTCCTCTATAACCCTTATCTTTTCCAGAAATAATTATGATATTATCATCTTTTTTAATCTTCATAAAATAATTTTATAAAACTTCCGGGGCTAACGAAATAATCTTTTTAAAGCCCTTTTCTCTAACTTCTCTAGCAATAGGACCAGAAACACGAGTAGCTTTCATTTCTTTCCCGTCTAAAATAATCGCTGCATTATCATCAAAACGAATGTAGGTTCCATCTTTCCTACGATAAGGGTATTTCTGTCTTACAATAACAGCCTTAACTATCTCTTTTTTCTTTACTGAAGATCTTGGCTCAGCTTCTTTAACAGAGGCTATAATAATTTCTCCCAATCTAGCATAACGTTTTCTAGTCCCACCGGGAATACGAAAACATTTAATCATCTTAGCTCCGCTATTATCAGCTACATTCAATTTTGTTTCTGGTTGAATCATCTTAATATACTATAAATAAAAAATTGATAATCTTTAACTTTTAGTTACTATCCATTTCTTCTCCTTACTGAAAGGTCGGCAAGGAGAAAAAGTTACTTCGTCTCCAAGCTTATATTTATTATTCGGATCATGGACTTTATACTTTTTATTGCGATAATATCTTTTATGATATTTAGAATGTATCTTTATTGTAGAAACCGAAACAACTAGAGTCTTATCCATCTTGTCAGAGACAACTATACCTTGCAACTTATTTCTCATCTTCAATTTTTTTCCTTTATTCTCTATAGCAATTCTTTCAAATTTTAATTGAGGCTTCTTATAATTTGAAGCAATCTTTTTATCTCTTAGCTTATTAATCTGAGGAGTTTTTTTCTCTTCACCTTTTGGCATCTCTTTTTTCTTCTTTTCTAACTTAGAGATAGATTTCTCCTCTCCAGAATTTTTCTCTGGTATTTTTTTCTCACTTTTATTTGGCATGGTTTTCTTTTTCCTTGATAATTGTTAAAAATTGAGCTATCTCTTTCCTTATTCTCTTTACATTTTTTACATTACCTTCATTTTGATTCTTAGATAAATTAAGCCTCGATTTCAAAAGTTCGCCCTTTCTAAGAGCAATAAATTCTTGCAAACTTTTGATACTCATTTTTTTAAAATCTTTTTTATGCATAGCTTATCTTCCTATTATTTTAGTCTTAGCTGATATTTTATCTCCTGCTCTCTTAAGAGCAATCTTGGCAATTTCTTCTTCAATCCCATCTATTTCAAAAATAATTCTTCCAGGATCTACTGAAGCTACAAAATGATCCACACTACCTTTTCCTTTCCCCATTGGAGTTTCTGCTCCTTTTTGAGTAACCGGAGAATCGGGAAAAATCCGAATCCAAATCTTTCCTTGCCTTTGAACATAACGAGTCATAGCCCGACGAGCAGCTTCTAACTGTCGAGAAGATATCCAAGTTGGTTCCAATACTTTTAAGCCAAAATTTCCAAATTTTAAACTGCTTCCTCTTTTTGTAATAGGCTTAAATTTCCTTTGATGCTGCTTGCGATGCTTAATTTTTTTAGGTAAAAGCATAGCTAATTCTTGTTATTTTTCTTAAAAACTTCTCCTTTGTAAATCCAAACCTTAACACCTACTATTCCGCAATTAGTATAAGCAGGACGTCTTGCAAAATCAATAACTGCTCTTAAAGTATGCAATGGAATCCCTCCCCAAATGACCCATTCTCTAGATTTCATTTCAGCTCCATTTAAACGACCGGCTACCATTATTTTAACTCCTTTGACATTTTTTTGCTTAGCAACTGAATCTAGAGTAGTTTTTAAAACTCTTCTAAAAGAAACTCTTTTTTCAAGTTGTTCGGCAACATTTTGAGCAACTAAAGAAGCACTTTCTTCAAAATTTTTGACTTCTTCCACTTCTATTTCAATTTCCAACTTATTTTTCTTATTTCCTTTCTTCCCTCTCTTTTGCTTACTATTTAAAGACATCCACAAAGCAGTAATCCCATTTTTAATTTCTTCAATCCCGGACCCACCTCTTCCAATAATAACTCCTGGACGACCTGATAAAATTTTAATCTTCAAAGAATTTTCTGATCTCTCAATCCTAATATCTTTGATCGCACTATTTTTTAATTTATCCTTTAAATAATCTTCAATTGCTAAGTCCACTTCTAAAAATTTAGAATATCCCTTTTCAGCAAACCACTTTGAAGACCAATCAGTGACAATTCCTAGTCTTAAACTAGTTGGATTAACTTTTTTACCCATATAAATTAAATACTTTTTCTTCTAAAAATTTTAGAGATTGCTCTACTTGAGCTACTCTTTTTATCTTTTCCTAATTTTTGATCTTTTTGATCTTTTTCCTTCCTTTCCTGCTGTTTATTCAAAATCTTATCAGCCTGCTTAGTAATCTTCTTTAATTCTTCATAGGTTAACGTCTTAGCTTCTTTCCTCTCTACTTTAGTTCTCCCCTTGCCTTCTTCTATCTCATTTAAAATAATACCTAAATGAGAAGTTCTTTTCAAAATTGAGTAAGCCCTTCCGTGAGCTCTAGGACGCCATCTTTTCATAACTGGCCCTTCATCAACTTCAATGTTTTCAATATATAAATTACTTTTTTCTAAACCAAAATTATGAACCCCATTAGCAACACAAGATTCAAGTAAATCCAAAATAGGTGTTCCTGTTTTTCCTTTAATAAATTGCAATTGGACCTTAGCTTCAAAATAGGTTTTGCCTCTAACTAAATCAGCCGCTAAACGAACTTTTCGGGGAGACATTCTAAAATTTTTTAAACTTGCCTTAACTTGCATAAAACTTAACTTAAAATACTAATTAAAACTATTTTTCCTTCCCTTCTTTCTCAGCTTCTTCATTCTGAGTACTTCCGTTACTTTTCAGAGCTTCTTGCTCCATTTCTTTCTGAATTCTTCCACCATGTCTTTGGAATTTTCTAGTTGGAGAAAACTCTCCCAACTTATGACCAACCATTTCTTCGCTTGCTAAAACTTCAATGTGTTTTTTCCCATTATAAACACCAAAAACAAAGCCTATCATCTCTGGAGTAATAATGCAATCACGTGACCAAGTTTTAATCACTGTTTTATCTCCCGGCTTTAAATCCTTTATCTTTTTTAATATCTTAAGATCCACATAAGGACCTTTTTTCAAACTCCTAGACATATTTCCAAAAAAATAATTAATCTTTATTTCCGCTTATGAACTCTTCTTCTAATAATATAACGATTGCTCTTCTTTTTCTTTTTTCTAGTCTTTACACCCAAAGCAATCTTACCCCAAACATTTTTAGGATGTTTCATCCCAATTGACTCATTCCCTTCGCCTCCACCATGGGGATGATCAACCGGATTCATCGCTTTTCCTCTTACCTTAGGACGTATTCCTAACAAACGTGTTCTTCCGGCTTTACCTATTCTTACCATATTATTTTCTGGATTAGATGATTGACCAATAGTAGCATAGCATTTTTCATTAACTTGGCGGATTTCTCCCGAAGGCATTTTGAGCTGGCTCATTCCATTCTCTTGTCCCATTACAACTGCATAAGTTCCGGCTGCTCTAGCTAATTGTCCTTTTGATCCTGGGAAAAGCTCTACGTTAGAAACAAAAGAACCGGCCAATATTCTAGACAGACAAGTCCTATTCCCTTTCTTTATACTGACCTTATCTCCTATTTGAAAAGTATCTCCTACTTTCATCCCAATAATTGCCGGCATATAAAACTTAGAACCTTTTTTATCAGAAACAAGAGCAATAAAATTACTTCGATTCGGATCTTTTTCTATTCTTTCCACTTTGAAATCTCCTTTATTTCTCTTGAATTCAATCAAACGATATCTACGACGTGAACCACCACCTCTATGTCTAACAGAAATTTTCCCCGATCTCATCCTGCCTGATTTCTTTTTCCAAATACGAGTAAGAGGCTTGTAAGGACGTGAGGAACGATCAACGTTAGCTCCCCAAATATATGAAACTACTCGTTTACCTCTATTTTTAATTTTTTTAACTTTTAACATAATAATTTTATCCTATTTGATAACTTCCCCTTCTTTAAGGGTAACTACTGCTTTCTTATAAGCACTTCTAGATCCTTCAATCAAGCGAAACTTCTTCTTTTTAGGCTTATAATTCATTATATTAACACTAGTTACTTCTACTTTATAATATTCTTCTACGGCCTGTTTTATTCTATTTTTACTTGATTTTGGATGCACTCTAAAATAATATTTTCCCCACGAAGCCTCCCTGCTGGATTTCTCCGTATCTAAAAGCCCTAAAAGAACCTGATAAGCATTATCAAAATTATTTCTCTTTTGAGTTTTTCTCCTTTTTGAATCAACCTCTTTCTGCTTAAGAGCTACTTTTTTTTCCACTACTTTAGCATCGGTCTCCACTTGTTTAACATTCCCTTCTTTCTTCTTGCGATTTTCTTTCGTATCTTTTTCAACATTTTTTATCTCAACTGCTTTTTTCCCAATCCTCTTTTTTTTCTTTAATCCAATTTTTTCTAAGAAGCTAGCCATATAAAAAATTATTTTTTATTCTTCTTAATCTTTACACCTTTATACTTATTTTCATAATAACTAAAAGATTCTTTATCTAAATAAAAAAACTTATGATTAAGCAAATCTAAGGATGAAACATTTGTCGCTTGCAAAAAATCAATTCTCTCTAAATTCTTTACGGATTTCCCCAGATTCTCATTTTTACTAGAAGTAACCACTAGGCCTGATTTTTCCCAACCTCCAATTTTTTTCAATAAAGAGGATAACTTCTTAGTGTTTGGCTTTTCTAGCTTAAAGCTATCAATGATTTTCAACTCTCCGTCTCTTAATTTGCAAGAAAATACCTCCAAAAAAGTTTTTCGGCGTTCCTTTTTGTTAATTTTTTTCTTAAAATTGACTTTGTTACGAGGGCCAAAAGTAACTCCTCCTCCTTTGAAGATAGGACTCCTAATTGAACCAGCTCTTGCATTACCCGTTCCTTTTTGGCTCCAAGGCTTTTTGCCTCCTCCTCTAACTTCGCCTCTAGTTTTAGTATGAGCCAAAGGTCTTCTTTTATTAGAAGCTAGAGAAGTTGCAGTTCTAAAAACTAATTCAGAGTCAAAAGGCATATCAAAAATTATAGGAGATATTTCTATTTCCTTTATTTTTTCTCCTTCTAAATTGTAAATTGGCTGTTTCATTTAATAAAAACTAATCAAGTTATTTTTTCCGAATAAAAACTAAATTTCCCCTTTTCCCCGGTAAAGATCCTTTAATCATTAAAACATTATTTTCTTTATCTACCTTAGCTACCAAAGCTTTTTTAATTGAAATTCTACAATTACCCATACGCCCAGCCATTTTTTTGCCTTTCATAACATGTTGAGGAAAAGCTGAACCAATTGAACCTCCACGCCTAAGATCGTGACGATGACCATGAGAAGAACCGCCCCCACTAAATCCATGTCTCTTAACGACACCTTGAAATCCCTTCCCTTTACTTCTTCCAATAAGTTCTATTTTATCTCCGGCAGAAAAATTATCTATCGTTATTTTGTCGCCTTCTTTTAAATCATCCTTTAGATTTAGGAATCTAAATTCCTTGATTATTTTTCCACTTTTAATAACTACAGCTTTGTACCCGTTTTTCTGCTCCGTTTTAAAGCTAATAATCTCACTCGGCAAATACTTTACAGTAGTTACCGGAATAACATTATTTTTATCATCCCAAATCTGCGACATATTTAATTTTTTACCAATTGCAAACATAAAAATTTCTTCAATCTCTTATTTGAAAACAAAAAATAAAAACGGAACTCTTGGCCCCTGTTTTTATTTAAAAATCTGAAATTTATGAAATTAACAAATTTCTATTTTCTAATCAACTGACTAAAAAACATCCCTTTACATTTTAATTTCTACATTTACTCCGGTTGGCAAATCAAGATTGATTAAAGAATCAATTGTTTGAGGAGTAAAATTCTCAATGTCTAAAAGGCGCTTGTGAGTTCTCATTTCATATTGGTCACGAGCATCTTTATTAACAAAAGTAGATCTATTAACCGTAAAGCGATTTATGGCTGTAGGAAGAGGAACCGGTCCAATAACCTTAGCTCCTGTTCTTTCAGCGGTATCCATAATTTGTTTAGCTGATTGATCGATAACCCGATGGTCAAAAGCCTTAATTTTAATTCTAATTCTAGTTTTTTCTTCTGGCTTTTTCTCTTTCTTCTTTTTCATCTATTTATTAATGATCTATTAAGCTTAAAGCAGGGATAAATTTTCCCTGCTTAGCTAAATTATTTAAGCAATAATTTTAGTTACTACTCCCGCACCTACTGTTTTGCCTCCTTCTCTAATTGCAAACCTCATTCCTTCTTCCATTGCTACTTTCCCAATTAATTTGGCTTTTAGACTTACTGTATCTCCTGGCATAACCATTTCAGTACCTTCCGGTAAAGTTACATCTCCAGTAATATCAGTAGTTCTAACATAAAACTGAGGCTTATATCCGGTAAAGAAAGGTGTATGACGGCCGCCTTCTTCCTTAGTCAAAATATAAACTTCTGCTTCAAACTCCTTGTGAGGATTAATTGAACCAGGTTTTGCTAAAACTTGGCCTCTTTCTACGTCCTCTTTCTTTAAACCTCTCAAAAGTATTCCAGCATTATCTCCGGCTTGTCCTTTATCTAATTCTTTATTAAACATTTCAATTCCGGTAACAACTGTTTCCGTCGTATCTTTAATCCCTACAATTTCAACTTTATCATTAATATTTACCTCGCCTCTCTCAATTCTACCAGTAGCCACTGTTCCTCTACCTTCAATAGAAAAAACATCCTCAATGGGCATTAATAAAGGTTTATCAATATCTCTTTCCGGCTCAGGAATTTTTTCATCAAGGGCTGCTACTAAATCTAAAATAGGTTTGATATTTTCGTCGTCTTTATCTTTGCTCTCTAAAGCTTTAAGGGCAGATCCTTTTATTACAGCAATATTATCACCATCAAATTCATATTTATTCAAAAGTTCTCTAACTTCACTTTCTACCAAATCTAGCATTTCAGAAGCGTCAGAACTATCAAGTTGATCTACCTTGTTTAGAAAGACAACTATATTAGGAACTCCTACCTGACGAGCTAGAAGAATATGTTCTCTTGTTTGAGGCATGGGACCATCTGTTGCAGAAACTACTAAAATTGCTCCATCCATCTGGGCAGCTCCAGTGATCATGTTTTTGATATAATCAGCATGTCCCGGACAATCTACGTGAGCATAATGCCTCTTATCAGTTTCATATTCAACATGAGCGGTTGCAATAGTAATCCCTCTTTCTTTTTCTTCTGGCGCTGAATCAATTTGGCTTACATCTTTCTCACTAGCTTGTTTGCCGGATAATTTTAAAGCGTGAAGCATAGCAGCAGTTAAGGTTGTTTTCCCATGGTCAACATGACCAATGGTTCCTACATTTACATGAGGTTTGCTGCGATCAAATTTTTCTGACATTTTTAAAACTCCTTTTGAAAGACCAATCTCAATTGTTCTAAATCTGAAAATTGAGTTTTACCCAATCGGTCTTATTAATTTATTAAACTTAATGATAATTATTAGAAAGTATTAGTTAATAATTAGCGGAAAATCAACTTTAAGTCAAGTTAATGTGCGAGATAAACAGAGAGATAATGTTTTACTAATTAACACAGATGCTTTATCTCCTTGTTCTCTCGTAATTGTACCCTACCATTTATTTAATTAAGGTTCCATTAAAAATATCTAAATTGGATTATACTAAGAATGCGATAATACCTATTTCTAAAATTTAGATCCATAATTTATAGAGATTTACCCTTCACCTTTTCACCCAAGAAGTAATTTCTCCCATTCTAAAAAAATTTTAATCTTATCTTTAAAGTTCTGATAACTTTTAATCTTTTTCATAACTTCTTCATGGCTTCTTTCTCTAAAAAGATCTTCTGTTTTTTTAACTCCTTTAGAATAAAACAAATCAGCGTAAGCAATAATTTTTTCTGCAATTGTTTCGGGATAATAGTCTTTAAGAGGAAGTGGCCATTTGTTATTGATAATTTCCTCTCTACTTAGACCCAGGCCCACATGATTTTCGGCTACTTGCGCATGCTTCGGTAATTTTTCTTTTCGCAAAATCTCAGCTCCATAATATCCATGAGTTATATAACAACCAACAAATTTTTCCCTGTTTTTTAATTCCCCGGGAAAATTAAACCCGAGATCATGAAGAAGAGCTGCTTCATAAATAAAACTCTTAGAAATATTTTCTTTTGTTCTCTGAGAAAATAAATCAGCAATTTCTAATGACTTCTTTGCTACTAAAGTAGAATGGATAATTAACACTTGGTACTCAGTTGATTGAGGATTGTAGTATTTATTTATGATTTTAAACGGATTCACAGATAAAATTTAACTTATAAACTTCAAATTTATGAACAAAAAAGCTTCTTAACTTAAAATTTCAGAATTTTTCTAATTTTTTACTCCCTTGTCTTCTTCTTTACCTATAATTTCCTCGGTAACATTATGAGGAATTTTTTCGTAATGACTAAATTCCATTGAATAATTAGATCTTCCTTGGCTTAAAGACCTAAGAGCAGTAGCATAACCAAACATAGTAGCCAAAGGAACTTTGGCTGAAATAATTTTCACTAAAGCATTACCTTCTCCTCGATCTTCCATATTTTCAATAATTCCCCGTCTAGAATTTAAATCTCCAATAACATCTCCCATAAACTGTTCCGGAGTTACTACTTCTACCTTCATAATAGGTTCCAATAAATAAGGTTTGGCATTTTTAAATCCTTTTTTAAAAGCTTTTGAGCCAGCAATTTTAAAAGCTGCTTCGGAAGAATCAACTTCATGAAAAGATCCATCAAATAAAGTCACCTTAGTATCAACTACTGGATATCCAGCAATTACTCCGTTTTCCATGGCTTCTTTAACTCCTTTTTCTACGGCAGGAATAAATTCTTGGGGAATTTTTCCTCCTTTTATTGCATTAACGAATTCATAGCCTTTACCCGCCTCTTGAGGTTCTAGTTTCAATAAAACATGTCCGTACTGACCATGACCTCCTGATTGACGAACATATTTTTCTTCAGCTTCTGCCTCTTGCTCAATTGTCTCTCTATAAGCAACTCGGGGTTTTCCAATATTGGCACCTACTTTAAACTCCCTCTTCATCCTTTCTACCAAAACTTCTAAATGCAATTCTCCCATTCCTGCAATTATTGTCTCCAGAGTTTCTTCGTCTGTTTTAATTTTAAAGGTAGGATCTTCTTGAGCTAGTTTTCTTAAGGCGATACCCATTTTTTCTTGATCAGCTTTGGTCTTTGGCTCAACTGCTACTGAAATAACTGGTTCAGGAAAAGTAATGTTCTCTAAAATTATAGGATTATTTGTATCACAAAGAGTGTCACCCGTAGTCGTATTTTTTAAACCAACCACGGCAGCTATTTCTCCAGCGGATATTTCTTCTACTTCTTCTCTTTTATTGGAATGCATCCGAACAATTCTACCTACTCTTTCTTTTTCATCTTTATTGGAATTTAGAATATAGCTCCCTACTTTTAAAACCCCTGAATAAACTCTAAAAAAGCAAAGATTACCTACAAAAGGATCCGAGGCAATTTTAAAAGCTAGTGCAGAAAAACTCTCTTCATCGCTAGTTTCTCGAATAATTTTATCTCCTGTTTTGGGATCATCTCCTTCAATAGGAGGAACATCCAAAGGACTGGGTAGATAATCAAGAACGTAATCTAAAATTTTTGAAACAATGACTGATCGTCCATCACCTCCCACAACCGGAAAAAGTTTTCCGGCTAAAGTAGCTTTTCGAATAGCGTACTTAAGTTCCTTTTGAGAAATTTTTCCATCTTCTAGAAAAACTTCTAATAATTTATCATCAGTCTCAGCTACTTTCTCTACTAATTGATCCCGATACTCTTGAGCTTTGGTTTTCATCTCTTCACTAATTTCAACTCTTTTCAATTGAGTATGTTCAGCGTCAGCATAAACAAAAGCTTTCATTTCAATTAAATCAACAAGACCTTCTAAATTTTGCTCACTTCCAATAGGCAAAGTAATCGCTACTGCTTTAGGGCTTAATCTGTTTTTAATAGATTCTAAGCTCATATAAAAATCTCCTCCTGTTTGATTTATTTTATTAACAAAACAAATTCGAGGAACTTTATACTTGTCTGCCTGTCTCCAAACTGTTTCTGATTGTGGTTCTACTCCCATTTTTCCATCAAAAACAACCACTCCTCCGTCTAAAACTCTGAGAGAACGTTCAACTTCTACCGTAAAATCAACATGTCCGGGAGTATCAATGATATTAATGACATGATCTTTTAAACCTGACTCCATCATACCCTTATCTCCAAAAACTGAAGGAGACCAAAAACAAGTTGTAGCCGCTGAAGTAATAGTAATACCTCTTTCTCTTTCTTGTTCCATCCAATCCATAATTGCTTCTCCTTCATGTACTTCCCCAATTTTATGAGAAATCCCGGTATAAAAAAGAATTCTTTCTGTAACAGTTGTTTTTCCGGCATCAATATGAGCAATGATTCCAATATTTCTAGTTTTTTCTAAAGGAATTTTACGAGCCATAAAGTTTTTATAAAAAGAGTAATGATTTTTTTTAAAAAAAAATATTTTTAAGCAAAATGAGCAAATGCTTTGTTAGCTTCTGCCATTCGGTGAGTATCTTCCCTTTTTTTCATTGCGGATCCCTGTTTTTTAGAAGCGTCCATAATTTCCAAAGCTAATTTTTCCGCCATAATTTTTCCTTTTTTATTTCTAACTGCTGTTAAAATCCAACGCAAAGCTAAAGTTATTTTTCTTTCACCCATTACCGGAACCGGCACTTGATAATTAGCTCCTCCTATTCTCTTTGCTCTAATTTCTAATGAAGGAGTAACATTTCTTACCGCTTCATCAAAAACATCTAAAGGATCACGTTTACTTTTTTCTTTTATAATATCAAAGCAATCATAAATAATCTTTTGGGCTTTTTGTTTTTTGCCTTTCTTCATAAGCTGACCTACCAAACGACCAACTAACACATTATTAAATTTAGGATCAGAAAAATATTTTTTTACCATTTAAATAATAAATTGTTTAATAGTCTATTTTTTATCTTTAGGTTTTTTAGCGCCATATTTGCTTCTTCCTCTTTTTCTTTCACTAACTCCCGCAGTGTCTAAAACTCCCCTAACTACATGATAACGTACTCCTGGCAAATCTTTAACTCTACCCCCTCTAATAGTAACAATAGAGTGCTCTTGCAAATTATGGCCAATTCCGGGGATATAGGCAGTAACTTCCATTTTATTGGTAAGTTTAACACGAGCGATTTTTCTCAAAGCTGAGTTTGGTTTTTTAGGTGTAGTTGTGGCGACCTTAACACAAACTCCTCTTTTAAAAGGACTCCCTTTAGAATATTTAACAGGCTTATGTTTCAAAGTATTAAAAAAACGTTGCAAAGCTGGAGATTTAGATTTCCTAACTTTTCTTTTCCTCTTTTTCCTTTTTATAAGTTGGTTGATTGTTGGCATAAAATAAATAAATAAATAAAAGAAAAAAATAACTTCTCTCGAAGCTTCTTAATAAAAGTACTTATAAAGTTACCAAAGAGAAAACTAACTGTCAAACAAAAGATATAAAAGTTTTATTTCTCTAACTCATCCGGCGAATAAAGATACCGCATATCAACTTTTTTATACTGGAAAAGTTCTTTATCTTTAAAAAAACGTTTTATTTCACTAGCAGGGTCTTCATTAGGATCAGAGACATGAACTAAATTAGTTTGTCCTCCCATTGCAAGATCTCCTCTAATAGTTCCAGCATCTGCATCCCTTCCTTTTGTATCTCCTGTAATAAGACGAACCGCTGAAACAGCTTCTAGTCCTTCCAAAGCTAAAGCGATAACAGGAGAACTTTGCATAAAATCTTTAAGGCTTTTAAAAAAAGGTTTATTAACATATTTCTTATAATGTTCTTCCACGTTTAAATCATCTATGGAAATCATTTTCATGCCAATTATTTTCAAGCCTTTTCTTTCGAAACGATGAATTATTTCTCCAATTAAATTTCTTTGAAGCCCATCGGGCTTTATTAAAACTAAAGTTCTTTCCATAAAATTTCTTAATTAATAATAATTAAAAAGAATAAAAAAATAATTATTATTGTTATGTTATCATTTCTATATTTTTCTGCAACAAAAAATAAATTTATGCTGTTCCATTATTCTCAAGCCTATGTTATTATTTAAGAAATAAAATAACTTTTTAATTAAAAAGTTTAATAAATAAAAAATGTCATCAGGAGCAGAATACAACTTCAAGAAAAAAATTGAAGAGACAAATAAAAAACTAGATCCCGAGTCTAGAATGTCAAATTCAGAAATCAGTAAATTGGCTCGAAAAGAGGCAAGAGAATACCGAGACTACAGCAGAAATCAGATGAGGGAAGAAAAGAAACCTTTATCTGCCAAAGAAATAGCTGATTTCAAACCGGGAGAGATGAGAAAGATAAACAGAGATTCTGGGACAAGGTTTGAAGAAAAGAAATACTAAAAAACTAAAATTCAACAAGGATATCTTTCCCTTGATCGGTTCTTAGAATTTCAACCTCTTTATCCTCAAGTTTTGAAATAACTTCTAAATGAGGATGTTGAAAGTTATTATTTTTTCCACAGGAAATAATAGCTTTTTTAGGATTTATTAAATCCAAAAATTCAGAAGAAGTAGCTGTTTTACTTCCATGATGACCAACCTTCAAAATGTCAGCTTCTAATTCGGCTAGGTCATTTTTCCTTTCTAGATATTTTAATATTTCTTTTTCTCCTTCAAATTCCAAATCTCCAGTCAAAACAATCTTCTGCTCTTTATAGCTGGCAATAGCCGTAATTGAAGCATCATTTAAATTTTTGTATTCAATCCCCTGAGAAAAAAACGGATGAATAATTTCTAGATAAAAATCCGATCCTATTTTTATCTTCTCTCCTCTAAGAGCATAAAGTTTGGGTATTTTTAAGGCCTCAATTTGTTCTGCCATCCTTTGATAATTTTTATTATCACAGAGCGCTCCTGAATCTATAACGAGTCCTACCTCAAAATTCTCTAAAACAGCGGGGATTCCCCCCACATGATCATCGTGCCCGTGAGTAAGAATAACTATATCAATAAAATCATCTCCAAAAGGAAGATAATTTTTAAGTTTCTCTACTATTTTCTCATCAGGTCCTCCATCAATAAGAATTTGAATAGAAGAATGAGGGATAGATAACAATAAAGCATCTCCTTGACCAATATCCAATGCTCTAAATTCAAAATTTAGCGGAAGTTTCCAAAGAGAAAAAAGAGAAAGATACTTGAGAATAAACAAAATGGCTAGAGCATTTAAAATTATTAAAACTCTTTTCATAAAATAAAATTTAAGTGGGGCTTAAGCTTACCCTCTCTGCTTTTTTATCCTTAAAGAGGAATAATCCAAAAATTAGAATCAAGAGACCGATCCAGCCCCATTTAATCCCATTAATTTCAATTCCCGCATATTGGTATGCTCCTAAATTTTCAGTTACTTTTATGAGATACAAAATTCCTAAATGAGCTAGCAGAGCAAAAAAGTTAGCTAGTTCTAAGTTAAGAAAAGCTAATCCCAAAGAAATAATTCCTGCAAAAATTATGGGAAAAACAGACCAAAAAATTAAGAGATTGGCTAAAATAGAAATAATAGAAAGATAATGAAAATGATAAATAATAACCGGAAAGGTAGCTAACTGAGCCGAAATAGTCAGACTAATTACCTGCCTAATTCTTTTCCACTTCACAAATAGATTGAAAAAATTTTCTAGAAAAGGCATCAAATTAAATATTCCCCAAACGGCACAAAAAGAAAGCTGGAAGCCTACATCGTAAAAAATAAGTAAAGGATTAAAGGTTAATAACAAAGAGGCAGTGAAAAAAAGTAAAATATTAGCTTGAATTTTTCTCCCTAAAAGTTTGGCTAAAAAGCCTAAAGACCCCATTATCAAAGCTCTAACAGCTGAAGCTGGCATTCCAATAAGAATAACAAAAAGAAATAGAACCATTATAACTCCTCCAAAAGCAATCCGACGATGTAATCCCAAGAAAAAGAAAAAATTTAATAAGAGATCAGTAATAATAGTAATATGCATTCCAGAAATTGCCACTAAATGAGAAATCCCTACCTTTTGAAAATTTTCTGTTAATTCTTCAGATAAAAAACTTTTATCTCCTAGCAAAAGTGCTTTCATAATTCCTAAAATTTCTCCCTGCCAAAGACCGGCAATTTTCTTTTCAACTATTACTCTAAATCCTGAAATAGAACGTTGTAGCCTCATAACAGGAGATAAATGCCTTTCTGCCGATTTTCCTTGGACCAAAAGATTAATCTCTTGATTTCTCAAAATAGCATAAATTCCATCCTTTAAGAGATAGCCTTGATAATTAAAACCGTTAAAATTTTCTGCTTCTTCTAGCAATCCAGAAAAACTAAGCTGGTTACCAAATTGATAGTCTTTTGATAAATCAGCAGAACAAAAAACTAATAATTTCCCCTGATAGAACTTTAACCCTTCATCAGTTTGTATTCTTAGATTATCTAATTGGCATTTTAGCTCTCCCTTATCCCTAAGCTGACATTTCCTAAATTCACCAAAACCGGTTATCTTATTTCCACTTAATTCAGAAATATTATTTTCTGCCAAAATATTTTTTTCAATAAGGACACGAGAGAACCCTAAAGTGAAGGCTAGCAAGATAAAAAATACAGGCAGTAGAATTCTTTTTAGCCTTCCTCTTTTATAAAATAGAAAGGAAAATAGAAAAAAAGACAGCCACAAAAAAGTAAGTTTAAATGAAAACAAGTAGCCAGCTAAGATACCTCCAATGAAAAATAGATTGGCAAAAAGAAAAATCTTTCCTCTATTAATTCTTGGCATAATAAAAAACAATTTCTAACATCAGTTCTAAGATAACAAGCCAATCATTAAAAAAGAGAAAAAAAATTTTAAAAAAGAGAAAAAGATATAATTTTAAATTTATCCAAGATTTTCAACTATGCTTTTAAATTCATCCCCTCTTTCAAATTCATTTGAGAAACTACCAAAGCTGGTACAGCCGGGAGATAATAAAACCACACTTCCATTCTTTGCTTTTTGGCGAGCTAAATAAACTGCATCTTTAAGATCGTTAGCTAGTTGAAAGTTAAAACTGGATTGAGAGTTATTCTCTGCTGGTAAATTTTCTTTTAAAATTTTAAGCATACGTTCAGTTCCTTTCCCGGGCAACAAAATTAAATGTTCAATTCTATCAAGAATATTTTTAACCAAAGATTCAAAATTAAGGCCTTTATCAGAACCACCCGCAATAAGAACGATAGGACCCTGAAAAGATTGAATTGCCATTGAAGTAGCTTGAGGAATAGTAGCTGAGGTGTCATTAACATAGAGAACTCCCTCTAATTCTCTTACTACTTCTAAACGATGCTCTATTCCTCTGAAATTATCTAGCGCTTTCCTAATTTTTTTAGCAGGAATTTTTAAAATAACAGCTACCGCTACCGCTGCTAAAACATTAGAGATTCTATGTTTACCAATTAGATTTAATCTCTCCAGATTGGCAATTTCTTCCGGTTCATTTTCTTCATTTTTCTTAACAAAAATTTTATTTTCAAAAACAAAGACTATTTTTTCTCCTCCCATCTTTCCTACTGAGAAAAACCAAATTTTTGATTTTAAAGCGGAAGCCATTTTTTTTACTTCCTCATCATCATAATTTAAAACAGCAAAGTCTTCTTCTTTTTGATATCTAATTATAGTCTCTTTGGATTTATAATAATCATCTAGGCTTTTGTAGCGATCAAGATGATCAGCCATTAAATTTGTAATAACAGCAATATGAGGACTTTTCTGATGAGGTTTAATTCCTTCAAGTTGAAAACTGGAAAGTTCTAAAACCATGAAATTTCCCTTTTTGTCATTTTTTAAAAGCCCTAAAAGTGGCCTGTTGGCAATGTTACCTCCAAGTGATACTTTTTTATTTGTCTGTTGTAAAATTTCGTAAATTAATTGCACGGTAGTACTTTTTCCTCTAGTTCCGGTAACACCGATAACAGTACTTTCAACCAATTCAAAAAAGATTCCGGCTTCTGTCTCAATGGGCACCTTATTTTTCCTGGCTATCTCCAAATACTTAGAATCTCCGGGAACTCCCGGTCCCTTTATAACCAAATCAGCTTTAGAAAAATCTTCAGGGCGATGTTGCCCTAAAAAATATTTAATATTTTTATAACCTTTTAATTTCTCCAAAGAGCTTTCTAATTTTTCTTTAGTCTTTATGTCAGTTACCGTAACTTTAGCCCCCGCTTTAGAAAAAAAAGCTGCCGCTGAAATTCCACTCCCCTGCAGACCCAAGCCCATGATGGTTACTCTTTTTTTCTTATAATTAAGTTTCATGCTTTCTGCTCTTTAAAAATAAAAACAAGGATAATAGAATAATAAAAATGTAAAAAATAGAGAAATAAAAAATAATCATTTTTTATCTCCAAAGTTTTAAATAAGAAACTAATCTTTGCAATAGATCTCTTTATTCTCTTCGTCTATTTCAGAGTAATAGGTAAGAATACAACCCCGAGTTCCATCTTCTACATAACTATAAGCATAATCAGGATCTTGAGGATCTTCTATTCCGCTAATATCCATATAATCTGCTAATGGGATAGCTAAGCCACTAAATCCTCCCGTATCGTCAGGATATGCCCCATTTTTATCAGCGTACATATTACAAGCTAACTTGACCGATTCCAGATCTGATTCTCTCTTTGCATCACGGCCTTTTTTAAGAGAACGATCATAGCTAACTATCATAAAAGTTGCCAAAATTCCTATAATTGCCACTACAATCAAAACCTCAACAATAGTAAATCCTTGCTTGTTATTTTTCATTTTCATTTTTATTTACTTATTTTTTAAAAATTTATGAAAAGCTTATTTTTTTTCTTCCTCCTGCGTCATATAAATTGCCAAGTCTATCAATCTTTCAGAATAGCCCCATTCATTATCGTACCAGGCAATAACTTTAACCAGATCACCAACCACCATCGTTTGGCCAAGATCAACAATTGAAGAATATTGGTTACCGCGGAAATCAGATGATACCAAAGGTTCTTTTTCTACTGCTAAAATTCCTTTCAAGGATCCTTGAGAAGCTCCAATAAAAAGACTGTTTACTTTTTCTAAGGTAACATTTTGTTTTAATTTAGCAACTAAATCCACTAAGGAGACACAAGGGGAAGGTACCCTAACCGCCATTCCGTTAAATTTACCTTCTAGAGCAGGAATAACTCTGGTAACAGCGATAGCTGCTCCTGTGGTAGTTGGAACAATATTTAAACTACCCGACCGAGATCTTCTAAAGTCTTTGTTGGGTCCATCAACTAGATTCTGAGTAGAGGTATAACTATGGATAGTAGTCATCAAACCTTTTTCAATCCCTATTTCGTCGTTAAGAATTTTGGCAAGCGGAGCTAAACAATTAGTCGTGCAAGATCCGTTAGAAACAATAAAGTCTTTTTTGGGTTTATATTCTTCTTCATTACAGCCCAGACAAAGAATTTTAGTTTTATCTTTCGGGGGAGCTGAAATAATAACCCTTTTAGCTCCAGCTTCAAGATGAGCTTTACTCTTGTTTGAATCTTGAAAAACTCCTGTACATTCCAAAACGACATCTACTTTTAGTTTACCCCAAGGAAGTTGACTGGGGTCAGGCTGTGAAAAAATAGGAACTTCTTTGCCATCTATAAAAAGACTGGTTCCTTTAACTTTTACTTCTTTATCGTAATTTCCAAAAACAGAATCATGAGCGAGTAAATACGCTAATATTTCAATATTAGCCAAGTCGTTTACCGCTACAATTTCTAGATCCTTACGTTTAAAAGCTGCTTTGAAACTGGCTCTGCCAATTCTGCCAAAACCATTGATAGCAATTTTTACCATTTTTTTAAGATCAATTTATAAAAATAGAAATATTATTTTCTCCACTTATAATGATACTGCTTATATCCTGTATGTAAATATCTTTTAGCTTTTCGGCTTCCGGAAGAAATTAAAAATTCATTATAAATTTTTGCAACTGCAGGATTTTCCAAGGGTAAATCTGGAGAAAATTGTTTGCTTTGAGCATTAAGAGATTTTCTTCTAGCTTTTTTAATTTTAGAATCAGTAGGAATAGGTTGCCCTCCGCCTCCTATACATCCATAAGGACAAGCCATTACTTCTAAAAAATCAAAATCGCTTTTACCTTTTTTTATACTTTCTAAAACTTTTCTGGCATTCCCCAAACCAGAAACAATTTTAGCTTTTAATTTTAGAAAACCACACTTTAATTCTGCATCCTCAATACCTGGAGAAACTTTAGTTTTTACAAATTTAAATTCTTGCTGATTTTTCTTAGAAGTTAATTGACAGGTTGTTTTTAAAACAGCTTCGGTAACACTTCCGGAATTTTCAAAAACAAATCCTGACTTGCTACCCCTTCCCAATGGTTGATTAAAATCAGAATCTTCAACTTCAGTAATTTTTAATTTCTTGCCTCTCATTATTCTACCTAATTCTCTGGGGGTAAGCACGCAATCAATATTCCTAAAACCTTTCTTCTTAAACTCCGGCTTAGTAGCCTCATATTTCTCTGCGATGCAAGGCGTAATAGAAACTGAAAAAATACTTTTGGGATTTAGTTTATTTTGACGAGCATAATAACTTTTTGTTAATGAAGCTAATGCCATAAAAGGAGAACGGGCAGTTGAAAGATTTTCCAAAAATTCAGGATAATTTTGTTCCAAAAATAAAACCCAAGATGGGCAAAAACTAGAAAAAAGAGGAAGAGATTCTTTTTTGCCTCTAATTTTTTCTAGTAGTTCAGAGCTCTCTTCAACTAAGGCAAGATCAGCTCCAAAACCAGTATCAAGAATTAAATCAACTCCAATCTTTTTTAAAGCTGCAGTTAATTTAAAAGAGATTACTGCTCCGGGGACCATTCCAAATTCTTCTCCTAAAGAAACTGCTAGAGAAGGAGCTACTTGAGCTATTACCGTTTTAGAAGAATCGTTAACAGCTTTTATAAATTTACCTATTTCACTCTTTTCAGTAAGAGCTCCAGTGGGACAAAGAGTAGTACATTGGCCACAATAGCTACATTCTAAAGGTACATTATATTCTGTTCCCGGGACTGCTTTGTTATTTTTTCCAGTTGAAGATAAAGCTCCTACTTTTTGAATTTCTTCGCAGACTCTTACACAACGTCCACAATTAATACATTTCTCGGAATCTCTAGCAATACAAGGATTCTTATCATCTATGAGGCGACGAGACATTTTTTCATAAAGAAATTCAAGCTCTTCACTACTTTCTATCTCACTTAGCCGAGGAACAAAACGAAATTCATCAATATCATATTTAATTGCTAAATCTTGTAACTCGCAATCCATATTTTTTGAGCAATGTGAACACAGACCGGCATGATTAGCAAAGAGTAATTCTAAATTAGTCCTCCTTAGCCTAATAATTTCAGCATCTTCACTAATAACTTCTAAGCCTGTTTCCGCTTTTAATTTACAAGAAGGTTGTAACTGATATTTTTTTTCACCTTTTTTTCTAACTTTTACTAAGCAAAGTCGGCAAACCGCTTCTCCAAAATATTTTTCTTTTTTATTTTTCTGAATTTTAGAAAGGTCAGGATGACTACAAAGAGAAGCAACATCAATACCATTTTGACGACAAATTTCCAATATAGTTTTGCCTTCTTGAACTTTGTATTTTTTATGATTAATTTTTATTTCTATCATTTTTATCTTTTATTTTTCTTCCTCTCTAAAAAAAAGTTTTCTCCATAAAATTTAATAATTCCTCTCCAGGGTTGAGCCGCAAAATTACCCAAAGGACACAAAGAAGTTTTCTCCATAACTTCTAAAATATCTTTTAAGTTTTCATAGTCTTTCTCCAGCATATTTTTATCTTTTGATCTCTCGGCAATTTTTAAAAGCTGATAAGTTCCCTCTCTACAAGGAGTACACTTTCCGCAAGATTCCCGTTGATAAAATTGTGCCCAAGAAAGCAGTAAATCCTCTAAAGCAGCGTTTTTATCCACTACAAAAATATCACCTGTACCTACAGGAATTTTCCCTTTTCCTTCTTCATAAACTAAACGGTAGTTTAATTCTTTTTCGGAAAAAAAATTATTAAATCTACCGGCTTGCACAAAAGCTATTTTTTTCCCTTTTTCGGGCCCGCCACAAACTCCATATATTATTTCTTTCAAGGTAACTCCTAGAGGAAATTCAAATACGCCTGGATTTTTAACTGAGCCAGAAACAGAAAAAAGTTTAGTTCCACTAGAATTATCCTCCCCTAAATTTTTATAAGCCTTGGGCCCCATTTCCAGAAGAGAAACAAGATTAACTATTGTTTCTAAATTATTAACAACAGTTGGGCATCCTCGGTAACCTTTCTGCGTAGGAAAAGGAGGTTTAGCTTGGGGTCCCTCTAAGTTTCCTTCTAAAACATTAATAAGAGCAGTTTCTTCTCCGTAAACATACCCTTCAACACCTTGGAAAATTTCAATTTTAATTTCTTTGCCACTTTTTAAAAATTCTCCTTTTAGAAAATCATGCTCACGAGCGGACATCAAGGCTTGCTTCATAATAGCAAGCTCCTCTCTAAAATTTCCATTAAGATATAAAATGGCTTTCTTGCTACCTAGAGCATAAGCAGCTAAAGCTATACTTTCAATTATTAAATGAGGATTTTTTTTCATTAAGAAACTATCCTTGAAAGAACCTGGCTGAGCTTCGTTCCCATTCACCACTAAATAAAGTGGCTTCTTTTTTTCTAAAGAGTTGTCCAGCGCCATTTTCCATTTTTTACTCGTAAGAAAACCAGCCCCGCCTCTCCCTCTTAAGCCTGATGCTTCAAGAGTTCTCATAATTTTTTCCCGAGCTTTGTGTGCTTCCTTCTTTGTTTTTGGAGTTTTTAAAAAATCTGAAAGTACTTGATATCCTCCTTCACTAATATAACTCTCAATCAAAAAAGGGTTAATTTTATTCCAAAGCTTGGTAATATTTTTTTTCTCTTCCATTTTAATTTTTGTTTCTAAAAACCTTTAAAATCTAGAAATAATTTTTTAAAATATCATCTACTTCAAAGGGTTTGACATTTTCGTAAAAATTACCATTTACAATCAAGGTTGGACCCATCAAGCAATGCCCTCCGCCACTAATTGTCCTAAGATTTATTTCTTCTGTCGGTTGACGGTCAGCTTTAACTGAAAGATAATTTTCTATTTCTCTTAGAATCTCAGCAGAGCCTTTCAATTTACAATTCTGTCCAGAACAAACAGCTATTTCAACCCGAGAGGGTTTTCTGTAATTAAGATTTCCGGAAGCGGTAATAATTCCGTAGATTTTAGCCGGCATAATCCCAAAATAATCTGCTATCCTATAAGTATCCTCTTTTGAAATATAGCCAAAGCAAGAATTAACTTGATGAAGAAGAGGAAGTAGATTCTCCTTTTTGGGTCTAAAAGATAATAATATTTTTTGAATAGTCATAAATTTATTTTATCACAGAAAATATCTATTTCCAAACTTCTAAAATTTAGTTAGACTAAAATAAAGTAAATTTTATTTTTATTTTATATTTTTATTCTAAATAAATTAGAGGAAATAAACTGTTTAAAAATCAAAAAATTATGGAATTTAATAAATTATATCTTAGCTTGATTTTCTCAGTTAATTTTTTATTCCTAGCGGCTTTTTTATTCGCTTGGGTTGGGTTTTTTTATGCACCTTTAATCCTGGCCTTAACTCTTGGAGCAATTCTTATTTTATTAAAGAAAAAAACTCTTCCTAGTTTATTCGCTAAAAAAGAAATTGACCGTTGGAATTTTTTAGCTCTGTTTGCTGTTTCTCTAATTTGCCTTTTTACTTTCTTACAATTTTCTCCCTCTTACCTAGGTGGAAGAGACCAAGGTGCTATGGTGGAAGCAGCTGTAATGCTAGCTAAAAATCATCAATTGGAATTTAATCATCCGACTTTATCTATTTTTAATAATAAAGGATCAGACGATTTGGCTTTAAACTATCCAGGTTTTATCATTACCGAAAATAACTCCCTAAAAACACAATTCAATATTGGTTATGTATCTTATTTGGCTTTTTGGTATTCCTTGCTAGGCGAGACAGGTCTAAAAATAGCTAATTTATTTGGTGTTTTTCTAGGATTCTTAGCTATTTTTCTAATAGTTAAAAAAATTTCCAAAAACGCTGTAACAGGGCTAGCTTCTTTAGCCCTCCTTTTCTTAAGTTTTCCTTTTTTTTGGTACTCCAAACAAAATCTAGCTGAGATTATGGCTTTCAGTTTTCTTTTTACTGCTATTTATTGTCTTATAAATTTTTACCAAAACCCTAAAAATAAAAAATTTAGTGGCTTTCTGTCACTATTTTCTCTTTTTTGCTTTAGCCTAATTCGCATTGAAGGAATCATAGTTATTGCTCTAGCTTTATTAGTGATCTATAAAATAGCCCGGGAAAAGAAGGTTGCTTTTTTTAATAAACAAATGATTTTTCTTCTTCTCTTGGGAGCGACACTTTTCATTGCTTATTCTTTTTCCATTCTACCTTTTTATAAAAAAATGATTAAAGACATTGTCGGATATCAAAGAGAAAAAGAAGCACTCTCTTTTCAATTTTCCAGCTTAAAGGAAAATTTTCTAAGGACTAATTACATCTTTTCCGTTTTATTTAAATATGGCCTTTCTCTCATTGTTTTACTGGGATTGTTTAATATAATAATAACTGGAGCTAAATTGATCTTTGGCAGAATAAAATTAATCTCCAAAAGCTTTTTGCCTTTAATCCTAGGTGGAGTCTTCTTAATCTATTTCATAAAACCAACAATTTCTCTAGATCACCCTTGGGTCTTAAGACGTTTTATGTTCGCCGTAATTCCTCTTTTGATAATTTATTCAGTTTTATTAATATCCAAAACTTTTAAAAATAAACAGCTGGCTTTTGTTATTTTAGCTTTGATGACAATTTTTCAGGCTAATTTATTTCTAGAATACGGTTTTGCCAAAAAAAATCCTCTTTTAATAAAAGAAATAGAAAATTTAACCAGAACTTTTGAAGAAAATGACTTAATCCTTGTAGATAAAAGTAGCTCCCCTGATAATTGGAGTTTAATCTCCGAACCCATGCGTTATCTTTTTGAAAAAAATGCTGTTTATATTTATAACCCACAAGATATAGAGAAAATTTCCCAACAAGACTTTAATAAAATATATCTTTTTTCAGGAGCCGATGAATTAAACCGTTATGAAAATTTTATTGATTCAAACAGCAACTCTAAAAAGATATTTTTGAATTTTAAACAATTAAAAGTTGATAAGTTTGACAAAAAGACAGATTATACTAAACCAATTAAATTACCTCCCCTTTTAAATGAGAAAAAAATGTTTTATCTGGTTAAATTAGATTTGGATAACCAATAAATTAAAAGATCTAAATTATGCTGATGAAAAATAAAAAAATCATTCTCTATTGCCTCTATTCGTTTCCAGCTCTTTTAGTTGCTTTTATAGGATTAAATAAAATTTTCCCCTCAGAAACTTATTCTTTTGAATCAAAAAAACTAGATAAAGCAACGATAATTTTAACTAAAGATAACTCTTTTACGATTACTCCTCAATTAGATCCCAAAAAAATAAAAATAGAAATTGAATACGAGCCTAGCTCCAAAGAGATAGAAGTTTCTGATGAGATAATTTTAAAAAAGGGATTTGCTGCTTCTTTTTACCCTCAGAAAAAAAACACGGCTAAAGACAAGATAGAATTAGGCAAATATGCCGCTAAATTTTATCTATTAACCGAGACTGAAAAAAAACTAATCCCTACCTTAAATATCTTACAAAGTTATGGAGGAGAAACAAAGGCAAAAACAATGACAAAAACAAAATTTGAAAAATTAACTTTGAGCAAAGAACTAGCAGGCTTCTTAGATGGGACATTAATTCAAGATCAAGAAAGTATTTTCATAATATCAGATGGGAAAAAAATAATTATCCCCTCTCCTGAAATATTTGATCAATTAAAATATAACTGGGAAAAAGTCGTTAGAGTGGAGAAAAAAGAAGCCAGAATTCATTCCAACTCTCCTTTCCCTCTTACTTTAACGGCATCTCACCCAAACGGAACAATCTTTAAAGACAATCTTTCAGAAAATTACTATCTTGTAAAAAATGGGGAACTTAAAATTTTAGATTATGAAGAATATAATCAAAGTTACTCAGCAATTGAGCCTATAGAATTAGATAGAATTGATCCAAAAGAAAAAATAACTTTCAGTTTAAATCAAAAGGGTAATTGTTTAATAGAATTATCTGATCTTCTAAAAGCAGAAGAAGGAAACGCTTACCACTTTGAGCTTCCCGAAGTAATCCAAGTCTCAAAAATAAAAGTAAAATTTTTAAGAAATATCTCCTGGGAAAATTTAAAAATTACAGCAAGAAAATTTAAATAATAAAACAATAGAATGTTTCAAAAAAAATATCTTTTTATTTTATATCACTTAATAATAATTTTAATCATTTATTATTTTATTTTTCTAGTCTTAGATCTTCTTTTAAAGGGAATCGCCAGCCGTTTCTTCCCTATAAGTTTTCTGCTAATAGGTGCTCTGACATTAGCTTCCGTTCTAGCTCTCCTAAGTAAAAAATCTTCAGCTAAAAAATTTTCTGGCTCTCAAAAACTAGTTAAAATTTTGTTAATCGTTGTTGCTCTTCTAATTTTTGTAGCTCTAATGCCTCACGGAATTGTTAACGCTTTAGTTGCAGCTTTGGTAATTCCCCTTGTTTTTTTTATAAACCGAGACTGCATTCTAAAATGAACAGCTACTCGCTGTTAGAAAAATTATTTCGAAAAAATTCTTTGGTGGCTGGGATTGATGAAGCAGGGAGAGGCCCCTTGGCTGGTCCGGTAGTAGCCGGAGTGGTAGCTATAAAAAAAGAAAATCTACCCTTTCTTAAAAAACTTGGAGTAAAAGACTCAAAGAAATTAAATTCTCAAAAAAGAGATATTCTGTATAAAAAAATAAAGGAAAATTTATTTGTAGGGATTGGAATCTGCCCGGAAGAAACAATTGATAGGATTAACATTCTCCAAGGCACTTTTTTAGCGATGAAAAGAGCTCTAACAGATTTAAAAGAAAGACCGGATTACTTATTAGTTGACGGAAATTTTGAAATTCCTAATCTATCAATTATTCAAAAAGCGGAACCCAAAGCGGATGAGCTAATTCCTTTAGTTTCCGCTGCTTCCATTATAGCAAAAGTGACCCGGGATAAAATTATCTGCAAGCTGGCCAAAAAATATCCCCAATACGGCTTTCAGCAGCATAAAGGATACGGTACTCAGCGACATTTAGTTGCTCTAAAAAAATACGGTCCTTGTCCAATTCATAGAAAAAGTTTTCAACCAATAAAGAAAATGATTGCAGAAAAAAATGGTCTTTAGATCAAAATTGTTAGAACAAAAATTTTTCTTACAGAAAACTGAAGAAACGGCTAAAGAACTCTTAGGAAAAGTAATGACTAGAGAAACGGGCGGAAGAAAAATTTCCGGAGTGATAACCGAAACAGAGGCTTATCTAGGAATTAATGATAAAGCCTGCCATTCAAGTAAGGGATTAACTCCACGTACCAAAATCATGTTTGGGCCACCAGGATATTGGTATATTTATCTTGTTTACGGAATGTATTATTGTTTGAATTTAGTGACTGAGCCTAAGGGAAATCCTTGCGCTGTTCTAATTAGATCTTTAAAACCTCTCAACGGTTTGGAAACTGGTACTAAAACTAATGGACCAGGGAAACTTTGTCGCGCCCTGAAAATAAATCAAAGTTTAAATGCTAAAAAAGCAAATAGTCAAAGATCAAAACTTTACCTTGAAGATTGGGGTATCTTTATTCCAACAAGACAAATTAAAAAAACCAAGCGTATTGGGATAGATTACGCTGGAGAAAAATGGAGAAACAGACTATTAAGATTTTATGTAGAGAATTTTTGAGAAAGAATTAAAAGTTTAATTTATCTATAGATCGCTTTTTGAATTTATTCGGATCAATTATTTTTAAATTATCTACTAAACAAAATTCTCCTACAAATAAGCTCCAACGAAAAATCTATTGGAAAAAACATCTTCTCCATAAAATAATAATTTAGCCCTAAGCCCTTGAAATTTTATGCTACTTAGACTATCATTGCCAATACTAAAAAATAATCTTTATAATTGTGGCTGTACCCAAGCAAAAACAATCTAAAGCTAGAA
>CAZTZK010000018.1:0-8179 GCA_964618065.1 uncultured Candidatus Saccharibacteria bacterium | reverse complement strand
AGGTGGCTAACCACTAGACGATAGGGCCATACATTTAAAATCTTTTTAATAATTCCTTTTTCTTAAAACTGTTTTTCTTTAATTCCAGCTCTCTCCTCCTGGCCGATTTTTTATTACTGTAAGCTTCGTAATATATTAATTGGAATGGAATTCTGTGTTTAATGGACTTAGTCTTCCCTTGATTATGTTCTTTGATTCTATTCTTTAAGTCTTTAGTAAGTCCAATATAGTAAGTACTATCTTTCTTACTCTTAATTAAATATACGTAAAACATATATTACTAATTCTTATTTCAGGATGCCAGCCAGAGGCTGGTCAGCCTCCGGCTGAAAAACCTGATGTCTCACCCAGAGGGTGACCACCTTTAGGTGGCTAACCACTAGACGATAGGGCCATACATTTAAAATCTTTTTAATAATTCCTTTTTCTTAAAACTGTTTTTCTTTAATTCCAGCTCTCTTCTCCTGGCCGATTTTCTATTACTGTAGATCTAACAATAATATTTGAAATCTAGCATAAAGTATTTTAAAAATCTAGCAAGCTAAAATAAATTACTTTTTTCTAATAACTGTTTAAAATTATTGCAAAAATATTTATTTGTGCTTAAATGAAGTTGCGGGGAAGCACTGGGTAGTGCGGTCAGGTGCCCAACCTGGCTTTAAGGTTCGAATCCTTTGACCCGCTACATTTCAGTTCTTTAAAGTTTTAATTTTAGTTAGGAGGAGGAGAAGAGATGATTGATATATGTTCAGTACTGGGGGTTTCAATAAGAAGTTCAAAAGAAGAGAAGAAATTTTGGATTTATAAGAAGGAAATTGCCAGATTGAGGAGAGAGAAAAAGAAATTGAAACTTGAAGAAAGAAAAAAGGAGGTAAGAAAATTTTTAGACCAAAACGGAAAATTTTACATAAAAGTTTAGGTCTAAAAATAACTCGCGCTTGTTTTTTATTTTAAAAGCTATTTAGCCTTTAGGACAAAAAAGAACGCGAGTTTTTTATTTCTTTTTAATATTTTTAAACAGGAGGTTTATTTTGTTGAGATATTTTGGAAAAAAGTTTACAATACTTCTAGAGTAGGACAAGAAAAACAACCAGATCTTCATTTAAAATTTCAGGATTCTACTAATTATTTATTTTTTTATGGAACAAATAATTAAAGTTTCAGAACCTATTGAAAATTTTTTAAGAGTTGTTGAGGCTGAACACAAGAAAAAGCAAACCCAAAAATCTCAAAGAGTAGCAGATAATCCAGAAGAAATTGAACAAATAGCTTTTTGGTATGAAAAAGTGAGGATGGCAATTGATTATAGAGAAGATCATCTTCTGAGAAGAACTGCTTCCCGCCGTATCTTAAAAAGATTGCTGATTTTTGAAGGGAGGAAAAAAGATATAGCGGATATTCTTTTGAAAGAATTAATTATGGGAGGCTACGTTAAAAAGAATGATCTCAACGAAGAGAAATTTTTAAAAATTAATAAGACTCTCAACAAATATATCTATGCTATTTTATTTGCTCATCAAGAAACTACCTTTGGAAGTAAAAATCGTCTTGAAATTAAACGTTGGCTTGTAACGGTAGCTTCTTTTGAAATTGAAGAAATTCTTTATCCTCTTTTAGAAAGGCGGGCTCTTATTGATGCTGTTTATAAGCTTTTATCTCCCAGGATAGATACAGATGGCTACGATATTCCGAATAAACAAAAAAATCTTCAAACTTATATTGCTGTTTATAGAAGTTTAGCAAAAGCAGATAGAGCAATGGTTACCAGTGAGGTGTTCCAAATTTATTTTCCGGACTGGTTTGAGGATCCTTCTTCTCAAAGGATAGAAGAAATAATTAAAGACTCTCCCCGAATTATTCAAGCTGTTAAATCTCAAGCGACTAGTATTTTAGCTAGCCGAATTTTCTACGCTATAAAAAAAGAGACCTTGAATGCCTATATGCTTTACGAAATTACTATGGATAATCCACGTGATGTTAGGAATATAATTTCTCAGGAATATCTTTTAGATGAGTTTATTTCTAATAAAGTGGGGGAGGAGACTAATCGGGTAAGAGGAAAATTAAGGCAAAGAATTAAAAGGGGGCTAATTTATATAGTTTTGACTAAAATGTTTTTGGCTGTCATTTTAGAAATTCCCTGGGAAAAATATTTTGAAGGAGGAGTAAATTATTTAACTCTAGGAATCAATATATTATTTCCACCGATTTTTATGATTTTCTTGGCTACGAGTGCTCGCTTTCCGGGGGAAGAAAATACCAAAGCAATCATAAAAGGAGTTAAAAATTTTATTTTTGATGATCCGGCTAAAGATGAAGTAGAAAAAATTAATGTTTATCCTCCAGTTTATTCTAAATTTTCCGAGAAAACTCTAAATTTTATTTACTTCGTAGTATTTTCTTTTGTTTTTGGGAGTTTAGTTTGGTTTTTATACTTCTTTAATTTTAATTTTTTGAGTGGTATAATCTTCTTTATTTTTATGGCCACCGTTAGTTTCTTTGGCGCTCTTATTAGACAACCAATCAGAGACTTAACCGTTACAAAAGAGAAAGAAGGATTAGGCAGCTTACTTTTTGACACCTTGTTGTTACCTTTTGTTCGTTTTGGAAGATGGATCTCTACCAATTTTTCTAGGGTAAATGTTTTTATGTTTTTGTTAGATGTTTTAATTGAAGCTCCCTTTAAAATTATAATGAGACTTTTTGAATCTTGGATTAATTTTCTAAAGAAGAAGAGAGAAGAAGTAGATCAACAGTTTGGTTAATAGTTAAAAGTTTGACTACTTTGTTTTAATAGTATAGAGTTTTTTAACACTTAATTTAATAAATTTAGTAATGGGAAGAATTACAGACCATATCGTAAAATTAAAATGTCAGGAGTGCCAGAAAGTTAATTATTTTATTAAAAAAAATAAAAAGAAGTTGAAAGATAAATTAGAGTTTAAAAAGCACTGCCCTCATTGTAGAAAGCATACTCTTCATGTTGAAACTAAATAATTTTTTAATTAAATTTCTCTTATGGAAAAAATAAATGATAAGAAAAAATTTTTTCTCTCTCCAAGATTCTTGATAATCTTCCTGCTCAGTTTTTTCGTTGGTTATTATGCTAAAAATTTGGCAAAAGATTATAGTGTAGTAGGTTTTGAAGATGATCAGATAAAAGTTGCTCATAGTGATTATAGCTCTGCATATTTGAAAGAAAAAATAAAAAAATTACAGGAGGAACAAGAAAATGCAGCCAAGGAAGAAGCTATGGAAAAGGCTAAGGAAGAACCTATGGAAGGAATGCAAGGGGAGGTAGAGGCTGGAGAAATAGATTCTGGGGAAAATAATTAAAGAGTTAATAAAATAGTATTTTTTAATAAACCATTAATTAATTTGTTATGGAAGAAGACAAAAAAGCAAAAAATAAGGAGAATCTAAACGAAGAAGAAATCCAAGAGAGTCAAAACGATAACGACTTTTTGGATAAAGAAGTAGAAGAATATGAAATTGAAAATAAAAAGGAGGAAGGTGAAGAAGATATAAAAGGCAAGGATAAAAAAACTATACAGAATTTGATAGCAGCAGTTATTATTTTAGGAGGATTATTTGCAGGAAGTTTGTTTGTTGATGTTGCTCAGTTGATAAAGGGAGAGGGGATTTCTTTGAGAAAGCTACAAGATGTTGAAGTTTTTACAGCTGGAGATAAAACCTGGGTTGCGAATGAAGATCCTATTGTTGAAATGTTAGTAGTTAACGATGAAAAATGCGAGGAATGCCAGCCGGAAATGGTAATTGAAGCAATAAAAAAGACAGCTTTACCTACTTTGGTAGCAAGAGAGGTTGATATTAATTCCTCGGAGGGTCAAGAGCTTCTTGATAAATTTAGTTTAAAAGCAATCCCAGCCTTTATCTTTAAAGAAGAGGTTAAGGACTCTCTCTTTTATGAACAGGCACAAGAAGTCTTAATTGAAAAAGATGGACTTTTTGCCTTGGATAATTCTTTAGCCGGGATACCTTACGGGAAATATATTATTCTTCCTGACTTTGAATCAACTTCTGCTATTTTGGGAAATAAAGATGCAAATTTAGAAATTATAATTTTTGGTGATTTTCAATGTCCTTATTCAAAACAGTTTAATGATATTTTTGGTAAAGTCTATGAAAAATATAAAGATAAAGTAAAAGTATCTTTTTATCATTACCCTCTTGCTTCTATCCACCCTGCTTCCTTAAATGCTTCTATGGCAAGTCTTTGCGCGAATGACCAAGGTAAATTTTGGGAAATGGCGGATATTCTTTTTGAGGAACAAGATAATTGGGGCGAAAAAGGAATTGATAAAAGTGTTTTTGTTCCTTTAGCTAAAAATGCTCAGATAGATTCAGCAGTATTTAAAGATTGTCTAGATTCTGATAAACATAAAGCTGATGTGGAAGCTGACATAAAAATAGCTGATGATTTTGCTCTGGGAGGAACCCCTTCTGTTTTTGTTGGAGATAGGTTTTTTAGTGGAGTTGCAACCGAAGAAGGCTTAGTTGAAGTTATTGAAGAAGAATTGAAAAAGCTCAAATAGGGTTTTCCAATAAAGGGTAAAAAACAAAATGAAGGTTGAGAGTGATAGAGAGTAAAAAATAGCTAATAATTTTTAGAATATTTAAAATCAAAAATAAAAGATAAAAAGTCTATAATGTTTCAGTTAGTTATCCATGGACGTGGAGGGCAAGGAGCCAAAACTATGGCAATGATTTTAGCGCAAGCAGTTATTGAATCAGGAGAATATGCTCAAGCTTATCCTGAGTTTGGACCAGAGAGAACAGGAGCTCCCGTTTGTTCTTTTTTAAGAGTAAGCTCTCAAAAAATTATTACTAGAGAACCCATTAGGAAACCAGAAGCAGTTGTTATTTTGGATGATTTTTTATTTTCTTCTCAAGATGTTCAAAATTATTTAAAGAACTGTCCTTTTTTAGTAGTGAATTCTTCTAAAAGTGTTCCAGAGCTTTTGAATGATTTTCCAAAGGGTAAAAAATGTTCTAAGAAAATTAATTCTGTTGACGCTTTTGAAATAATTGCTGATTTCAAGAACAAAGTTCATCCTACTATTCCTTTAATAGGAAGACTCATTAAAGTTACTGAATTTATTCTTTTAGAAGATATTGCAAAAACAATTCGGAAAAAATTTGTTAATAAAATAGGAGAAGAAGCAATAGAAGACACCTTAAAAGCCTTAGAAGCGGGATACTATAATTTATAAATATTTTTTATTTAATTTTTTATGAATTTGAAATCGTGGAAAGAGATACCCATTGGAGGTATTATTCTTGAACCGGGCAATTCAAGAGAAAATAAGACTGGTTCCTGGAGAAGTAATCAACCAAAATTGGACTCTAACAAATGCGCTAAGTGTTATAATTGCCTACCGGTTTGTCCAGAGCGGGCTATAAAAAAAGACAAAGAAGGTAATGTTTTAATAGATTATGATTATTGTAAAGGTTGTGGGATATGTGCTGCAATTTGTCCCCAAAAAGCTATTAAATTATAAATATGGAAGAAAAAAATCAAGCTTTAACTGGTGCTGGAGCTGCGGCTGAAGCCATGAGACAAATTAATCCAGACGTAGTGCCTGTTTATCCCATTACTCCCCAGACACCCATAGTGGAATCTTTTGCCCAGATGGTAGCGAATGGTTTGGTTGATAGTGAAATGATTAGAGTTGAAAGTGAGCACTCGGCTATGAGTGCTACTATTGGAGCTCAAGCTGCTGGCGTAAGAGCTATGACGGCTTCTTCTTCCGCAGGATTAGCTTTAATGTTTGAGATGCTGGGAGTAGCTTCTGGCTTAAGGCTCCCCATTTTAATGAATATTGCTAACAGGGCGCTCTCTTCTCCTATAAATATTCATTGCGATCACTCTGATTCAATGGGGGTTAGAGAAGCTGGCTGGATTCAGTTTTATTCTGAAAATGCTCAAGAAGTTTATGATAATAATTTTTTAGCTTTGAAATTGGCGGAGAAAGTGGCACTTCCCGTTATGGTGATGCAAGATGGTTTTATTACATCTCACTCTATGGAAAATGTAGAGGTTATTTCGGATGAGAATGTCCAAAAATATATCGGGATTTATCGTCCTGAGAATCCTTTATTGAATGTTAATAAACCGGTTACCGTAGGAGCTTTACAGCTTACCGATTATTATTTTGAAACTAAAAGACAGCAAATTGAAGGCATGACAGATGCTAGTAATAACTATCAGGAGTTAGCCGATCAGCTAAGTAAAATTACAGGCAGATCTTATTCCAAGATAGAAACTTTTGGTATGGATAGAGCAGAAATTGCTATTTTAACAATGAGCTCTACGGCAGGGACAGCTAAAGCTACTGCTAAAAAAATGGCAAGAAGATTAAAAACAAAAGTAGGAGTAATAAAAATAAGACTCTTTCTTCCTTTTCCTCAAAAAGAAATTCAAGAAGCTGTAAAAAATTTAAAATTTTTAGCTGTTTTAGATAGAGCAGTTTCTTTTGGCTCGGATGCTCCTCTAGTTAAAGAAGTAAAAAATGCTTTGTTCGATTCCAAGCGAAAGCCAAAAATTCAAAGTTACGTTTTTGGATTAGGGGGAAGAGAAATTTATGAGAAAGATATTTCTAAAGTTTTTAATGATTTACTAGAAGAAAACGTTAACGGAGAGACAAAGTATATAGGGTTAAGAGAATAAAATTTAGTTTTATATTTTTTTATGAAGATTGAATCAAAACTTGCTTCTGGACATCGCACTTGTGCAGGCTGCCCGGTTCCTCTGATAGTCAGAACGGTTCTTGAAGCTACTGATAGTCCAATTGTTGCTTCTCTAGCTACTGGTTGTTTGGAAGTAGCCACCACTATTTATCCCGAAACAAGCTGGAATATTCCTCTTATTCATTCAGCTTTTGAAAATGCAGCGGCAACTATTGCCGGTGCGGAGTCTGCTTATAAGAGTTTATTAAAGAAGAAAGAAAAAGAAGCAAAGGTAAGTGAACCCTCTAGTTTTGAAGAAAAATTAGGATATCACTTAGAAAACAATGTAAAATTTATCGCTTTTGGTGGAGATGGAGGAACTTATGATATCGGGCTTCAAAGTTTGTCTGGAGCTATGGAAAGAGGTCATGATTTTCTCTATATTTGTTATAATAATGAAGGTTATATGAATACCGGAGGGCAAAGATCAGGTTCTACTTCTCAAGGAGCCGGAACTTCAACAACTCCTTCCGGAAGATTATCCCAAGGGAAAATTCAATCCAAGAAAAACTTAACTGAAATTTGCGTTGCTCATAATATTCCTTATTGCGCTCAAGCTAGTCCTTTTGATTTAAAAGATTTGGAGAATAAAGTAAAAAAGGCCTTAAAAATTAAAGGTCCTAAATTTATTAACGTTTTATCTCCTTGTCCTACTATTTGGAAATTTAATCCTAGTAAACTAATGGAAATTTCAAAACTGGCTGTTGATACAAGATTTTGGCCTATTTATGAAGTTGAAAATGGAAAATATAAAATTAATTATATTCCTAGTGATTTTTCTCCAGTTGAAGATTTTTTGAAAATTCAAAAGAGATTCAGCCATCTTTTTAAAGACCCAAGTGGTCAAAAGGTTATTGAAGAAATTCAAAGGAGAATTGATTTAGAATGGGAGAGATTAAAAGGTAAGTAGAAAGTAAAGTTTTTTATGGAGTTCTACAGCTATAGTCTTCTCCGCAGCTTTCTTCACAAAATTTCTTATTATCCTCTTTTACATTTATAAAATTTGGACAGTTGCAGGAATAACAATTATTTATACTTAAAGTTCCTTGGCAATCTGCTGGTGGTTCTCCCAAATCTCCCCAAATCTTGTTATAAATAGTATCATTATTGATATGATCCTTTCCATTTTCTGCCAAATAACTACAGATACTGCCCACTTCTCCACCGCAAGCATAACTTAGATTATCTCCTAAACGGTTACAAGGATCACAAAAACCTTCAACATCAGGATGTTTCCAATAATTTGCATCTGATGACGGATTTTCTCCAAAATTATGATTGTTCATGCAATAACAAATACTCCCTCGATTCTCGTATGCTGGGCTACTGTTTAAAATGTCAGTATCCGTCCAACACCAATGGGCTCCTTCTTTTTCTGATGTGTTTGCAACATTGTAAAGAGAAGATTCTTGATCATCTGTTTCTCCTT
>CAZTZK010000017.1:0-4323 GCA_964618065.1 uncultured Candidatus Saccharibacteria bacterium | reverse complement strand
GTTGCATAGGAGACTTTCTCAAAGCCAAATCTGTCATTAACATTTGTAACCTCCAGGGCTACATCAAATTTTCCTTTATATTTTATTATAGAAACAGGGCCCGTTTGCAGTTTTTGCAAAACGACATTTTCCGCACAAGACTTAGGACACGGACCTCCACAGTCTATTCCCTCTTCTCCCCCATTTTTCTTCCCATCACTGCAAGAAGCTCCCCAAAAAATCTTATAAATCAGAAAGATGCCTCCGATAAAGATAAGCAGATAAACAGAAATAATAATAATTTGTTTTGTTTTTCTTTCCATAATTTATATTAAAAATTTCTTTATGTTGTCTCTGATGATTTAACCTCTGCCCGGCAATTGAAAGGTTCAATAATTCTTTTCGCAGAAGCGCGAGAAAGATAGGAGAAAAGGCAATCTTTCGTTAAAAAATTATAGTCTCCAATTTCTATTATACCTGCCTCCCTAAAATAAATAAAGCCCATAATCTTGGCAATGACCTACTCTTGCATGCTAAAAGCAGCTACCATCGGCGTAGGCAAGCTTAACTTCTGAGTTCGGAATGGGATCAGGTGTAACCTTGCCACTTGAATTACCAAGATTAAAGGCTCTATTTTTTAAAAATTACCGATAACCGGAGAAGTAAAGAAAAAAACCGTACTCAAGAATAAGATCAATCCGAAAATTATTCCTATCAATTTTAGTCCGTTTTTAAAAAGGTTATCAGTTTTATTCATGTAAGAAAAATAGCTAAAAAAGAAAACTCTGTCAACTTATTCCTTAATTATCTCTTGTAAATACAAAAAAGAAAAATTAAAAATGCTCTTTCTCCTGCCATCTTTTTAAAAGTGGAATTGTCCCTGCCATTATTCGCCGGGACTCCTCTTCTGTCAATTTTATTTTCTTTGCCAATAAAACAGCCGTTCTATTTATCATTTGTTCCATAGTAATTTTTGGATCAATAAATTTACCCTCATGTAAACAAAAACGACAATATTCTTGACTTCTTTTTCTGCCGGAAAGTGTGCCGTAATCACCTATTTTACTCATAGGCGCCCCACAACTTTGGCAAATTTTCACTCTCGTTGTACCATTTTTCATTTTATTTTTTATTTTTGTATTACTTAATTTTGGTTTGCCAATATTTTACTCGCTCTAAAAATCTTTAGCAAATGAAAATAATTAAAATTTAAACAAAAAAAGAATTTTCCCAAAAATTTGAAGGAGTTTAACCCCTTTTTTCTCTTTACTTTTAGAAGAAAAGAGAGTATATTTTGATTTAAAAATAAAAAGATTTTTTGAGTTCTTTAAATTATTTAACCTTTAAAAAGGAGGAGAGAGTGTCTCAAATACTAGGAGAAGGAATTATAAAAATAGTACGAGTTGAAAGGAGAGGAGAAAAAATAGCTGTTTTGTTCCAAGATCAAAATCAAAAAAATGAATCTTGGCTATTTTTATCAAATTACTATTTCAAAAACAATAAGAAAGGAAATAATTTAGACAAAGAAAAATTTCTTCGGTGGGGTGTTTTTGAATCTCCGATGTGGTTTGGGGAGACAGCTCCAGGAGTTCCATTATCTCTAATTGCGTCGGAATTAGCAGATAATTTACAGATTCGCCTCAACAAATTAAATTTTGAAAATGGGGCTCCTTAAAATAAAAGCCATTCAAAATTTATTTTGAATGGCTTTTTAGAACTTTTTAGAAAATTACACCTCCAATCTCTCCTTTTTGTTTGGTATCTTCCTGCCAGTTGCCCTTTTCAGCACTACCAAGAAAACCAAAACTAAAACAATCACTAGAAAAAGAGCAGAGAAAAGCAATAAAATGTCTTGTGTCATTGCCGTAGCTTCTTGTGCCATTTTTAATCCTCCTTTTTCTAAAATTTTAAGGCAAAAAGACTAGTAATAAATTTATTAATAAAATTCATTGAGGGATCTCCTAAGAGAATAATATCATAACTCTTCTTATAATTCTCTAAAAGATTGTCATCATTTTCGTTAAGAAAACCCACTTTTATTAAATTCCTATAATTAATACCTTCAACCATCCTCGTATCATTTAAGCTATCTCCTAGCAATAAAATATTATTCCTTCCTTTTATTTTTTTAAAACTGGGAAATTTTTTTATCGCCGCAACATTTTTGTTAAGTGAGTGAATAATAGGCTTCCTTATAGTAATAGCCTCGCCTTTTGCATTCCATTCAAAGGCGTTGGAAATAATACAAATATTGTCCAAAGGGACTTTTGCTTTTTTGAAGAAAGGTTTGATAATATCTTCTCCTAAACCGCTAGCAGA
Organism: uncultured Candidatus Saccharibacteria bacterium; assembly: GCA_964618065.1. GTDB lineage: Bacteria > Patescibacteriota > Minisyncoccia > CAIUEV01 > JAHKAQ01 > M55B174. The sequence continues at coordinate 2,025 of CAZTZK010000017.1, read as the reverse complement.
TAAGACAACCAAAGGGATTCCTCTTTCACCTAATAAATTAACAAATTTTAAAAAACCACTTCTGAATCGGTGATGGCTGGTTTCAATAATATCAGCCAGATCTTTTTTATGAAGACCCGTTTTGATTATTAATCTAAAATGCTTACTCCACCACTCGCGCATAATTGCCTTTTTTTCTTCTAGGGGGAAGCTGGGGTTTCTCTCAATAGGATTATATCTTCTGTAAAGAATATCGGCCTTTCTGGCATATTCAGGAGACAAGTATTTCCCGTTACGTAAAACAGCCATCATAGAAATTAATCTCTCCCCTCTAAAAAAAGCTCTCGTTAGAGTACCGTCAAAATCAGAAACTACATAGAATTTTTCCATTCCCCCTTTAAAAATTGCCTTTCTTTTCTCCTCTAACTCTTTTAAATTTGGGACAATAACGGTTACTTTTCGCCTCATAATATTTTCCTCCTTTTTTTTAATTTTTAAAGTACTCATGAATAGAAATAACTTTTTAAAATATAGCAAATAGGATAATCCGTCAAAAGAATTTTCTTAAAAAGAAAAAATTAACCACTAAATTTGATTACCCGGTTTTAAAATATTATAATAATTTTGTAGTTTAAAATGCTTTCTAGTTTTTATCTTAACATAAAAAGCTCAAAGCAAAAACAAAAAATTAATCCTTCGGAAACGATAAAAAATTAAAAATTATAATTTTAATGACTTTGTTTCGGCTTCTATGTTATAATTTACAAACTAAATAAAATAAAAAGCTTGTGAATTCTCCTATTGTTTTATCACTCTCTTATTTCCTTTCCGCTATTTTCCCTGTAATTTTTTGGTTTTGGTTTTTCTTAAGGCATGATCGCGCTGAACCGGAACCAAAAAGGATTCTCTTGAAAGCTTTCCTCTGGGGAGTAGTAGCCATTTTTGTAGCTACTTTAGCAGGTGAAGTAGTTTCTTTTCTTTTTTCGTCAGGTCAAAATTGGAGTGATCTCAAAAATTACATCACTAATGAATATTATTCGGTGTCCAGTTTAAATATTTTAGCCATTCTGGGTCTTCTTTTTTTGAGAGGACCAATAGAAGAAGGAGTTATTTTTATTATTTTTATGCTTTTTATTTACAGGGAAAAGGCTTTCACCCAAACAATAGATGGAATAGTCTATGGAGTCGCTTTGGCTTTAGGTTTTTCTTTTGTAGAAAATACTATTTATTTTACCGAGCTTTTTTCTACGCTTAATTCTACTGAATTCTCTTTTGTCCTAGTATTTAGAGGGTTCGCTTCTATCTTGCTTCATTTGGTAGCTACCGGCATTATGGGTTTCTACATAGGGCAAGCTAGATTTTTAAATAAAAAAAAGTGGAGAACCATTATTAAGGGAGTATTGATTGCAATGGTTCTCCACGGAACTTTTAATGTCTTTCTCCAGGCCAGTTATCCTCTTAATGTAAGTTTGGCCTTTATTTTAATCTTGTTAGCTTTACTCTACTTGGTACTCAACATAAAGAAAGCCAAGTACAAAATAATCTGGAGACTAACTGAAAAATAAATCCTCGCTAAGGAATTACGTAATTAATTACGTAATTAATATTTAAGAGTTCGCCAAAGGTAAGTTTTTATCGGAAGAATTGAGAGAATCTAAAAGATTAATCCTCTTTATTTTTTATACTTTTCCTCTTCCTCTTCTTTCTTCTTTTTCTTTCCCAAGAGGAACCAAAGAATACCTAGAGCTACAAGGAATAGTAAGAAAAATATTATTTTTCCCCATAAAGAATCCGGCCAAAGAGCGGAAGCAACCAGTGAAGCCATGCTTGGCTTTTTATTTTCTTCTATACCTCCCTCGCCTTCACCATTGCCCTCACCACTTTCAACGAAGCCAAGATCTTCTTCGGTGCTTTCCGGAGTTTCCCCTTCGGTTTCAGTAACATTAGTTTCGCCGGTAGTTGTTTCCCCTCCGGTAGCTCCGGTTCCGGTTCCTGTCCCGGCTACTGTACCGGAATAAGGAATAAATACTCCTCCGGTGTCATCAG
>CAZTZK010000016.1:0-19016 GCA_964618065.1 uncultured Candidatus Saccharibacteria bacterium | reverse complement strand
AAGGTTTTTCTTCATTAACAGAAAGTCCGGGGGGCAATTATAAAAATAATACTGCCTCTTGGATAATGACTCCAATGATTAATTTATCTAGCTGTAATGGCAGTAAGTTAAATTTTTATATTGGAGGAATCGCTGAAGAGAAGGATTATCTCTATGTCCAGGCGTCAAAAAACGCAAAAAATTGGACAGATGAAATAATTTACTTATCAGGAAATTTTTTCTCCGGTATCACGGGATCCTCTGGAAGATTATGGTTTCCTGCCTCTGTTGATCTTGAAAAATACGACGGAGAGAAAATATATATGCGCTTCTACTTTAAAACGGATAGTTCTGGAGTAGAAGACGGTTATTATATTGACGAATTCACGGTAACTGCCATTGATGAGAGTCCTTGCAAAGGAGATTGGACTTTCTTTAACGGAACATCAATGTCGGCTCCTTTCGTTTCAGGAATTGCTGCTCTGATAAAAGAAGAATCTCCACTTCTTTCCAGCGAAGCGATTAGGGAGATTATAAAAGCCGGGGTTGACAAAAAAGTCTCTCTCCACAGAAAAGTTGCCACAGGAGGAAGAGTCAACCTTCATAATTCTCTCCGGTTACTATGTGGGGATGGAGATTTGGCACCCCGTGGCAATAGAGATGGACAGATTACTGTCGGAGATGCTCTTGTAGCCTTAAGAATTGCCCTAGATTTGGAGGAACCTAGTGCAAATGAAATCTGTCGGGGAGACACTGCCCCATTGGGCAACCCTGACGGGCAAATTACGACAGGAGATGCTCTTGTTATTTTAAGAAAAGCCTTAGGCTTAGTAAATTTAGAATAGCAAGAGATTCTCCGTCTAAAGACCGCTTTTTCAAAAAAAAGAAAAGCGGTCTTTTTTTATTTTTATACTAGAGAATAAACTATTTTCTAAATATTTTGAAAAACCACCCGAATCATCCCTCCTCTTGCTCTTCCAGCTGAATATGTTTTTCTAAAACTTGGTTTTGGTTTTCTAGTACTTGAATTGCTTCTTGAACTTGGCTTTGACTAGTTTGATCTACTATTTGTTCTTCTAAATTTTGTAATTCATTTACTCTGATTTCATTTTGTTCTAATTGTTGTTTTAGATTTTGCAATGCTCCAAAATCAGCCCCAAATATCTTTTTCATTAAACCTTGCCGAGCTTCAATTTTATTTAACTGTTCCTTTGCAGCCTCTTGGGCTTGCTGTTGTTGAGTAGCAATCTCTTTTACTCTTTGCCCAATTCCCCCCTGCATATTATCAATATCCAAAAGTTCTTTAACTTTTTCAGCGACAAAATTTTCACTTCCTCCATAAAATTCCGCGTAATAATTTTTCACTTTACCCACTTGGGATTCTACTATTTCTTCGCCTGCCTGTAAGACTTCTTCCGTGTTAACTCTAAGCTGCTTTTCTTCGCCGGCATTTTCAGTTTTCACTTGATTTTGGACTTGATTTTCATTCTGGTTTTCTTGAATCACAGATTCATCTAACACCTCTTCCTCTACATTTACAAAATTTTTATTCTCTTGAGCATTAACGTTGCCTGGATTATTCTTATTGTCCGCATTAGCCAAGAAAGGAATAATTACTGCCAGTGAAACAGTAAAAAATAAAATTTTCTTTTTTCTTCTTTGCATAATATTTTATTTTAATTTTTTAATTTTTCTTAATAAATAATAAACTAGAAAGATTTTATTTACAAATAGCAAAATATTTTCTGCAAAAAATATAGTCTTTCTTAAATAGTATTTATCCTCAGTAAAGCTATTTAAAAAAGGGCCGTTGGCCCTTTCTAAAAATTATGCATTATATTTCTACTCCTATTCCTATTTTCCATCTTCTTATCAACCTACTTTTTAATTCTTCTTTTTCCTCTGCCATTTCATTTAAAATCTTATCTAATCGTTCTGTGTTGCAATAAAACCAATAGCGACATTTAGGAGAACAATATTTATTGGGTGGCAAAGGATATTCTTTTTTCCTAAATCTTTCAGGCCGACAGTCTATAGTTTTCATTTTTCCTCCTTTTAAATTAAAGAACTAAACTAATTAATAAGATTGCCCCTAAAAAACATTTTGTCAAACATTTTAAAGCAAACTTTAGAATGTTTAAATAAAAAATAAAAAGTTGAGAAAAATATTAGAATAGAACAAAAAATTTTCCTAAAATACCAGCAAATAAAAATCCATAAATTATTGTCGCCAATGTTAAAATAGAGGCTTTTTTAAAATTAAATTCTTTTGAGAGCATTCCCCAAGCAATAATACAAGGTATTCCAATAGTAGCCACCAAGCCAAAAGTATAAAGCTGAAGAGAGGTTAAAGTTAATATCCCATCGCTTCCGAAAACTGAAAGCAACATTGCCCCCGTCAGATCTTTTTGTAAAAAACCAAAAGCCAAGGGTACAATTGATTCAGCCGGTAGCCCCAACCAATTCATAATTACCGAACAGGGTTTTACAATAGCAACAGTAAATCCTAAAATATCCAACAGGCTATAAGCTATTCCTCCTAAAACTAAGAGAGGCATTACGATATAAACAAAAGATTTCATCCTTAGCCAGCTTTTGCTGAGAACATTTTTAATTAAAGGTCTTCTGTAAGAAGGTAATTCTATAAGCAAAGGACTAATCTTCGGTCGAATAATAATTTTCATTACCCAGGCCCAAATTAAACCAGCCAACAATAAAGAAGCAAAAACAGCTAAGGCTAGAACCCAACCGCCATAGAAACCGACTACCCCCATTATAATTGCGATTCTGCTTGAACAGGGAATAAAAGCAAAAAAAGAGGCAGTATAGAATTGCTCCTTCCTAGAAGGCAATAATCTTGTAGAGCGGGCAGCGGGAGCTGTGCAACCTAAACCTAGTGCTAAGGGAATAAAAGATTCCCCCGGCAATCCTATCTTCTTTAAAAATCTTTGAGCATTAACAATGAAACGAGAAAGAATCCCGATATCTTCTAATAGACCTAAAATCAAATAAAATAAAAAGACATAAGGTAAAGCAATAGCAATCCCCATCGCTAACCCCTTTAAGCCTTGAACCAGCATTAAAGAAAAAATAGAAAATTCGGTTTGATCTAGAAAAAATGAAAGTTTTTCTGTTAAGCCCATCAGAAAATTCTGGATTAAATTACCAAGAAAAAGTAAGATCCCAAAAATAAAAATTAAAAATAATCCCATAATTACAGGACCTAGAATCTTATTTAAGAGAATCTTGTCCAGTCTTTCTTCCCACTTTTTCTCTTTTTTGAGAGAAAAAAACCGAGTAGTTTCTCTAGCAATTAAAGAAGCCGTTCCAAATCTTGCTATTGATATATCTTCGGCTAACTGTGGATGATATTTTTTTAAGTCTTTTTTGATTTCTCTTAATATTTTTTTGTCTTTTAAATATTGATAGAAATCTCTATCTTTTTCTAAAACTCTTAAGGCTATAAACCGTTTTGGCAAATAAGTTTTTTTAATCTGGGGAATTAATTTTCTTATACCCTGCTCTAAATGATCATCATATCTTATCTTAAAAATTCTTTTTGGCACTTTTTTAATTTTCAAAACCTCTGTTACAATTTTGGAAACACCTCTCTTAGTTAAAGGATTAAAAGAAACGACAGGAACGCCAAGAATTTTAGCTAGTTTGTCACAATCAATTTTTATTCCTTTCTTTTCACCTTCTTCTACAAAATTTAGAGCTAAGATAATTGGGACACCAGTTTCCAAAATTTGGAGAACCATATACAAGCTTCTTTCCAAAGAAACAGCGTCAATAACAACTATTGCCCCGTTTATTTTTTTATCTAAAAGAGCTCTCTTGGCAACCTTTTCGCCTTCATTTCCTTCAGAAATTGAATATATTCCCGGTGCATCTTGAAATTCTATTTTCGCGTTAGAACATTTTTTTTCTGCTTTAAAAATCTCAAGAGTAGTCCCTGGATAATTAGATACAGTCACTTTTGGACCAACCAAAGAATTCAGCAAAGAAGATTTCCCTACATTTGGTTGACCAACAAGTATTATTTTTATTTTTCTCATAGCATTACTAATTTAATTTCCCTAGATATCTCTTGCCCTAGAGCAAATTTCTTATTCTCTATTTCAATAATTGTTTCATCTGGCAACTTATCCAATATCTTTATCTCACTCCCTGGACATATACCCATTCCAATTACCCTTTCAAAGTTTTTATTTCCAGAAGTTATATCAGTAATTAATCCTTGTTTTTCTTTAAATGCTCTTAAGGAAATTCCTTCTTCTCTAAGAGCATTTATCCTTTTTAAATTATCAACGACTTCTTGGGAAATATAATGTTCAAGAAAGCTGGCAGCTACAAAAGCTTCTTCTTTGCTTCTTCTTTCTTTAAAATAATTTTCAATTATTGAATGCTTAGTAATAATATCTTTTGCTTTTTTATCCCCTTCTTTTGTTAAATGAGCCAAGCTACCTTTGATTTTAATCAATTTTTCTTTTTTTAATTCCTCAAGTGCTTGAAATTTAACAGCACGAGAAATTTTAACTTCTGTTTTTATAGAAGAGAGAAATGTTTTTTTCTTCTTTTCCCCTAAAAATTCTAAAATATCCTCTTTAACAATTCTAAGAATATTAGAATCACTTTGAGTATTCATTTTATTTTGATCTATTTTTTAATAATTGTCCCATCCGGCATCATATAAACAGAATGAGGTTCTCCATTTTCTTCCATTTGGTATCTCTTGCATTTTTTCCAATTGTTTTTTGTACCGCAATATTTTTTTCTCCATTGAGAAGTTATTTTTCCTTCTTTTTCAAATTTTCTCAGAGGACAAAAATCATGCCAAGGACAAGCCATTTTAATTAAATATTTATTATTTTTCCCGCTCCTCCAGCAATATACTGCCGAGGATAGAGTTTTTTAATTTCTTTTTTATACTGAGTGCAATGAGTAGGACAAATAATTTCTAAGCCTTTGAACAAATCAAATTCAGAAAAGCCATGTAGTCCTCCAATTACACCATAAATCTTACCAAATTTTTCCGCAGTACTCAAAATAGTTCCCATATAAGGGTGAGAGCAACCAACTATTAGAATAGTGCCTTTTTCATCGATAATCCCTAAGCTTTGCTCAATTCCTTCTAGCTCTCCGGTAGAAAATATATTGGCGTGAATTTTTAAAGCTTTTTCTATTTTGATAGTATTCCTTCCTTTGACACCATGAAATGAAGGAGGAATATAAATTTTAGCTTTTTTATTAACATTCAAGAAGGCAGAGAGGCCTCCAATATGATCAAAGTGAGCGTGTGAAATAAAAACTTCATCAATGGAAATCGGATCAATCCCCATTTTTTCAAGATTGGAAAGCAAAATTTTTCCATTGGCTCCCGTATCAAAAAGAATTTTTGGGGTATTTTCCTCTTCTATAAGAGCTGAGAATCCCCAATCACTTTGTAGATTTTTTTTAAAGACGGTATTGTCATAAATGATACTAATCTTCATTTCTAAAAAATTAGAAAAGATCTTCTAAAAATAAATTTCTATTCTCTATCTTAGAGGTTCTCTAAAAAAAATAAAGAGTTACGTAATTAATTACGTAATAGTATTTAGTTCTAAGATAAAATATTTTTTAATATTAAATTAAATAACCTAAGCAAAGAATCAACAATAAGATTTTTTAGAATTTCATTTTAGAGCAATAATTCTAAAGATTGCGAGATTATTTTTTGAAAATACCCAATAGTAAAATTATTAGCTTAAAGTTCAATACCTTTTCTAGCTTTTTGCCCCTTTTTAAAAGGATGCTTCTTTTCTCTCATTTCAGTAACCAAATCGGCAATTCTAATTATCGATGGTGGGCAATCTCTACCTGTCAAAACAATATCTATTTTCCCTTTACAATCATCTAAAAAATTAATCAATTTTTTCTCTTCTAGCATGCCAAATTTAAGACAAGTCATGATCTCGTCCAAAATTAAAAGTTGTTTTTCTCCAGAGGCTACACTTTCTCGTGCTAATCTAAATCCTTGTTGAAAAAGCTCTAAATCTTTTTCGGAAAGAGGTTTAATCCCTTGTTTCTTTAGTTGGGGATTTTTTTTCAGCTCAGATTGTGGGAGATAGAACCCAGCTCTGCCGAAAGAGTTTATTTCAAAATTTTTGATACCTTCAATCACCTTATTTTCTGAACTGCCAGTCTTAAAAAACTGAATCATCAAAACTTTTTTACCTGCTCCAGCAGCTCTTATCCCCATCCCAATCGCAGAAGTAGTTTTCCCTTTTCCGTTACCAGTTAAAACAAAAATCATGATTAAAAATTACAATCAGGACATTCTCCTACTCCCACAGCACTTTTGGTAGACTCTGAAGGCTTTTCATCTCCAGCTGTTTTAAGAACTTCTTCTTCCCTTGACCCGGAACGATAAACAGTAAAAGCTTTACATTTTAGACTCCAAGCTAAATCAATTGCTTTTACGACATCAAAACGAGTAGAGTTATTAGGAAGATTGATGGTCTTAGAGATACTATTGTCTACATGTTTTTGGAAAGCAGCGTCCATTTTAATGTGATCTTCAGGAGCAATATCCAAAGCTCCCACAAAAACTTTCTTGATCTTATTAGGAATTTCTTTAACGTCTTGAATGGAACCAGCCCTCCGAATCTTTTCAACGATTTCTTGAGAATAAATTCCTGCCTCTTTTAATTTTTCTTTGAGGTAAGGATTGATGTAATAAAAATCTTGGTCACCTAAAACTCTTTGTTTTATAAAAGCTAAAGCAAAATAAGGTTCAATTCCAGATGAAACTTCGGGAATCATAGATATGGTTCCAGTTGGAGCAATACAAGTACAAGCTGCATTTCTCATCTTAATTCCTTTTTTCTTCCAGGAGCTTAAACTATAATTTTCAAAAACACCTTTTTCTTTAGCCAATTTCTGAGAAGTTTCATGGCTTACCTTGTTTATAAATTTCATTACTTTTTCTCCCATCTTAAAACCCGCTTCTGAATTATAAGGAATCTCTAATTGAAAGAGTAAATCAGCAAATCCCATTATTCCTAAACCAATCCTCCTGTTTTTTCTAAACATCTTATTTACTCTATCTACTGGAAAATCAGTGACATCTACTACGTTATCTAGCATTCTGGTTCCTAAAGAAATTACCTCTTCTAATCTTTGCCAATCAACTTTTCCTTCTTTAACAAATTTAGCCAAGTTAACAGATCCAAGATTGCAAACATCTCCATCATGTAAAAATTGTTCTCCACAAGGATTAGACGCCTCAATATCTCCCAGACCGGGCAAAGGATTGGTCCGATTGATCTCATCAATAAAAATTATTCCTGGTTCTCCATTAGACCAGCTGGTATTAGCAATCTCAGACATAATTTCAGAAGGAGTCATTTTTACTTCTTGAATTTGAGTAACTTTACCATATTTATCTCTTATTATTTTACGGGGTAGCACTTCTTTATCTCCAAATTTACATTTCCAAGGCTCCGTAGAATTACTGCTAACTTTCTCCATAAATTTGTCCGTAAGAGCTACAGAGATATTAAAGTTAGTGATTTCTCCTTCTTTCTCTTTCGCGTGAATAAAATCTAGAATATCGGGATGGTCTACTCTCATAACTCCCATATTGGCTCCGTGTCTCCCTTGTTGTTTAATTACTCCAAAAGCCTCATCGTAAACTCGAAGAAAGGAAACCGGACCAGAAGCTCTGCCTTGAGTCCTTTCAGCAAAATTACCTGCCGGTCTTAAAGTATGAAAAGGAAACCCGATACCCGATCCTATTTGCTGGAGAAGAGCAGCATCATGCAAAGTTTTAAAAATACCGCTTAAGCTATCCTCTATATTTAAAACGATGCAATTAGAAGCAACAGAGGTAGAAGTTCCAGCATTGGTTAATGTCCTGCCAGCCGGTAAAAATTCAAGATTGAGCATTGCTTCTAAAAACTTCTTTCTGTAATCTTTTACTTTTGAATCTGAAGCACCATATTTTTTTTCTACATTTGATAAAACTTTAGCAACCCTCCCAAACATTTCTTCAGGGAGTTCAGTTATTGCTTGAGTTTCAGGATCTCTTTTAAGATATCTACCCGCCAAAATTTTCAAAGAATTTAAGCTTAAAGACATTGTTGTAGACTTTCCGCTCAAAACTTTTTTCTTTTCTTCTCTTATTTCTTCCTTTTGCTTACGATAAAGAATATAAGCCTTAGCCGTTTTAGTATAATTCTCTTTCATGAGAGTAATTTCTACTAAATCCTGGATTTCTTCCACGACTAATAATTTTTTCCTCCTTTGATCTATTTCATCTAACTTCTCAGCTACTTTTTGAGAAATTTTTTCAGCTTCTCGAGCATTGAATTCTCCGGTGGCTTTACCCGCCGCTAAAATAGCATTGCTAATTTTTTGTTGATCGAAAATAACTGTTTCTCCACTTCTTTTTTTAATCTTTTTTATTTTAGCATTCATAGGGCATTAGAATTTATTTGTTTATAAAAAAACCATATTGAAAATGGTCTTGTGAATAACTCCCCTCCTTATCTTTGAGTTAATGCAAGATCAATAAATAAGTAACGAGACAAAAATGAACAAAAAAATGAATGAAAGTAAAACAATTTTATCAGCTATAATAAATTAAGTAAAGAATCTGTGGAAACCCTTGCTGGATTGAATCTCTAAAGAAAACCAAAAATAATAATTTTTTTCCCTGAGAAAAATTTGCCATTAATTTTTCTCACTAGATCTATTCCCCTTAAATTTATAAATTTTGATATTTTCATATTCTTCAATCAGAGAAAAATTATCTTTATAGGGATCAAAACTTTTATCACTTCTACTTTCAAAAGAACACTGACTATTAAAAATAACAAGAGCATTTTTATTATTCTTCAAATCTTCGTACCTCTCAATTTTTTTCAGGTTGGTGCCTATCGCAGCCCAAATACTGGAATCATATTCCGGCCAATCAATATTAAATAAGGTTAATTTCTCAGTACCTAAATAATATTTAGCTATCACATAATCAAAAGAGTTAAGTAGATAAAAATCATTATTTTGATATTTATCTAAATTATCGGTTAGCTTGTTAAAGCCTTTAGAATAACCAACATTCATAATACTCACTAGAAAAAAGATATAAAAAACTAAAAAATAAATGGAAAATCTAAATTTAATTCTAGATAACCAAATCCCGAGAAGAATAAAGATAAAGTAGGACGAAGCTATTAAAAATCTAGCAATAAAATAATGTCTTCCCAGTAGAGATAAGAAATAAACCATCAGCATAAAGCCGAATGAGAGAAGCAGGACAATAATTATCTTTTCTTTTTCTCTTTTCAATAAAAAAAGAATTAGCAAGGAAATAAAAATAGTTACCATAATTAAAGCTGTTATCGGCGCCACTCCGTAGAATTTATTAGGCTCAGGTATTCCAGCAGACATTTCTCCTATAGGGCTACCAAAAATAAAAATTTGAATATTAAGGAAAATATCACCTAAGGTAGCTGGAATAGTCCAATGTAAGTTGTCTCTCCCATTAAAGTGCTTTAAAAAAATGTTAAGCCAGGGAGTAAAAATTAAAAAAGCTAATAAATAGCTAAAGATTAACTCTTTCTTAGGAATCAGATCTTGTAAGATTTTTCTAAAATCAAATTTTTTGTCTAAACTCTTGTTTTCTTTAAATCTCCAAACTAAAAATACAAAATAAAACATAGGAGCAAAAATTATTCCCATGTAATGAGTCAAGAAAGATAATCCTAAAAATATTCCAAAGAGAAGATAGGAAATTGTTTCATTTCTTTTCAGCCAACGAATAAAAAAATAGGCAGCGATGACAATTAAAAAACCCAGCATAGAATACATTCTAGCTTCTTGCGAGTATTGAATGGCAAAAGGAGAAATTGTAACTAGAAAGCTGGACCATAAAGCAACTTTTTTATTGAAAAGTTCTTTAGCAAATAAATAAACAGCCCAAATTCCTAGAATTCCTAAAATCGCCGAATAAAATCTAATGCCAAAAACACTGTAATTAAAAAGAGAGGCAAATAATTTAACAGAGATATAATAAAGCGGAGGATGAACATCTTGGATAATCATATCTAACATACCGGAAAAATTTTCCTTTATGGCAACTCCGGTAAAAGCTTCATCGTACCAAAAATCTCTCTTAGAAATTCTAAAAACTCTTAGAAAAGTAGCAAGAGCAAGAACCCAGTAGATACCATATTTTTTGATGATTTTTTTTATTTTTTTAAATTTTCCGTCTTTCATTCTAATGTGCTTTTTAATTTTTCTTTTTTAAAAAACGGTCAGTAACAAAAAACCATTTAGTCATTTCAATTAAAAATACACTAGCTATACAAACAGCAATGAGCATCAGCCAGTCAATTAAATTAAGAGGGGTTGTTTGGAGCAATTTTTGGAGAGGAGATAAATAAACAGCTGCTAAAAAAGTAATAGCCACCAAGATTACTGAGAAATTAAGCCATTTATTGGAAAAAGGATTAATCTGCCAAATATTTTTCTTGAGATTTTTATAAGAATAAACTACAAAAGATGTATCTAGACAGATAGCTCCAAAAACAAGAGTGCGAGCGTGATCTAAATCATATCCTAATTTAGCCCAAACAAACCAAAATAAATAAAGAATTAAAAACTCATCAATTAAGCCTGTAAATAAAATTAGAATCTTCATTTCCTTAGTAAAAAAAGAAGATTTGGGAGATAAAGGTTTTCGTTTCATAACTCCTTTTTCTTTAGGCTCAAATGCGTAAGCCAAAGAAGGAAAGGTGTCTTCCACAATATTATTCCATAAAAGTTGGGCCGGTAATATAGGCAAGGGCCAGCCAAAAACTATTTTTGAACCACCTACTATAATAACTGAGGTTAAAGTATCGCCCAACATATAAGAAACAGATTTTCTTAAATTATCTAAAATTACCCTGCCCTCCTCTACAGCTTTTATAATAGCGCGGAAGCTATCATCCAAAAGCACCATATCGGCAGCTTCTTTAGCAATCTCTGTTCCTGAACCTTGAGCCAAGCCAATATTGGCTTTTTTAATTGCCGGAGCATCATTAATCCCGTCACCTACCATGGCAACCGTTTTACCTTTTTTCTGCCAAGCATCAACAATCCTAATTTTATGTCGGGGTTCAGCCCGAGCATAAATTTTAATTTTAGCTAGAACTTTAGCCAGTCCACTATCAGATAATTTATCCAACTGATTGCCTGTAATAATTTGAGATCTTTTAATTTTTATTCCAATCTCTTTTAAAATCATTCTAGCTGTATTTTGATGGTCTCCGGTAATTATAATTGGATTAATGCCAGCTTTTTGAGCAACTTGAAAAGTCTTTTTAATCCCTCTTCTAAGAGGATCCTTGAAAGCCATTAAACCCACAAAATGTAACCCCTTCATTGCTTCTTCAAGCTGATTGGCATTTTTAATAGGACCTTTAATTTTTTTATAGCCGGCTGCCACTACTCTTAACCCTTGTCCTGTTAATTTTTCCATTTTTTCTTGCCAACGCCCTTTTTTTCGAGAAAAATTAAGTAACTTTTCCGAAGCACCAGTAGCATAAATAAAATATGCCTGACCTTCTTTTCTAACCGAAGCTTGATATTTACGCTTAGAGTCAAAACGGAGTTTAAATATTTCCCGAGATTCTTTTTGCAAATCCGGCTGGGACATCCCATTTTTAAAAGCACCTATCAACATCGCCTTATCAGTAGGAGAGCCATTAATTTTCCAATCCACATATTCTTCTTGAGGATTTTCGATAAAGGCTTCATTACAAAGAGCGGCAATTTTTAAAAGCTTTTCTTCTTCCTTAGTGTCCAATTTCTCTAAAATCATTTTCCCTTGAGTTAAAGTTTTAGTTTTGTCAAAACAAATAACAGAAGTAGACCCTAGAGTTTCAACTGAACTAAGACGACGAATCAAACCCTTTTTCTTTAGTAAGCGTTCCATCCCAATTGCCATAGCTAGAGTAACAACTACCGGCAAAGCCTCCGGAATTCCTCCTACTGCTACTGCAATAGAAACTTCAAACATCTGGACAAGATCTTCACCCCTAGAAACTCCAACTAAAAACAAAACGAGACAAATTAAACTGATTGAAACAGCTGCAAATTTTCCTACGGAAGCCATCTTTTTCTGAAGTGGAGTTTTGTCTTTTACGGTTTCTTCTAAAAAAGTGGCAATTTTGCCTGTTTCAGTGTAGTCTCCTGTTTGAATAACTAATCCTCTACCCTCTCCAGCTTCCACTAAAGTACCGGAGTAAACTAAATTATCTCTTTCGGTTAAAGGAGTATCTCTATCAAAGATATCTGTTTTTTTACCAACTGGTATCCATTCTCCCGTTATTGCTGATTGATCAACTCTAAGATTTTTAGCTTCAACAACTCTGGCATCAGCTGGAATTTTATCTCCGGCTCTAAAAAAAATAATATCTCCTCTAACTAATCTCTCTGCCAGAATCTTTTTTTTACTTCCATTTCTTAAAACAATTGCTTTGGTCTGTAATCTATTCCTTAATTTCTCAAAAATCTTAGAAACTTTATTTTCTTCCCAAAACCCAAAACCAGCATTGATAAAAACTGCTACTAAAATAACAATAGTATCTGTGTATTTCCCCAAATAACCAGTAACTAAACCAGCAATTAACAAAATGATGACCAGCGGACTAGCAAACTGATGAAAAAATATCTTAATCCGAGGGGATAATTTACGTTGACTGATTCTGTTTCTCCCAAATTTTTTTAATCTTTTTCTAACTTCTTTTTCAGTTAACCCTTTTTTAATATTACTTTCGGTTAGCGCTTCCATATCAGCAATACTTTGATTGTGCCAATAAATGGGCGGATTCATTGCTTTGGATGTTTTTATTTATAATTAGAAGATTCTATTTTTTTATTATAACAAAATAAGCGGATTAAAAAAATTACTTGATTTGAATTACCTATTAAATTCTGTTAACCATTTTACCCTTAGTTGGATATTTGTTATGTTCTAAATATAGAAATAATAAAAATAAATTTTAAAAAATAAAGATGGAAAATAATCTTATATCAACCTTAAACGAAAAAATTATTCCCTTGAAGCTTCTCAGGTAAAGGAATAAAAAAGCCTCACAATTTTCGGTGAGGCTTCTTGAAAAGTTTAATAAAGAGGAATTTGAGAAAATTTTTCGTTTTGTTCAAATTCATCTTTTTCAACTAGAGTAAACTCTTCCAAGCTAAATTTATCTTCATTACTCGCAACAAAGAAGTGACAATCTCCTGGTCCAATTCTCATGGCAAACATCCCATCCGCTAATTTTCTAGGTACAGTGAAAATTTTTGCTAATCCGGAAGGCAATAAAAAACCCACGAAAAATTTAACCGCCAAAGAACCTGAGAAGGATTTAGGAGAAAAAATCACAATTATTCTCCAATCTTCCATGGGGGCTTCTTCCTCTAGGCGCCTATCTCCAAAAATAGTTAGAGTATCTGACCAAAACTTAAAATCTTCATCTCCATAATAAACCTTTTTCCATTCTCCGGTATTTTTTCCCATTTTTTGCCTCCTTTTTTCTAAAAAGTTTATTTAAGGTACTTTCAATAGTTTCATTAGCTATCTCAGCATATGCACTTTTAAAACAAAAAATCAAGGTTTAGTAAGAACAAAAACTTTAATATTCCACGTTAGAAATAAAAGACTTACTTTTAAAATGGGCCCTTTATAAAAAATGAGGAGGCGTATTTTTAAAAAGCTAATTGCAAGAAAGACCAGTCTCGGCAAAAATTTTTTCCCAACTTATTAAAGCAGTATTGGTATCATTGTTAGAAACCGCTAAAATTCCTAAAGGATATTCTGGAAAATATTGCTGAGTAGATGCTATTCCATCAGTCATTGAAACGCCCGGAAGGGTAAGAGTTCCCAGATGTTTCCAAGTCTCACGATTAAAAAATTCCAAACCATTTTTCCCTTCCCCTGACTGATCAGCAACAATTATAAAACCATGGCCAGTATCTTCTTTATCTTCATCTAAACATTGGTAAAGAGTTATTCCTTCTTCATCTCCAGCAAAAAGACCTTGGCCAAAAATATTATTGCTGTTTGGATACAAACTTCCATCAGGGCGATAAGCTAAAACTGCGCCTCCGGAATGCATTTTTGACTCAACTCCATTTTCTTCAGGAATATAAATAACCTGGTGATAATTATCAGCTAGCACTTCTTCAATACTCTCTACTTGGGGAGAAAAAGTTAAAGTTTCTTTTCCATTTTCCAAATCAAATCCTCTTACTAAATCTTTTTCTGTGGCATACATTATTCTTTTGCCACCCGACTGAGTAAGAATATCCATATTGGTTTCACCACTTCTAAATTTACCCTCTCCAATTGTCATAATTTTTTCCAGTCCGGGTAATTTATAAACAACTATTTTTTCTTCATCAGAGAAACCAACTAAAAGCCAATCTTTCGCTTGATCAATATCGAGACCATTTGGCAAGCTACTCGTTTTAAAAGAAGATTGTTCGTTGTTACGGAAAGGATATTGCCAAATTTCAATCACATCGTTACTTTTTCCTGAAATTAGAAGAAGAGACTGCTCATATTTACTGGCTTCATAAAATTCAGGAGATTCAATTCCACTTCCTTCCCCATCAAGAAATAAATCAGGATCAACAGAAGCTTTTCCAAAAATATTAAAAAGAGGAATAGCAGAAGTGTCTGGAGGAGAAATTAATTCTTCCGGTTGTTTATTGTTTTCACTTTCTTCCGCCGGTTTTACCGCTTCTGGTATTCTACTTTCTGGTAGTTCTCTCTGTTTCCCTGTTTTCTCCTCATTTTTCTTAGATAAAAGCTCTTCTTGTAATAAGCTTGTTTCTTTTTCAGAAAATATTTCTTCCGCTGATCTTAAATTTTCCTTATCAGTTGAATCAAAGATTTCTAGACGCCAAAAAAGAAACGCTCCACCTACTAGAACAAAAAAAATAGGTAATAAAACTAAAATAATTTTTCGGACAGAAAGACTCATGGGAATATATTTCCAGAAAAAAATTTTGAATTAAAATTCATTTTCATTAAAGACTGAGATGTCTAATGTCCTTTTTTGCAATTTAACCTTCCAGAATAAGCTAAATTAAACTCTTGAGTAAATCAGCTAAAAAGTATTTTGTTTTTACTCTTGTTTAGTTGAATCTTCAGTTGTTTATTTTTTTTCTTTTAATCGCAAGAATATCCCTTTTCCAATTTTATAAAGTATCCAGAAAATCAACCCAATGAGTAATAAAATTGGAATTACCTGAATAACTAATTTGATAATAAAATCAACAAAACCCTGCAAACTCTTAATAAGTCTGTTGACTGAATTTTTAATTACTTGCCAAGGTCGCCAGGTATCTGCTACTTGAATTTCGGCATCTTCAGTAATATTAATTCTGATAGAAGACATTTCTGTTTGATTTTCCATTAAGCGAATTCTGCCCTGCAATACTTCAATTTCCTCTCTTGTTCTTGATAATGCCTGAGTAACCATTAAAACATCATCAATTTTCCCTGATTGCTCTAAAATTTTTAAGAAAGAGGCTTCTTCTACTTGCTTATTCTTCAAACGGGATTGTAAATCGGTATATTGCTCGGTAATATCTTGACTAAGAACAGACTCGCTTAAAATTAAGCTAGCAACTTCTTTTAACTCATCAAAAGTTTTCTCAAAATTATTAAAAGGAACTTTTACCGTAACATATCCTTCTTTAATCTGTTCGTTAGTAATTCTAGATATATTGGAAGCGAAAACTTCTCCCTGGTTTTTTTGGGCAATTTGAGAAATTTTATCAACGGCCTCTTCCGCATCGCCTACTCTTAAGTAGAGATCGCCGGATTTGATAATTTTCTTTTCCGTTGTCTTCAATTCAAGGGTACTACTGTTAGTATCTTCCCAACTTTCCATTTTTGCCTCTCCCATGCTTTCTTGTGAACCCATTGAAGGATTTTGAGTAATTGAAAAATCAGCTGTCATATCCTTTGAAGGAGAAGGAGGAGAATAAGATAATCTACTGCCTTCTAATATTTGCTCAGATTTTTTTAAATTGACCGAACCAGAAAAAAAACTTCCTAAAAAAGTTATCCCCACAAATAAAACAATCAACGAACCAATTACAATTGATCCCCATTTTAAAATTTTTTTCATTTTTTATATTTATTGGTTTAATATCCTTTATTCTAACACAACATCGTTTTAAAATAAATATTAAGTCTGTAAGGTAAAAAATATTGTTTTTAAAAAAGATTTTAGCGCAAAAAATAAAGATTTTTTCTTAACTTTTAATAAAACGCGGACCATTCGAAAAAATAAAAAAGAATCTTTGAGCTAAATTTATACTGAAAAATTTTTAAATCAATAAAAAAACCGCCATTTTTTCCTAAAAATGGCGGGTCTAAAATTAACTCTTAGCTTTTCTGCGAAATTTTCTTCTTCCCATTCCCGCGAAACCAAGTAGTCCGGATCCTAACAAAAGCATCGTGGCTGGTTCCGGGACGGGCGCGACAGATCCTTCTATTACATCGTTCCCGCAGGTTGCCGTTCCCCAGAGAAGATCAAATGACGCCCCTGGATCGTCTTCCCAAAACCCTGTATTGATATTGATTCTAAAATCAGGTGATCCTGGTAAGGCGTTCCAACTTACTGACCCTCCACCGATTGAAGAATAGCCGTGGTTATTTCCCACAGTCTCCAGCCGAACCGGAACATTATGGTTATAGATATAACTCATATCTCCGGGGTCAAAATCGTCAGAGACTTTATAGGAACCTACAGCATAGAAAGTTCCGGCTGAAAAACCTCCATGGTCTACTAACGGAATTGCCCAGGAATACTGGGAACCGTGATAGGTTTCAAGAATAAAGAGATCGGCGGCATAAGTTTGCCAACCTCCTATTTTCAATCCCGACTGAGGGTAGTTAGAAAAAATATCAAAGGAGATATTTCCACTATTATAACCGGGGGTAAAATTATTGATATTAATTCCGTATCCCTCAAAGCCTCTTACACCGATCGCGTCAGACGGGGAATCCCCAATACTATACGACCAACAAGGGACTGCGAAGCAGAATTCTAAAAATAGAATTCTGCCTTTTTTATATTTATAAATTAGATTTAAAATTATCAAGGACTGAAGCTAGTTAGAAAGCATCAGAAAAATAGTATTCCTTTTGTTTTTTGCTATAATTATTCTAAATACAGTAAAGAATATTTTTTTAACAGAAAATGAAACAAAAAATATTCCCAATCAATTTTATTTATACTAATGCCTTAGGAATATCTGTAAAAAAGATTTAAAAACTCTATCTTCTCTTGTCTTTATTACACCTAAATAATTATTGATAAAATTAATAAAAAAATATGATTAAAGAAAATTTCGGAATTGAGGCTACTCGGTTCGGGAAAATTCGCGAGGTTACTAAAAAAGCTAAGGAAGCAGGGCTCCCAAAGCGTGATCGACGCGAGGAGGCTATTAAGCAAGTGGGTGAGGATTCTCTTGATTTTGAGAAACCCAGTGTTAAGGAAAGAGCGATAAGAAAATATTGGGAATACAGAGAAGGATCACCTGAAATGCCGGTGG
Source organism: uncultured Candidatus Saccharibacteria bacterium (assembly GCA_964618065.1). Taxonomy (GTDB): domain Bacteria; phylum Patescibacteriota; class Minisyncoccia; order CAIUEV01; family JAHKAQ01; genus M55B174. The sequence continues at coordinate 1,430 of CAZTZK010000016.1, read as the reverse complement.
CTTTCGTAGTCCCTCATTCTCAAATACCCAGTGCTATAGAGATGACAAGTCTATTGCATGAAAAATTTCCAGAGAGAGGCAGAGATGAATTAAAAAATTTAGCTGAAAAATGGAAAAAAGTTTTTTCTAGTAGAGAGCCTCATAAAGTTTTACCGCCTGATCATCCAGATTATCTTATATATGAATCAATTCAGCGCTTAGAGAATGTAAATGAGGCACAGACTAAGGAAATTGTTGAGGAGGCTACTGGCCAAATGGACCAAGATAAAAGAGCTACAGCGCTGATTTCTAAAAAGAGCAGGATGTTTGGTGATCCCAATCGTCCTTCTTTTTTCCACAAACCTAAAGGCATTGGGAAAGAAGAAAAGGGAACTTTTATTCAAACCAAAGAATATCCAACCAGCGTGAGAGCTTCTTGGTACTGGGCCATTGAAAAAAAATTAAAAAGTTCAGTAGGTTTGGATACTGATGGAAAATTATTGAAGCCATTCCTGCAAATTGCGATTCATGGGATGAAAGACCGTAAAATGGAAAGCGGGGGAAGCGCTTACGATGTAGTAATTGGTGGAGGTAATCCAGAAAAGGGAGAAACTGGTGAATTTGTGAATCCTGAAGTTTTGAATTGGTTTTTTAAAAATATGGCGGAAAAGCTGACGCGAATTGATGGCTGCCAAGATATGCGAGTTGCCATTGATAAAAAAGGCAAGGATAAAGTTGAAGTGCTTGAGGCTGGTGAAAAAGGTAAAGTGATTAAGAAGGAGATTCAAAAAATTGGTGCGGGGCTTTCGGGTGCAGGGTTGGGCTTGGAGTATTTAAGGCACGGGGCTACTTATCAAGTTGAAGATTTGAAGGGAAATAAAAGGGAGTTAAAACTTCCCGGTTTCGGGGAGAATTTCAATACTATTCAACTGGAAATAAGCCGAAAAATTAGAAAAGATTCCGTGCTCAGAGAGGCTTTTTCTAAAATATTGGCTGAATTGGCAGTTGATTTTAAAAGAAATTTTAAATAGCATTTGAGTAATTATAACTTCTTAGAATTTTTAAAAAAATCTAAGGAGTTATTGGCGAAAACCTAGTTAAATTGAAAGCCATGTCTAATAAGAGAAATTTTTAACGAGTAATACATTAAGATAGCTTCTATTCCGAAATTAAAAACGTGAATAGGTTGACCATATTTCAGAATTTTTTAATAAGTCTTTAATAAAACAAACTACAGAGTTAACTCTGTAGTTTATTAATATCCTCAGTTAAAAAAATAATGTTTTAGGTGATAATTTTTAGATGGCTCCGCATTCTGAACGAAATCCTTGCCGGCAGACAGGCAGGTTTCCCCCCAGACCCCATTTTTACCCCGTAGTCAGCTTTGCTGTACTACTAGGGCCTTTTTGTCCTTTTGCTTTTTGGCGGAGTTTATCCCGCTGGATAGCGGG
>CAZTZK010000015.1:0-3959 GCA_964618065.1 uncultured Candidatus Saccharibacteria bacterium | reverse complement strand
ATTTATGCGTTCTGAAAAAAATACTGCTAGATTAATTTATCTTTCTAGCGCTGCAGTTTATGGTAAAAAAAATAATATTGCTATTAAAGAAAATGCTTCGCTTGCTCCTGTCTCCCCATATGGTTTTCATAAAAAAATTGCCGAAGAAATTTGTGAATCTTATTCGAAAAATTTTCACTTGAATATTTCTGTTATACGCCTTTTTTCTGTTTATGGAGACGATATTCAAAAACAACTTTTGTGGGACGCTTGTAAAAAAATTTCTGAAGCTGGAAAGGAGGTTACTTTTTTTGGTACCGGTAACGAAACTAGAGATTGGATTCATGTCTATGATGCCGTTAGACTATTTTGGGCTATTAAAAATTCTAGGAATAAGTTTGAGATTTTAAATGGTGCCTCGGGTAAAAAAGTAACAATAAAAAAGACCCTGAACATTGTTCTTCAAGAGTATAATAAGCATTTAAAGATTGTTTTTAATAATGTTGCTAAAAAAGGAGACCCTAAATATTATCATGGTAATATCAAAAAAGCAGGATCTTTTGGATGGAAGCCAAATATAGAATTGGATGAAGGCATAAAGAGCTTTGTGAATAATTTTAAGAAAAAAAATGATTAAAATAGGGATAATAATACCTGCATTGGAAGGTTGGATGGGAGGAATAAATTATGCAAAAAATTTACTCTATGCAGTTTCTTCTCTCCCTGATAAGAAAATTGAGTTTGTTTTATTTTTTGGTAAAAAATCTGACGAAAAATTAATTAATTCTTTTAAAGGACTTGGAGAAATAGTAAGGACTTCAATTTTAGATAAATCAAATTTGAAAGGACTTTTGAATTACTTTCTTTGGAGATTTTTCGGCAGTAGTTTTTTAATGGCTAAAGAACTGGAAAAGAAAAATATTGATGTCGTTTCTCATTCACGTTTTTTTCTAAAAAATTCTAGATTTAAGAAAATAAATTGGATTCCTGATTTCCAACACTTAAAAATGCCAGAGATGTTTTCTCTACTAGAGAATAAATATAGGGATTTTCTCTTTAAATCTTATGCTAAAACAAGTGATTTTATTATTTTAAGCAGTGAAGATTCTAAAAAATATTACAAAAAAGAATTCCCTAAATATTTAAATAAAGTAAAAGTTATAAGATTTGTCTCTCAGCCTGACAAAAGGGTTTATAAATTAGAAGATATTAGAAAAATTAAGAAAAAATATGGATTTTCAGGTATTTTTTTCTATTTGCCAAACCAAATTTGGAGACATAAAAATCATATTTTAGTTTTAAAAGCTTTACGTTTGCTGAAGGAAGAGGGGAAAAATATTTTTGTTTTATGTAGTGGCAACAATAAAGATTACCGTAATAAGAAATATTTTAAAGAAATTTTAGGTTATGTAAAAAGGTATAACTTAGAAAATAATATAAAATTTTTAGGAGTTATTGATTATATTGAAGTTTTGGCCTTAATGCGTCATTGCGTTTCTGTTATTAACCCCTCTCTTTTTGAAGGTTGGAGTTCGACTGTAGAAGAAGCTAAAAGTATAGGGAAAAATTTAATCCTTTCTGATTTAGCTGTTCATAAAGAACAAAATCCTCCTAGTTCTATTTATTTTAATCCTAACGATGCTAGAGATTTAGCTAATAAGCTTTGGGAAAAGTGGACAGAAAATAAAAGCGGTCCAGATTTTGAACTTGAGAAAAATGCAAAGGAAAATATTCAATTTAGGACTAGAAAGTTTGGAGAAAAGTACCAAGAAACTGTTAAAAGTTTAATTTTAAAATAAAATATTAAACATATAATTTAAAGATCTTCTACCTCATTAAACTCATTAATTTATAAACTCCAGTTATCTTACAATAATTTATTGAATGGAGGAATACGGAAAAGAAATCTATGGGCAATTTTAAAAAATACCGAAAAAGAGAACGGGGTTATTTTTTAGAGTTAGCCGGAATTCCCTTTTCGGGTAAATTTGTAATAAGTTGCTTTTCCTCGGCCTTTCTTTTCAATATATCCAAGTTTAATTAATTTTTTAAAATCCAGATTCCTAGTCGGTTTTGCTCTTTCGGTTATTTTAGCATAATCTGGATCGCGAACATATCCATGTTTTTTTATGTGCTGGATAATTTTTTTGTGATAGCTTTTGAGTTCTCTCTCAGGAGATTTATTTTCTTGGTCAAGTGTTTTTTTAACTCTTAGTAATTCATCAATAATCCCATCAGTAAAATACTCAAGCCAAGAAGTGAAATTTATTTTATTCGCAATAGCGTAATAATCTCCTTTTTCACCTACCTCTTGAAAATATTTAGTGATATTTCTGTTGTAATAATTTTCAAAACTAAAAAGATTGAAGGTGTCTAAATTAGCTTCAGCCAATAAAATTTTAGTAGCCAGCCTAGCCGTACGGCCGTTTCCGTCCAAAAAAGGATGCAAAATTACAAATTGTTTATGAAATATTCCGGCTAAGACGATAGGATCAATTTTGTTTTTACTTTCATTGATGAAATTGAGAAGCTTTTTCACTAGTTGGGGGACCTCTTCATGATTAGGTGGCATAAAAACAATTTTTCTTGTCCGAGGATCATTTATCAAAACAGGCTCTTTTCTAAGTTTGCCACAGTGATTTTTTTTAACGAGGCCTTCGGTTACTGTTTTTTGAATTTCTAAAATTAAAGATAAATTGAATGCCGGGCTACTCTCTTTCGCCAGCTTGTTTAAGTTTGTTAAAGCTTTATTGTAATTCAAAATTTCTTTTTCACTATCTCTGATATTTTCCGGCTTATGTTTTAATATTTCCTTGACATCAGTTAAAGGCAGGGGATTACCCTCAATACTGGTGGAAGAAAAAACAGATAAGCTTCGAGCTCTTTCTTTCATTTCCAATAAAACAACATTGGAAAAATTTCGGTTCTTCAGATTTTCTGAGATTGAGGTTATTTCTTTGATATTATTCAGTAATTTATTGGTAATTTTATAAATCGGTTCAAACATTGGATTAGATTAAATTGGCTACAAATACTTAGACGTATTATAGACTATTATTAGACGATTGACAATGATTTTTTCTCAACGGGCTTTCCAAAAAAAACTTAAACTATTAAATTTTTAAACGGTTATTAAATTTATCAACAATTGATTGTTCTATCTTTCCATTAAACTCATTAATTTATAAACTCCAGTTATCTTACAATAATTTATTGAATGGAGAAATACGGAAAGGGGATGGCCTCTCCCATATTTCTTAGCTAATCGCAATTCGTCTTGAAATTGTTTTTTATTAACGCTACCGCTTTTGCTGGCGGAGTGGTATCTAAAATTAGCTAGATAGCTATTGATTACTCCGGCTGGATATTTCTTTCCAATACGTAGCCAAAAGTCATAATCCATGCAAAATTTTTCTTTTTCATCAAAATAGCCAAATTCAGTATGCAATTCTTTTTTCCAAAAAGTTGCCGGTTGAGAAATAAAATTCTCTGCAAGAAGTTTGGGGTAATTGTATTTTTTTAACAACTGGTTTTTATACCAAGTGATTGGTTTTCTAATTTCTCTGTCATTTTCATTAATAATTTTGCATTTTCCGTAAACCCATTTTTTCTCCGGATTATTTTGGAAAAATTTTATGACTTTTTTGAGAGTACCCGGTTCATAAGTATCATCAGAATTTAAATAAGTGACGATATCACCGGTAGCCATTTTTAATCCCTTGTTAATAGCATCTGATTGGCCCTTGTCCTTCTCCGATTGCCAAATTATTTGATTACTGAATTTTTTTAGAATATTCGGAGTTTTATCAGTGGAACCACCATCCATCACAATGTATTCAAAGTTTTTGTATCCTTGCTGTAAGACGCTCTTAATAGTTCGCTCAATGAATTTCGCTTGATTAAAACTGGGGGTGATGATTGATATTTTGGGGTGGAACATTGTAAATTATGGATTTTGAATTATGAATGTCAGCCAGAGG
>CAZTZK010000014.1:0-19994 GCA_964618065.1 uncultured Candidatus Saccharibacteria bacterium | reverse complement strand
AGACCTAATTTATTAAAAACTTGTATTCCCAAATCAAATTTTTTATAGGGAACTAATCTGCCTACCATTAAATAATATTTCCCTGGCTCCTGTTGATCTTCCATCTTAAAATTTTTTAAGAATAGAGGAGGATAGATTACTTTTGCTTCTTCTCCATAATATTTTTTAACTCTGTTCTTAACCAGTTTTGAATTGGCAATAAATTGATCTACTCTTTGAGCTGCTAATTTATCCCAGATTCTTACATAATTCATTCCTAGAGGAACAATCTTTTTGATAAAAGAAGGATAATAAAATTCCTGGGTATATTTATGACAATCATCCCAAGCATAGCGCATTGGAGTATGACAATAACAAATATGTAAAGTGCTAGGCTTAGTTATTACTCCCTTAGCATAACTAGCTGAATCCGAAAGTATAACATCATAATAAGACAAATCAAACTGTTCAACCGCCATTGGCATTAAAATGGGGAATAAATGGTGTTCGCTTCTAGAAAAAGGAATCTTTTGGAGAAAAGAAGTTCGGATTTCTTTATCCTGAAAAGCTTTCCCCAAAGTTTTTTTATTATAGACTAAAGTATAAATTGGAGCATTTGGAAAAAGCTCACAAAAACTTTCCAAAACTCTTTCAGCTCCTCCATATTGAATGAGATAATCATGGACCAAAGCAATTTTCATAAAAAGCTTCTAAAAATAAAAACAGCGACACCATTTTAAAAGATAAGCAGAAGAAATAAAAAATAGCTATTTTTTACCTAATCTACCTTTCTTCTCTTAAATAAAACAAAAGGTGTTTTTAGAATAATTATAATATCCATTAAGAGAGACCAGTTCTCCATATAATAAATATCTAATCTTACCTCTTCTTCAAAATTCAAATCGCTCCTGCCTGAAATCTGAGCTAAACCAGTTATCCCAGGATGAATATAGAACATCCTTTTTTGATCATAGTTAAATTTATCTACTTCATAAGACATGTGAGGTCGGTAGCCTACTACACTCATATCTCCCTTAAGAACATTAAAAAATTGAGGTAGTTCATCTAAAGAATAACGTCTAATAAATCTACCTACTCTTGTAATCCGAGGATCATTTTTTATTTTATGAAGGGGGGTATTGTTTCTAGTATTAATTTTTTTGTCCCTTTCCAATTTTTTTAATAATTTATTCCCCTGTTTAGTACCTAGCTCACCATCACAAAGTTGATATTCCAAAGACCGAAATTTATAAAATTTAAATTTATTTTTACGATATCCGCAACGGTAATCTTTGTAAATAACCGGACCGGGAGAATCTAATTTTATCAACAGAGCGATTATTAAATAAATCGGAGAAAATATAAGAACAAAGCTTACAGAAAAAACTAGATCAAAAGCTTTTTTTAGAACTCTCCCCCAACCATCCAGAGGAGTTTTTTTCAATTCAATAAGAGGAAAGCCGGCAACTTGTCTAATGCCAACATTGATCGCATGAGATTCAAAAAGATTAGGAATATATTTATAATCTATTTTGAAAATATCACTAAAACGAACTAGCATATTCACCTTAGATTTTAAAAGTCCAGGATCACATTGAATAATTTCATCTATCCCCCTTCTCTCTTTGATATTTTGAAGCATTTCCCAACTAAAATCTTCAACGTTTTTTACTATCCGATAGCCTAACTTTGGGTTATCTTGGAAATGATGGAAAATGGATTGGCTAATTTTATTTTTTCCAACAAGTAAAACTCTATGCATTCCTAAACCATATCGAGCAGATAAAAAAGATTGAATTTGTTTGGTAAAAATTCTAGCAGCAGCAGTAAATACAATAGTGGAAAGCCAGGCCACCAAAATAATAAATCTTGAAGAAAAAAAATCTCTATTTAAAAAGAAAACAATGACAAGAATTATCAGAGCCGTAGAGCTGGCTGTAATAATTTTATAAGCTTCTTTTAATTTGGGACGGGTTGTCTCCATTGAATAAAGACCTTCCAAAGCAAAAATGAAAAGAACAAAAGGAGCAATGATTAAGATTGCTTTAAAATATAAATTAAAATCTATTTTATAAAGAACCGGTATTCTTTCAAGAACAAGAGGGTGAAATCTTAAATAATAAGCCAATAAAGCAGAGCCTACAATTAAAAAATAATCTATAGGAACTAAAATAGCATTAAAAAAAATTTCGGATTTTTTCATATAATAGAAAAAACTGAATTTAATAAATTTTATATAATACCTTAAGCCAGAACGATAAGCCGGATTCTGTCCCGCTTTAAGCAGGGACGGTCATTTATCTAGATTTAATGTTGCCATTAAATTCAAGCGGCATTCCTGTTTTAAACAGGCACAGCCTTGCATCAGATAGGGTTTACCACAAAACATTGTCGCCAATGTTTGAAAATTGTAACCAACTAAAAGTTGATACCAATTTACTTTTCACCTTTTTCCACTAAAAGTGGATAGTATTGTCTCTGTGGCACTTTCCCGTTTTTAAGATCACTCCTAAAAAGATGGGCATTACCCATTATCCTTTTTCCTTTTTTGAAAATCAAAAAAGGAGATGTCCGGACTTTCCTCTTCGTTATTTAATAAACGAAGCGACCGCCTGCTCTTTTTTAAGGTATTATAAAAAATTATAAACCATTCTCTTCCAATTCTTTTAACAATTTCTTTTGTTTACGACTCAATTTTTTAGGAACCCGTACTTTTATTTTAACTATTTCATCGCCTCGGCCGTAGCCTCTTAATCTTTTAATCCCTTCTCCTTTAATTCTAAAAACTTTTCCGTTTTGAGTTCCAGCAGGAACTTTCATCTTTACCTTACCAGAAAGCGTCATAATTTCAATCTTACCTCCTAAAACAGCTAAAGAAAAAGGAATTTCTGCATTATACCAAATATCATCTCCTTTTCTTTTAAATTGAGGATCCGCTTTAACATGAACCGTTAGATATAGATCCCCCGGTTGACCTCCTTTTCCCCCAGGTTCTCCTTGTCCTTCTAAGCTTATTGTTTGGCCATCTTCTATTCCCGCAGGAACAGTAACCCTAATTTTTACTTTTTCTTTTATTTTTCCTTCTCCAGAACATTTAGAACATACTTTTTCAGGTATCTCTCCTTTTCCTCCGCATTTGTCACAAACAGAAGTTTGGGAAAAAGATCCTAAAATAGTTCTTTTCTCAGTTTGAATTCTGCCTGTTCCTCCGCACTTGTCGCATTTTTTAAAATTACTGCCCGGTTCTGCTCCTGTCCCCTGACATTTATCGCAAATTACCCCCTTATAAATTTCAATTTCTTTTTCTGTCCCCTCAGCCATTTCTTTAAAGAGAATTTCCAAGTCTATCCCAATATCACTCCCTCTTTCTCCTCCAAATCCTTTTTCTCTAAAGCCGGAAAAAAAATCGCCAAAGATATCACCCAGTCCGCCTTCGCCGAAATTAAATTCAAAACCGCCTCCATTATTGAATCCCTGGAAACCGGAAAAGCCCCCGCCATTTCCTCCATTGGAAAAACTCTCCCCAAACTGATCATACTGACTACGTTTTTCTTTGTTTGAAAGAGTTTGGTAGGCTTCGTTTATCTCTTTAAATTTTTCGGCACTTCCTCCTTTTTTATCGGGATGATATTTATGAGCCAGCTGACGATAGGCTTTTTTAATTTCTGCTGAGCTTGCATCGCGACTAACTCCTAAAATCTCATAGTAATCCTTAGACATAAAAAATTTTAGCTTAGATTGGCATTATTTAGAGGAACTCTCTATAAAACTATTTTTTCTTTTTTCCTTCTTTATTTTCTTTATCTTCTTTGTCTTCTTTTTCTATCTCTGCATCACTAACACCCTTATCATCTTTTTTACTCTGATCATTTTTCTTGTCCTGCTGAGTATTTGCTTCTTTCTTTTCAGCTTCTTGAGCAGCCTGATAAAGTTCTTGGCCAATCTTAGAAGCTTCTTGGCTAAGTTCTTCAGTAGCCTTTTTTATTTTTTCTAAGTCATCACCATCTTTTACTTTTTTCAAATCTTCAATCTTAGCTTCAACTGGTTTTCTTTTAGTCTCATCTATTTTATTACCTGCTTCTTTAATAGCTTTCTCCGTAGTAAAAATTAAACTATCAGCCATATTCTTAGCCTCAATTAATTCTTTCTTTTTCTTGTCTTCCTGAGCATGGACTTCAGCTTCTTTTTTCATTTTTTCTATTTCTTCCTCGGAAAGACCACTGGAAGCTTCAATCCTAATAGATTGTTCCTTACCGGTAGCTTTATCTTGAGCTTTAACTTCCAAGATTCCGTTAGCATCAATATCAAAAGCAACTTCAATCTGAGGTATCCCTCTTGGTGAAGGAGGAATTCCATCTAGAAAAAATTTACCTAAAGTCTTATTATCAGTTGCCATCGGTCTTTCTCCTTGCAAAACATGAATCTCAACAGAGGGTTGATTATCAGCTGCCGTAGAAAAAATTTGTTTTTTAGAAGCCGGAATTGTAGTATTTTTTTCAAGCAAGGGAGTCATAACTCCACCTAAAGTTTCTATGCCTAAAGTCAGAGGAGTAACATCCAACAAGAGAACATCTTTAACATCACCTCTTAGCACTCCTCCTTGAATAGCTGCTCCTACGGCTACTACTTCATCAGGATTTACTGAAACATTAGGCTTTTTGCCAAAAAACTCTGCCACCTTTTTTTGAACTAAAGGAGTTCTGGTTTGTCCTCCTACTAAAACAACTTCATCAATATCAGCAATTTCAAAGCCAGCATCTTTAATAGCTTGTTCGCAAGGTCCTTTAGTTTTTTCTACCAAGCCTCCAATTAATTCTTCTAATTTAGCCTTGGTAAGATTTAGAACTAAATGTTTAGGCCCCTCATCACTGGTAGTGATAAAAGGTTGATTAATTTCAGTTTCTTCAGTTGTAGAAAGTTCTATTTTAGCTTTTTCGGCAGCTTCTTTAATTCTCTGTAGCGCCATTTTATCTTGGGAAAGATCAATCCCCTCGTTTTTCTTAAATTCTCCAACAATCCAATCCATGATGACTTGATCAAAGTCATCCCCTCCTAAGTGAGTATCTCCATTAGTTGCCTTTACCTCTATTGATTTTTCTTCACCACTGCCAACCTCCAAAATAGAAACATCAAAGGTACCACCACCTAAATCATAAACTGCAATTTGCTGATCCTTATTTTTATCAAAACCATAAGCTAAGGCTGCTGCAGTAGGCTCATTAATTATTCTTTCTACTTCAAGCCCTGCAATTTTGCCAGCATCTTTAGTGGCTTTTCTTTGAGAATCATCAAAATAAGCGGGAACCGTAATAACTGCTTTATCAATCTTTTCACCCAATTTTTCTTCTGCATCCGCTTTCATTTTTTGCAATACCATTGCTGAAATTTCTGCCGGTCTTTTCCATTCTTTACCAAATTTAATTTCAACAGCATTATCTTTTCCTTCTCTCAGCTGAAAAGGAATAAGTTTTTTATCTTCTTGGACTAATTCATCGTTAAATTTCCTACCAATCAACCGTTTCGCTGAAAAAATAGTATTCTCAGGATTGGTAACTGCCTGACGTTTAGCTAAAAGACCGACTAAACGTTCACCTGCTTTATTAATAGCTACCACAGAAGGAGTTGTACGGTTGCCTTCTTTATTTTCAACAACCGTTGCTTTGTCTCCTTCCATAACAGCCATACAAGAATTAGTTGTCCCTAAATCAATTCCCAATATTTTACTCATAATGTTAATTTAATTTATTAATTAATTAAAAATTTATTAATCTCATTGTTTGGCAAATTACGACTGATTAATCGCCATCCAAAAAGTCTAAGCAGCAACTTTTACTTTGGCCGCTTTAATTACTTTTTCTCCCCGGCAATAGCCCTTCTCAATGACTTCAATAATTTTACCTGAATTTTTCTCTTTATCTGTTTTAACCTTTTCTAAACATTCATGGAAGGCCGGATCAAATTTTTTTCCTAAGGCTTCTATTTCGCTAACTCCTTCTTTTTTAAGAATATCTGCTAACTGTTTTTGAATATAAAAAATACCTTCTACCCAAGCTTCTTTTAAGGCTGGTTCAGGAACATGAGCCAGAGCTAAATCAAAATTATTCAAAACCGGAATTATCTCTAAAATAAAATTATCAGTTACCTCTCTTCTAGCGTGGTCTAGTAAATCGGCCACTTTTTTCTGATAATTTTCAAAATCAGCCTTACATCTTTGCCAGCCTGCCAAATATTCTTCTTGTTGAGAATAACTTAAATATTTTTGAATTACCTTTGCAGCAAATGGATCTAAATCAAGCTTTAAAGCTTCCTGGGGGATTACCCATTGTTCATTTTTTTTCGTGGCAAAAGGCTTGGAAATTATTGCCTCACAGATAGAAATCAATAGATATCCACCTCGTTTTTTTTCTTCGCTAAAATCAATAAACGTTTTCTCTATTTTTATCCTTTCTAATATAATTTCTTTTTTACCTTTTAAAATACCACCAACATTTTTTTCTAAAACATCTTGAAATTTATCTCCTTCTTTTATAATTACCTCGGGGATTGTTAATTTCCTATTTTCTTTTTTACCGTTCAACAATAATATTTTATCTCCAGCAAAAAACAAAATTCCTGTTTTAGTTCCCAAAAATTTGCCGGCTGATTTAAAATTTTTCATAAAAAATTTAATTTATTTTTAATCTAAATTATTTTTTAAGCCTTACCTCTTTTTAGAAGATCAGCAATATATTTTACTAAAGAAACATTTTTAGCATATTCCATTCTTTTTGGTCCCATAATAGCTAAAATACCATTTTCTCCATCAGCAAATTGACAACGGGAAACAATCACTGAGCATTCTTTTCCTTTTATCAATGGATTTTCACGTCCAATAAGAACTTTCATATCTCCTTTTCCTAATTTTTTCATTAACCTCTCAACATTTTGGTCCAAATAATCTAGGACCTCTACGGTTCTACAGACTTCATCAATGTTTTTGGAAAATTCTGGTTGGGAAAGAAGACCCCTGATACCCGATTGAAAATATTCTCTTTCTTCAACTAAACCGGAAATTGCTAAGTTATGACTTAAAGCTCCTAAAAGTTTAGCTAGGGATCTAATCAATTTTAAATTTTTTACTTTCAATTTAAATAATTCTTCTTGAAGTAAAAATTGGTCCTTTTTCCCAAGCTCTTGATATTGCATTAAAGAACTAACAAAATAACGATATCCTTTGTCGGTAGGTATTCTGCCAGCAGAAGTGTGAGGCTGATAAAGATAGCCCCTATCTTCTAATTCTGCCATTTCCATCCTTACAGTCGCCGGAGACAAATCAAAATGGTATTCGTTCAAAATATTAGTTGAACCTACTGGATTAGCCGTCTGGGTATATTCTTTAATCACACATTCCAAAATTTTTCGCTGGCGTTCAGTTAACATTGGAAAAGGCTTCTAAAAAAAATAAAACCTCCTTTTTAGAATAATACAATACTAGTTAGCACTCGTCAAACAAGAGTGCCAATTTATTTTTTAGGTACCTCATCAACACCTCCTTGATTAAAAGGATGACATCTTAAGATTCTTTTTAAGCCTAAATAAACTCCTTTTAAAACTCCAAATCTTTCAATAGCTTGAGCGGTGTATTCACTACAAGTTGGATAAAAACGACAGACTTTTCCCTTGTAAAAAAATCTTAAAATTCCCTGATCAGGAGAAAGCGTTTTTTGATAAAAATGAATAATTTTTATGAGAATAGATTTAAACATTTTTTAAAAATAGAAGCAATTAAAAAAATAAAATTAGTTTTTTGCCCTTAGTTTATTTTCTTTTTTATTTCCTCTAAACTATGGTATATTAAAATTAGCTTGGGATTTAATTTCCAAGGATTGTTTAAATTTAATTTTATTTTAACTAAAAAGCAATTTTAATAAACTATTGTTTTTATTGATTAACTATACTTGATTTTTCAAAAAATAAAAATGAAAACGATAAAAGCTAAAAATTACACCTGGCTCTATTTTGAGAAGCCAAATAAAAAAGAACTGTCAGTCTTGCAAAAAAAATTTAATCTTCATCCAATAGTTTTAGAAGAATTTACTACTCCTACTTACCGCCCTCAAATTGATAGGCATAAAAATTATCTTTTTTTAGTACTTCATTTTCCAATTTTCAATGAAGAAAAAAGGACCACTGAAATTGGAGAGATTGATATAGCTGTAAATGAAAAGTTTATAGCAACTAGTTGCAACAAACATCAAGATGCTATTTTTCATTATTTTGAAAAAAAGAGAAAAACCGGTCAGTCTTTTGAAAAAATGCCCGCCGATTCCTATTTACTTCTTTTCAAAATAGTTGAGATTCTTCTAAATTCCTGTTTCCCTAAATTAGATCATATTGCCAATAATATAGACAAGATTGAGAAAAATATTTTTCAAAACCAAGAGAAAAAAATGGTAAAAGAAATTTCTATTGTCAAAAGAGACATTTTAAATTTTAGAAGAACAATAAAGCCTCAAAGAACTATTTTGGAATCTTTAGGCTGGGAGAAAAATTTTAAAGACAACCCTAATTATAAAACCAGGATTAATAATATAATAGGAGCCAATATACGTGTTTGGAATGTTCTGGAAAATCATAAAGAAACAATTGATTCTCTGGAGGCCACAAATGACTCATTGTTTTCTCATAAATTGAATTCAGCTATGAGAATTCTTACAGTTTTTTCAGTAATATTTTTACCAGCTACTTTAACAGCTGCTCTCTTTGGAATGAATGTTAATATTCCAATAAAAAATTTCTGGATAATTGCAGTAATTACAGTCAGTTTTATGCTTATAATGTTTATCCTGGTAAAAATAAAACGCTGGCTCTAAAATCTTATAACCAACCATGGAATTTTATTTATACAACACTCTAACGGCTAAAAAGGAAAAATTTGTTCCTTTAGAAAAAGGAAAAGTAAAAATGTATTCTTGTGGCCCAACAGTTTATGATTACGCTCACATTGGAAATATGTGGTCCTATTTGACTGCCGATATTTTACGTCGCTATCTAGAATACTCAGGTTATGAAGTCCGCCATATAAAAAATATTACCGACGTTGGACATTTTACTAGCGATGATGTTCTAAGAGTTGAAGGAGAAGATAAATTAGAAAAAACAGCTCGTCAAGAAAGAAAAAGCCCTCTAGAGATAGCTAAATACTATACTCAATTTTTTCTTGAGGACGAAAAAAAACTAAATATTAAAAAACCTCATTTTCAGCCAAGCCCTACTCAAGAAATAGAAGCAATTATTCAAATGGTAGAAAAGTTAGTTCAAGAAAAATACGCTTACGAAACTAAGGATGGAGTTTATTTCTCGGTAAAAAAATTCACTGATTATGGAAAATTATCCAAAAATACTCTAGAAAAAATGCAAGCGGGATCTAGAGTAGATATAAACGAAAATAAAAAAGATCCTCTTGATTTCGCTCTTTGGATAAAAAGAGTAGGAAAAAATAAAAAGCATATTCTTTACTGGGAGAGCCCTTGGGGCCCCGGTTTTCCGGGTTGGCATATTGAATGTAGTACTATGGCAATTAAATACTTAGGAGATACTTTAGATATTCACACCGGCGGAGAAGATAATATCTTTCCGCATCATGAATGTGAAATCGCTCAAAGCGAAGCGTTTACTCAAAAACCCTTTGTGCATTTTTGGGTGCATACTCGCCACTTTTTGATTAACGGAGAAAAAATGTCAAAATCGTTAGGAAATATTTTTGTTGTTTCTCCAGTTCCCGGCAAACGTTATGTAAGCTTAGAAGAAAAAGGGTATCCTCCTTTAGCTTTTAGAACATTAAAACTTGCATCTCATTATAGAAGCAAGGCAAACTTTACCTTTAAAGCTATGAATCAAGCTAGAAAAACTTGGGAAAAAATAAATGTTTTCTACCAAGATTTAAAAGATTATTCAAAGAAAAAAGACAGGGGGGAAAACAAAGGAATAAATCTAGATGTAAATTATTACCGAACTCTTTTTGAAAAAGCCATGAATGATGATTTAAACACGCCTCAAGCTTTATCCGATTTTCTCCAACTTATAAAAGAAGGCAACAAATTGATAGCCGAAAATAGGCTAGATAATCCTCAAGAGGTTAGAAGATTAGTTAAAAGTTTTGATAAAGTTTTTGCCGTTTTAGAAAAAGAAAAATCTAGAGAACCACTGCCAGCAGAAATTAAATCTCTAAGCGAAGCAAGAAAAATTGCCAGACAAGCTGGAAATTTTAAAAAAGCAGATGAGATAAGAGAACAAATTAAAATCCGTGGCTATGAAATTCTAGATCAGGGAGAAAAATACAAGCTTAAAAAAATTAAAGAGAGATATTAGCCGGAAACGTTTAGTTAAAACTAAAAATATTTTATCTCAATAATTTAAACGGTTATGTGGAAAAATATCCCAAAGCCTATTTTTTGTTTAGCTCCAATGGCAGGTATTACTGACTCAGCTTTTAGGCTTATCTGTAAAGAGGAAGGAGCTGATATTGTATATTCAGAAATGGCTAGTGCTGCAGCTCTTTTCTTCAAGCCTCAAAAAACTTTAGAGTTAATAAAATTTTCCCTAGAAGAACAACCTTATGTTGTTCAACTTTTTGGTAAGGATCCCGAACATTTTGAAAAGGCAACCAGAATAATAAGCCAAGGGATCCCCTTGATAGATTACAAGGATAAAAAAACTGTTCGGAAAAATAAAATCCATCCGCCAAATGGAATTGATATTAATTTTGGTTGCCCGGCTAAAAAAGTTTTTGGTCACGGTTCAGGGGCCGCTTTGATGCAAAATCCTCAATTGGCAAGAGAGATAATAGAAGCAGTCGCTAATAATACTAAACTTCCTCTCTCTTTAAAAATAAGAAGTGGGCTAGAAAATTCCCAAGGATCATTTCCCCTTTTAGATTTTCTGCAAAAAATTAAAGTTAATACTTTAGGAATCTCCGCGATTATGATCCATGGGAGGGATTACAAACAAGGGTTTAAGGGAGCTATTGATTACAAAACTATTCGGGAAGTTAAAAAATATTTTCGAGGGGTTGTAATTGCCAACGGAGGAATTAAAACGGTAAATCATGCCAAAATAATGCTCAAAAAAACAGGAGCCGATGGAATAGGAGTTGCCAGAGGAGTATATGGCAATCCATTTCTTTTTAGAAAATTAATGCCAATCAAAAAATACTTCTCTAAGGAGAAAAGCCTCCAATCAAAAAAAGAGCCGGGAGAACTAATTTGGCGACACGGTTGCTACGCTTATAAACTTAAAGGAGAAAAAGGATTAGTAGAACTAAGAAAACACTTGCTTTGGTATTTTAAAGGATTGCCTAATCTTAAAAAAATACGACCAAAAATAATTAAATTGTCTTCTCTAGGGGGCTTAAAAACAATTATTAAAGATGTGGAAAAATTGTCTAAAAATTGAGGAAAAAGCTAATAGGTTGAATCATTAATCTATGCTAACATCAAAATATGAAAAATAATTTTACTAAAAAAGAAAAAACAAACTCACTTTTGATTCCTCCGCACGACACTGAAGCAGAAAGAAGTACTTTGGGATCTTTGATGATAGATGAAAAAGCAGCTAACAAAATAGTAGACCAGCTAAATCCTGTTGATTTCTACGAAAAAAAGAATCAAATGATTTATCAGGCAATGATAGAGCTTTATGAAAAAGATGATCCTATTGATTTAGTAAGTGTAGCCGGCCGTTTAAAAGAAAAAAAGGAGCTTAAAAAAATAGGTGGGAATACGTATTTAACCGAACTTACCAATGAGGTTCCTGTTGCAACAAATATAGTATTCTATGCTAAAGTAGTTGCTGAAAAAGCTACCTTGAGAAGATTAATCAGCACTGCAACTCAAATAGTTGAGATGGGATACCAAGAAGGAGAAGATATTGAAAAAATGTTAGATCAGGCTGAGCAAAAACTTTTTAACGTATCTCAGAAATTTTTAAAACAGGATTTTATCCCCATCAGAAACGTTTTAGAAGATGCCTTTAATAGAATAGATGAATTACATAGAAATAAAAATTCTTTAAGAGGTGTCTCTACGGGCTTTAAAGGATTGGATAATATTCTAGCCGGCCTTCAAAAGTCGGACTTAATAATCTTAGCTGCTCGCCCTAGTTTAGGAAAAACTACTCTAGCTTTGGACATAATGAGAAACGTTGCCGTTAAAGACAAAAAACCAGTAGCTATGTTTTCCTTGGAAATGAGCAAAGATCAGCTAGTTGACAGAATGCTTTCTTCGGAAGCGGAAGTGGATTTGTGGAAATTAAGAACTGGAAGACTTTCTGACAAAGGAGAATACAGTGATTTCCAAAAAATAGGAGACGCTATGGGTTTTCTTTCAGAAGCGCCAATTTTTATAGATGACACAGGTACAGCCAACATCATGCAGATAAGAGCCATGGCACGACGTTTTCAGGCAGAAAAAGATTTAGGTTTAATTATCATTGATTATCTGCAACTTATGGAGGGACGCAGTATTGAAAACAGAGTCCAAGAAATTTCCGAGATATCTCGTTCATTAAAACAATTAGCCAAAGAATTAAATATTCCTGTTCTAGCCCTCAGCCAACTTTCCAGAGCAGTAGAAAACCGTTCGCCTCAAATTCCTAAACTTTCTGATCTGCGTGAATCAGGTTCTATAGAACAAGATGCCGACGTAGTAATGTTTATCTATAGAGAAGATAGAGAAAATTTAGAAACTACCAATAAAAATATAGCCGAGATTCATGTTGCTAAACATAGAAATGGACCAATAGGAAAAGCCGAGCTTTTCTTTAACGAAAACTCGGTAAAATTTATGGACATTGACGCTCAACACAATGAAACTTCCTAAAGACATTCAATCCGCAATAGAAATTTTTTCTCAGCTACCGTCTATTGGACCTAGAGCAGCTGAGAGAATAGTGCTTTATCTTTTAAAGAGGCCCCAACTAATTCTTAAAGAGTTGGAAGTTTCTCTAAAAAATATAGAAAAGCATAATCAAATTTGCCAACGTTGTTTTAATATAGCGGAAGGCCCTCTTTGCCCAATTTGCCAAGATAAAAGTCGCGAATCCAATTTAATTTGCGTAGTGGAAGATATTCCTGATTTATTAGCTATTGAGAATAAGAATATTTTTAAAGGCGTTTACCATGTTCTAGGAGGAACAGCTAGAATAGGAAGAAGAAACAACTTAGCCAATTTAAAAATAGAAGAATTAAAAGCTAGAATTCCTAAAGAAAAAATCAAAGAGGTTATTATCGCTACTAATCCCACCACTGAGGGAGATGTAACAGCTGTTGCCATCAAAGAAGCCCTCCAAGACTTTAAAAATTTAAAGATAACTCGGATTGGCAGAGGAATGCCTACGGGAGGAGATATTGAATATGCTGATCCGGAAACAATTCTCGGATCTTTTAAAAGTAGAAATAAATTCTAGAGAATAAAGATGAGAAAAATAGTAGCTTTACCTTAAGCCACTATTTTTTTAATTTCTACCTCCGTAAAGAGTTGATGGTGTCCCCTTTTTACTCTGTGGCGCTTTTTAGGAATTTGTTTTATGATAGTAACTTTTTTAAAACGACCTTGTTTTAAAATATTCCCTTCTACTGTAACTCCTTTCAAAAAAGGATCCCCTATTTTAACCTCTTTCTCATCCTTATCGCTAATTAAAAGAATTTCTTTGAAAACAACTTTTCCTTTTTGAGGGGTTAGCTTTTCAATTTTTATTTTGTCTCCTGCTCTAACAAGGTATTGTTTTCCTCCGGTTTTAATCACTGCAAACATAAATTTTGTTTAAAAATACTAATCTTTAACAAAATGCTTTATAGCATTATTAAAAAAAACGGTCAAACTGAAGACTGGCGTTTTTTTATTCCTAAGACCAATCCTCCAAAAATCAGAATGAGGCAAGCTAAAGCCAAAACTTTTATACCAGTCTGTAAAGTTAAAGCTAGTGTACCAAAAATAGCACTTAAAGTATACATCAATAAAATTACTTTTCTCTCTGAAAATCCAGCATCCAAAAACTTGTAATGAAGATGCCTCCGATCTCCTCCTTTCCAGGGCAAGCGTTTATTGGCAATTCTGGCAAGAGAAACATAAACAAAATCAAGAAGAGGAATGCCTAAAATTAAAGCGGCAGTAGCAACCTTTCCTCCGGAATAAACAGCCAGTAAGGCCAACATCAAACCGATAGACCCGCTTCCGACACTCCCCAAATAAACTTGAGCTGGATGAAAATTGAAAAAAAGAAAACCCAGTAGTGCTCCAGCAACCAAAAGAGCAATAGCAGCTGTTTGAGGCTGAGAAACGAGGGGAGATAAACTTAAAAAGAAAAGAATCATCATTCCAATGAAGCCTACTCCTCCCGCCAATCCATCTAAGCCATCAAACCAATTGAAAGCATTGATGACTACTATAATCCAGAGAAAAGAAAGCAAATAGTTTAACCAAAAGGGAAGCAGAACAACTCCTACAAAAGGAATGCTAATATGATTAATTGTATCATTCACCAAAAGAAGCACTCCGGCTGCTAAAGCTTGATAAAATAATTGGTAAGAAGGTTTTAGATTCCATTTATCGTCAGCAAGACCTCCGAAAATAATAATCAACTGGGCAATAATAATACTCCAATAATCTTTAGCGAGTATTCCCCAGAAATTTCCTAAAAAATACATTAAACTAATGCCTCCAAGTAAAACAAAAGCAATAATTATCCCACCTCTTCTTTCCAAAAAAGAACTGAGAAGATTAAATTTTTTGACTATATAAATAATTCCCGAAGAAAAAAAAGTGGCTAGAAGAAAGACTAAAAGAAAAGAAGGCATTTGATTTTTTAAATCTTTATTTTTTGCTTTTTCCCACTCCTTTTCTTACCTTTTCACTCACCCAGAAATTAGCAAAGTATTTACCTAACATTAATCTGGTTTGCGCATCAATAGCGGGGACAGATCCCATAACAGGAGCAATAATAGGAACTAAAATCCATTGAAGCGCCATAGTAACATATTTGAAGCGACTGTAAGCTGCTGGCTTAGGAGGTAGTAAGAAAAAACTTAAAAACATAGAAGTTACTAAACCAATCATAGATAATGTCAAGATTCCCCTAGTCACTAAGGGCAAATTATGAGCAATCACCGTCTCGCTAAATTCTGATCCACCAACAACAAGCGGTAACCAGCCAAGGAATAAAATGAGGAAAGATGAAGTGGCCCAAGAATGATTTCCTTCAAGCATGACGAACAAATTTCTGACTCTTTCTCCCCAAGGAATTTTTTTATTTCTCAAGAAAGCCCTAGCAATTCTTGGAAAATGTTCAATCCCATAAGCCCAGCGCCTTTTTTGTTTATATTGGTTAATAAGAGTTTTGGAAAAACTTTCCGCGAGAGTAGCATCCATAGAAACTGGCAGATAGAGAGGGACCACTCGGTAATTTCCATTATAAAAAACATAACATTGCCAAAAGATAACCGAATCGTCATTAATAACATCTCTTTGCCATAAATCAACATCCATTAAGGCTTTTAAACTCATGGAATGAGAAGAGAAAGTTACCAAGCGCTCCGGACGGGTGCTCTCAATCATATGCCAAAAAGAAGAACTAATAGAAATAACTCTTACTACCGCTATAGTCTCCCAAATATTGTTATTATACATGGGAAGTGGCTGGTAGCTTTCGTGATAACGATCTTTGCTCTTTAAGAAAGAATAAGCAACAGCAGCTAGATATTGAGGGCTAATGCAAGTATCGCTATCAAGATTAGAAGCTACAACATTTTCAAAAGGGATCCCCTGCTTTTTAAGATATCTAATCCCGGCCTGGGCCGCCCAATTTGAATTGCAGGCCTTATTTTTCATTTCTTCTTTTTTGTCAGGATGAATATTGGTAAGAAAGGCTTTAAAATGCTTGCCGTATTTCTTTTTTAATTTTTCTTGGACTAAACAGGCTTTTTTGCCTCCTCTTTCTTCAGCACTAATAGAAATAATAATTTTCTTAGAAGGAAAATTACTTTCAAGGATAGCCTTGATTGAGGGTTGTAAAACTGCCAGACCTTCTTTGTAGTAAGGTATAATAATAAGATGATAAATATCTTCCAGTTTAAGTTCGTCAGGGCTCTTAACCTGTTTGCATTTTTTAAACCAATCCACTTTAACCGCTTTTTTCATTCGCTTATAGGCGATAACAGAATGTCCGCTGATAATAACGGTCCTAACCAACCAGTAAAAATCGTAGAAGATAACCACGATAACAGCAAAGATAGGAAATAAAAAAGCGGAAGCAACTGCTCCCAAAAGGGTTATCCAGGTAGCTAAACCAGGAATCATTTCCAGCCTACGGTGAAGTTTGTATTCTTTACTATTTTTGGAAGGAAAAGAAGGGAATCTCATTCTAAAATTTATTAACTGAAATTAAAGCCAATAAAGCAATAATAATAATAGCATTAAATAAAAACGAAGTAGCTAAAATAATTTTAGTAATCAAAATATCCTTTTTCTTAAAAACAAAGCTTAAGAAAAAATTTAAAATCAAAACAAACAAGCCTGCTCCCGGTAAAAATAATGTTTTCTCTCCGCTCCCTTCTAAATCAACGCCGAAATAAGAATTATAATGCAGAATAACCGGCTCCGGCAGAGGAGCAAGCTTAACTATAGCCAAAAACCAGGCAATCAAATTTAAAATAGGGCTCAAGATAATAAAAAAACGGACTCCTCTATCTCTCAAAAACCTGTTTTTTTTAGTTACCTTTGGCTTTTTACATTTCCCTTTATCTGTAAGTTTGTTTTTTACACTTGAAAAACTAAATCCCATTTTTAATTTTATTCCTTCAACCCCTTAAACTTTTTCTCCTTTGATTAAGTTTATCCACTAAAACTATATTAGGAGCTTTCATAGTTTCTCCAATAAATTTATCAAGCATTTCTATCCGATAAAACATTTCTTTGGTAGTCATTGTCATATAACGAATTTCTCTTCCAATATCAACTTCTATACTGGCTACTGTTTTTCTTATTCTAGGTTTATTTAGATTATCTCCTACAACTAATAAGTCCACAGCACTTTTTTTATCGTCTGTAAAAATTCCCGTAAGAACAGCATAAACGACTCTACCTGCAGTTTTAATATTCTGTAAAGTTTTACTTCCCGGGATAACATTACATTTCCCAACCATCTGTTTTAATTCAGGATAAAAAATAAAATGCCTATTCAAAAAATAAGATTTCTTATTCTTGTGGCTCCGCTTTTTTATAATACCTAGAGTACTCATTTTTTTCATTTCGTTGTCCACTTTTCGCCTAGGGAATTTTATTCTTCTAGCTATTTCACTTGCCGTAAACTCAGACTTCGGATTTAATATAAGAGACTTAACAATTCTCAGTTTCATTTTAGAACCGAGAAGATACTCAAAAGGGTCTAACATTTTTGTAATTAAAAAATTAACCTCCTTTAAAACTTGGATTGCTTCTAAAAAGTATAGTTTTTAGAATAACAATTGTAAAGAAGCTAAAAAATAAATTTTAAAAAATGCAAAAAAATATTTTAATCAGCAAAATTGTTTTAGAATAAGATAAAACAAGATAAAAAATAACAATGAGAAAAAAATCAAAAAAAGCTTACCAAATTTTGCTCTTATTTTCAGGTGGGTTAGATTCAATTATTGCAGCCAGGATGTTGAAAGAGTTAAAATTTAAAATTACAGCTCTCATTTTTAAAAGTTGTTTTTTAGATTCTAAGCAAGCAATTAAAACAGCTAAAAAATATGGCCTTCAAACAATAATTCGGGATTTTTCTCAAAAACAGCTTGCCGTTGTAAAAAATCCTAAGTTTGGTTATGGAAAAAATATAAATCCTTGTCTTGATTGCCGTATTTTAATGCTCGCTATCGCAAAAAAAATTGCCAATAAAAAAGAGAAAATGATAATTGCCAGTGGAGAAGTTTTAGGGCAAAGACCTATGTCTCAAAACAGGCAATCGCTTCAACTTATTGAAAAAGAGAGTAATTTAGAAAATAAAATTTTGCGTCCTCTTTCAGGAAAAATTTTACCCCCCACTCTTTATGAAAAAGAGGGAGTAATAAAAAGAAGCAAATTTTATGGCATATCAGGAAAAAGTCGGCAACCTCAATTTAAACTTTTAAAAAAATTACACGTTTCTGAATATCCCACTCCTAGTGGCGGTTGTTTGCTGACAGATCCTGAATTTAGTCACCGCCTGAAAAATCTTTTACAGAAAGTACCCGAATGTAAAGTTCAAGATGTTTTACTCCTAAAAAGAGGTCGTATTTTTTGGGATAAGAAAAATTTAATTGCAGTTGGAAGGAATAAAGAAGAAAATAAATTATTAGCAGAAAGTTACCGAAAGAAAACTGATATTTTCCTGGAGCCCCTTGAATGTCCCGGCCCCTCAATTCTAATGAGAAATTTTAGTAAAGAAAAAATAGAGAAAAAACAATTAGAGAAAATGGGGGAAATATTAAAGCACTATTCTTCTAAGGCAAATAAAAATAAAGTTTTTAAAATAAAACTCCGCCAGCTAACCGGAACTTCCGAATTAGCTATCTAAAATATTAAATAAAGAAAAACGACTCTCTGTTATCACCCTTGAGAGTCGTCTTCCAGCAAGGATCCTCTTAATTGCTACTTTTGTTTTCTTTTGTTTTTATTTTTTTACTCTATCCAAATTTAATTATACAACCTGACAAGAAATACGCAAACTGAAAAAATTTCAATCCCAAAAGCGGATATAAAAAGGTACTCCTCTAAAATTTATCCAACAAGACGTTTCTTAAATTCTGAAGGATAAGGTTTATCGTTAATTACTGTTTTCTTAAAATCATTTTCATAATCTCTAACAGCTAGAATTTCCTCTGTTAATTTAACAACGTCTGAAGGTAAAAAATCAGCTTTAGTTAAAAAATAGAGAGCACCAATCCGGCATCCTTGCTCTCTTAACTCACTGGAATCTAAATTGGTCAGTAAGACAACCGGAATATCTTTCGTTTTTACATTTTCTTTGCATTTTTTTAAAAGATCCATTCCGTTTTTACCGTCGGAAAAAATGATGTCTAAAAATATAATATCCGGCAGTTCTTTCCTGATAAGCTTCAGCCCATCTTTAATATTAGTTGCTGAAACAATATCATAATTAGTACGTTCAAACTTTTTAGCATACATTTCTATAAAGACGGGCTCATCATCAATAATACAAACTTTTCTTTTTTTCATTTTTTATTTTTTAATACAATAAATTTTAGGGATAAAACAAAACCAACCGAATACAGAAAAGAAATTTCCCTGTTATTGTTTTAGAGAGTACTGTTGCTAAGATTAAAAAATAATTCAAAGTTAGAACTAGAAAATTTTATTCTAGAAACCGCACCTGGAAGAAAAGTCTCCTTTGTCATTTCCGGAAAAAATATTCTCGATGAAGGTAAAGATAGACGCCCAACCTCCTACAGGATTATGTTTTTGGACTGAACATCTTAACCCGTAGTTATCATTGTCCTTAATTTTGTTGTCTTCAATAAGAACCCTTCCTTTTTCCTTTTGGTAAGATTGGGCAGAAATTCCGCTGCCATCAGAGTCTTTAAGATCATTGTCTTTAATCTTGAGTTTAACATCATCAACTTTAAATTCTATATTATTTTCTCCATTGTCTTCAATTTCATTATCCTTAATCTTTGCTTTTACTCCTTTTCGCATATCAATTCCTTCTTCGTCATTATCTTTAACTTCTGAGTCAATGATAACAGCATTACTCCTCCTAATATAAATTCCCTTGTTGTTATCTTCAATCTTACAATCTTCAATTAATCTTTCGTATCTTTCATCGTAATCTCTTGTCTTGTGATTTCCTTCTAAAAGAATTCCGTACTTACCGGCATTTTTAACGGTGACATTGTCAATATCAACTCCAGCTTCTTCTAAAACCTTAATCCCCATTTCTCCTCCATCCACTGTTACATTTTTCAATTTAGTTTTATGGTTCATAGTTACTGTTGTCCCGCTAGT
>CAZTZK010000013.1:0-15448 GCA_964618065.1 uncultured Candidatus Saccharibacteria bacterium | reverse complement strand
GTTTATTTCCTCTGAATAAATTGTTTGACCTCTCTCATCTAATTCAGGAAACTCTGAAATAAGATTTCCTAGGGTAAGATAAACTTTATATCTAATATTGGGTTGCAGTTGATCACTATTATTTTTAATTTTAAAAGCAACTTGGAATTTGTTACCTTCTTGAGATAAGATACTTACTTTACTAATTTCTACATCAGCAATTGAGACAACTGACAAACCAGAATTAGAATCTACTAAGGATGTCCCCGATTCTAAAAAAATTTCTTTTTGTCCTCCCGAAATAGAAAAAAACTTACCTGTTTTCGCTTCAACAAAAGAAAAAGAACAAGTAAAAATAATTAGAAAAGAAACAACAACTAAAAGTAAAAGACTAATATAATTTCTATCTTTTTCTTCCACAATAATTCTTTTTAAAATTTAGTTTGTATTTTTTATTTCTGGCTTTTTGCAATACTGTCAAAAAAAATCCTAAAAGATAAAAAATCTTGGCATTAGTTCTACTAAAAAATCTAAAACATTTTATTTTATTATAAAGAAAAAGCAAAGCTAGAGCAAGAATAAAAAAAATCCTATACCATCCCCGCTTTCGCGGGGATAACAAACAAGTAATCTTGCAGGGTAGAGACTGGAAACATCTACCTGCTCCGCAGAAAATTGCGGATTTACCTCAAAATCTGCTGGGTTTTTAGCGTATTTATTCTGTAGATATTAAAACGCTGGATAGGCCCCAACAGTTAATTCTCCAGACTCATTAAACTACTCTAGCAAAAGTTTTCACTAATCATTTGAAATCTTTTGTTTTTTATTGTAGGTTAGAAGTTGTCAGCAATTATTTAAAAATGGCGTAAGTGTTAAAGATTAAGAAACATTAGGAGTTGTAGCTCAACTTGGTTAGAGCATCTGCCTGTCACGCAGAAGGTTGCGGGTTCAAGTCCCGTCGACTCCGCAAAAAATTTTTCTAAAAAGAAGAATCAAGTCGTTGTGTGAATTGTCGTTTCATATAAAATAGGCATTCTTTAGATAGAGCTTAAATTTTTAATCTATTTTAAATAATGCTTCCAAAAGTCGGCACTTATTATTACTAAATATTGGCGACAAGACCAATATAAAAAAGAGAGATATTACAACAAAAAATAATAGAATAGGATGGAAAATCATAACAACAAATTTAAAAATAAATCTAAAACTTTTCTTAAAAAAAAGCATACTGAGGTTATGATCGTATCAGATATTCATTTAGGAAGCCGGGTTAGCAGAGCTAGCAAATTACAAGAACTTTTGCAAAGCTATTCTTTTAAAAAACTAATCTTATTAGGAGATATTTTTGAACATCTTAATTTTAAAAAATTAACCGAAGAACATTGGAATTTGTTATCTTATTTAAAAAAAATTTCTCAAGACGTTGAGATTGTTTGGATAGAAGGTAATCATGATGTTGGACTTTTCAAAGTTATGTCTAATCTAGTAGGCATTGAAGTTTTCAAAACTTATATTTGGAAATACAAAGGAAAAAAATGTTTAGCTATTCATGGCCACCAATTTGATAGATTCTTATCAAACAATATAGTTTTAAGCTATCTTTCTACTATTCTTTATCTTCTCATTCAAAAAATTGATACTGGCAATCAACATCTCTCTCGTTTTATTAAAAGGAAAAGCAAAGGTTGGCTAAGGCTTTCATTAAAAGTAGCCAAGTCAGCCATTTTATATGGAAAACTCAGAGGAGCTAAATATGTTTTTTGCGGTCATACTCATCAAGCAATGGAAATGAAAAAAAGAGGAATAGAATACTATAATAGTGGTTGTTGGACAGACATCCCCTCTACTTTTATTACAATGGGAAAGAAAGGAATAAAAATACACAAAGTCTTTTAATGAAATAGGATCTTTACTATTCTAACTCTCTATAATTTTAATTTATTTTAGAAACTAAATCATATAGATTTTTCATCTCATTTTTTGGAGAAATTTTTAGAAGAAATACAAGTTTAAAATATAATACAAAAAAATATAAAAAAATATAAAATTTAATATTTTTCATATTCTAAATTTTTTGTCAGAATTTTATTTTTTAATTAGTAAAATTAATAAATAAAAAAACAATAACCTTGAAAAATCTCAATATTATTTTTGTATTTATATTTTTCTCAACTCTCGTCTGCTGATTTTCAATTCAAATTATTGAAAATTTTGATAATTTTACTTGTTTTATGTTATTATAATTTTATGAAGAAAAAAACTATAAAAAGAATTTGGACAGTTATTTCTCTAATTGCCGTTTTAGGAATGGTTGTTTTTACTTTAATCCCTCTATTTAGATAAATTTTTTATGGGTTTATTCTCTATTCAATTAGATAAAGGCGAAGAAATTTTAGTAGTAGTTAGAAAAAATATTTTTACCTTAGGAGCTGTTTATTTTCGCCTCTTTATTTCTTTAGCGATCTTGGGAAGTTTCTATTGGTTTTTCCCTGAAAGTTTTTGGAAGAATTTAACTGTTTTTTCCTTGGGAATAATAATATTACTTTTATTTTTTTTAAAATTTATTATTTGGTATTTAGAAAATATTACAATAACAAATAAAAGAGTAATTAATATTGAACAACAGAGTCTCAAGAAAAGAATAATAGTAGAAGCTCTGATAGATGATGTAGCAAAAGCTTCTTTTTTCAAGGAAGGTTTATTCCAAAGAATTTTTAACATAGGATGTCTTGTTGTTGAAATTAAAGGAGGAGGAAAAATAGTAGGTCTTTTTATAAAAAACCCGGCAAGATTTGCTCAAGGGATTAACAATTTAAAATATGGTAACGAACAGAGAGAATCAAAATTGGAGAAAAGAAAAGCGTGATAATTCAAAAAATTGGGTGAAGTTTTTTTTGATCGTTTGCTTAGCTTCTTTTGCAATAGTTGCTTATTCTCTTTTTAAAGAAACCTACAAGAAACGACAAATTCAAGAAGAGGTAAAAAAATTGCAAGAGCAAGCTACTTCTCTTGAACAAGGAAATCAAAAATTGAAAGGTCTTATAGATTATTTTCGAACTCAAAATTTTTCAGAGAAAGAAGCTAGAGAAAAATTAAATGTTAAAAAAGAAGGAGAAAAAGTTGTTATCTTAAGATCGCAGGAAGAAAAAGAAGAAGAGGCAAAAGAAGAAAATTTGGCAGAAGAAAAACAATTATTAATTGCCAACCCCTTAAAATGGTGGTCTTATTTTTTTGGGGAAAGAGAGTTTTAGTCTATTGGCCTAAATAAATTTAGCCTAGATAAATTATTGAGATTTTTTCAAAAATTTAGAGCCAGAAATGGGACTTGAACCCATGACCTACGCTTTACGAATGCGTTGCTCTACCAGCTGAGCTATTCTGGCTTTAAAAAATATTCTTTTTGCTAACTAGTCAAAAAAAGTTCATCATTTATCTCTTAAAGTCTCTACTTTTAAAGATATTCTCTATTATTTTCTTTTTTGTCGGAATTTGAATTTACTCGTTCTAAAGCTCTAAGTATTTCTAGGGGAATAGCAAAAACAACAGTATTAGATTTATCAGAACTTAAATTATTTAAAGTGTTAAGTGTTCTCAAGTGTAATGCTCCTCTAGATTGAGCAAGAATGTCAGCTGCTTTTGCTAAATTGGTAGCAGCAATAAATTCACCTTCCGCTTTAATTATAACAGCTCTCTTTTCTCTCTCTGCTTCTGCTTGTTTGCCAATCACCCTTTTCATTTCTTCTGGAAGGACCACATCCTTAAGTTCCACTGAGCGGACTTCTATTCCCCAAATATCGGTTGCTCTATCTACAATATTTTTTATTTTATTAGCAATTTCTTCTCGATTAGAAAGAAGCTCATCTAAATTAACTTCTCCAATTATGTTTCTCATCGTAGTTTGAGCCAATTGAGAAACAGCAAAGAAAAAATCCTCCACTTTAATAATTGCTTTTTCAGCATCTCGCACTTTGTAATAAAGCACTGCATTTACATTAACAGAAATATTGTCCCGAGTAATTGCTTCTTGTCCGGGAACATCAACTGTTCTTATCCGCATATCAATTCTTTGATAACTTTGAAAAACAGGAATCACTAATCTCCAGCCAGGGTGCATAATTCCTGAAAATTTTCCCAGAGTGAAACGAACTCCTTGTTGGTATTGATTTATTTGTTTTATTGAGACTAACAAAAAGACAGCTACGAAAGTAAGAAATCCCCACATTTTTTTAAATTATTTTTTTATCTTTCCCTCTATATAATATATTTTTTAAAGCCAGAAGCCAAGTATTCCAATCAAAAAACGGGGCTGTGCACACCCCGCATTTTAATTAGAACTAAATTTGTCGGTTTTATTCGTTTCTTCCTTCTCTATCATTATTATCTCGCGCTAAAGGGCGAGCTTCATTAACAGTGATAATTCTACCTTCAAATTCTTTGCCGTCCCAAGTTTCAATAGCTTTTTGAGCCTCTTCTTCGGATGACATCTCTACAAATCCAAAGCCTTTGGATCTACCAGACATTCTGTCTGTAATGATCTTAGCTGATTCAACTGTTCCGGCTTGTGAGAAAGCAGTTGTTAAAGAATCTTCTGTTGAGTCGTAGGGAATGCCTCCGACGAATAACTTTTTGCTCATGTTTTCTTTTCTTAATAAAATTTAAAATTGAAATGAACTTTTCTCAGTTTGAACTTTATTTTAACCCCAAAAGATTTTAGCGCACACCTTTCTCCCTTGAGGGAAAGTAAGTATCTGATGAGAAATTCACTCTCTAAGAGTGAATTAAAAAGGGGAAAAAGTCAAGTAATTGTGCCATCCTGACTAATTTTTAACTTTTTTATAGAAATAGAAAAAATTATTTCTTCATAATTTCTAAGTAAACCTTAGGCGGGATAGTAACTTTTCCAAATCCTTCCAGCTTTTTTTTACCTTTCTTTTGTTTTTTCAAAAGTTTATCTTTCCTGGTTCTATCTCCTCCGTAAAGTTTAGCTAAAACATCTTTCCTCAAAGCGCTTAAGGTTTCTCTGGCAATTATTGTGCTATTTACTGCTGCCTGGATAGCTACTGAAAAATTTTGTCTTTCTAGGTTATTTTTTAATTTATTTACTATACTTAAACCAATTTTTCTAGCTTGATTTTGAGGCACAATTCTAGATAATTCTTCTCTTAAGTCTCCCGCTATTAAAATATCAAGCTTAACTAATTTAGAAACTCTGAATTCTAAAAATTCATAGCTCATTGAAGCATAGCCCTGCGATGCATTTTTTAGCGCATCGTGTAAATTGGTAATTGCCTGGGACAAAGGAATCTCATAAACTAAAGTTGCTCTTTGAGGATTAAGATAAATAGTATCTTTATAAATAGCTCTATTGGAAGCTAAATATTTCATAATTCCTCCGATATAATTAGAGGTTGTTATAATCTCCAATTTTACCCAGGGCTCCAAAATAAAATCAATAGTTGAGGCATCTGGAAGCTCTAAGGGAGAATTAATTATAATTTTTTTATCTTTGCCTTTTAATTTGACCTGGTATTGAACACTGGGGGTAGTAAAAATAAGATCTTGATTAAATTCTCTCCTAAGCCTTTCTTGAATAATTTCTAAATGCAACAAACCTAAAAACCCTCCTCTAAATCCTCTTCCTAAGGCTTGGGAACTCTCTGGATTATAAACAAAGGCAGCATCATTTAAAGAAAGTTTTTCCAAAGCATCTCTCAATTGATTGTAATTTTCTCCGCTCTTTGGATAAAAACTGGCAAAGACCATCGGTTTTACTTCCTGGTAGCCTTTCAAGGGGATAGCTTCCTGTTTAAAAGATTCTAAAGTAATGGTGTCCCCTACTCTGCATTCACTCACATCTTTCAATCCGGTAGCCAAATAACCTATCTGCCCCGTAGCAAGTTTTTTCTGAGGAGTTAACTGAGGATTAAATATCCCCGCTTCTATAATCTCCGCACCTTTCCTAGTTTTTAAGGCAAATATTTTTTCTCCCCTGGCAAACTCCCCATCTACTACTCTCACGTAAGCAATCACGCCTTTATAATCATCGTAGCAAGAGTCAAAAATTAAAGCTCGAGCAGGCTTATTGTAAAAACCTTGAGGAGCTGGAATATCTTTTACTATTGATTCTAAAACTTTTGGAACTCCTTCTCCTGTTTTTGCGGAAACTTTTATGATATCTTTTTTGCTACCTCCCAATAAACTAGCCAGAGCTTCTTCCACCTGTTCTACTTCAGCGTTAGCCAGATCAATTTTATTTATTACCGGAATAATAATTAAATTCTCCTCTAGAGCCAAATAGAGATTAGCTAAAGTTTGAGCTTGAATTCCTTGAACCGCATCTACTAATAAAATTGCCCCTTCCACAGCAGCTAAACTACGCGAAACTTCATAGCCAAAATCAACATGTCCTGGAGTATCTATTAAATTCAAATTATAATTTCCCCCCTGAAAAGAATATCTCATTTTAACCGGCTGCAACTTAATAGTAATCCCTCTTTCTCTCTCCAAATCCATATGATCAAGGGTCTGCTCCTTTAAATCTCTCTTGTTCAAAGTACCGGTAATTTCTAAAAGCCGATCGCAAAGAGTAGATTTTCCATGGTCTATGTGAGCAATAATACAAAAATTACGAATATTCTTTTGATCCATAGACAGTTATTAATTTATATTATCCAGTTTCTTAATTTTAAGCATCTTCCCTAATAAATCTTTTACGGCATACATTTCCCTTATTCCTAAGTACCAAGCCAAAATAAGGAAAACTAAAATTCCTCCTGCGGAAGAAACTGCAGTTTGAATAAAAATGCTTAAAAAAGTTTCTGTACCTAAATTAAAACCAACCAGATATTTTAAAAACTGGACAGTAATTCCTCCTACCAATGAAGCTAAAACAATTTTTGCTATCATCGCAAGAATTTTTTGATCTTCAAAGCCTCCCAGTTTGAAATGAAGAACAATAAGCATAAACAAAAGATTAAACATCTGAGAAGCAGAAAAAGCTAAAGCAACTCCCCCAATTCCCATCCCCGCCATTTTTCCAAGAATAAAAGCTAAAGAAACATTTATAACGGCTGATAAAAATCCTGCCAAAAAAGGAATCCAGGTATTATGCAAAGCAAAAAAAGCTCTGGAAACTAAAGGAATGAGGCTCTGGAAAAATAAACTTAAGGCAAGAAAACCAAGCACTTGAAAAGTGAGAACCGTATCTTCCCAGTCAAACATTCCAGATCCTAGAACTAATCTAACTAGTTGAGCCCTTAAAACTAAAATTAGGACTGTAACCGGTATTACAAAAAAAGAAATTCTAACAAAAGCAACACTAAAAATACGAACAAATTTTTTCATTCGTCCTTGGTTGAAAGAAAAGGCTAAAGCTGGAAATGCCGCAACAGCAAAAGGAGCACCAAAAATAGTAAGAGGAATACCTGCTAAATTATTAGCCAAATTAAAGACAGCCAAGGAACCAGTCATTAATATTGAAGCGATAATAGTAACGGCTAAAAGATTAAATTGGTTAACTAAAAGACTTAAGCTCCTGGGAACCATTAATTTTCCCATTTTCCTAATTGCATTTTCTTTCAGACTAAAATTTAGGTTAAAACGAAAGCCGGCAGCAATGGCTCCCGGCAATTGAATTAGCATGTGACAAAAAGCTCCTAGAACAACTGCCCAAGCTAAACCATAAAGTCCAAGCTGGGGAACAAAAAAATAAAAGCCTCCAATGATTCCAACGTTGTACATAATTGGGGCTAGTGCATAAATTAAAAATCTTTTAAAAGTTGTTAAAATGCCTGAAAAAACTCCTGAGATTGAAAGCAGAATTGGGGAAAAAAACATTATTCTGGTTAATTCTACTGTAGTTTTTAATTTATCTCCCGTAAAACCCGGAACAATAATTTTTACTAAATAGGGAGCAAAAATAACACAAAATAAAGATATGGCTAAAATTGCTAATAAAACTAAATTTAAAACAGATCCAGCGACCTTAAAAGCCTTCTCTTTATTTTTTGTAAAGCATTGAGAAAAAATTGGGACAAAAGCTGAAGAGAGGGCCCCAAAAATAAAAATGTTAAAAACTAAATCCGGTAAACGAAAAGCAGCATAGTAAATATCCAAAGCTTCTCCTGCTCCAAAATGAGCGGCTAGAATACGATCTCTTACCATTCCTAAAATGCTTGAGATTAAACTTAATCCTCCAATTAAAAAAGCAGCTGGGGTAAAATTCTTAATTGTACCTAATTTAAAAATGGTAGAAAATCTGAAAGCCATGGAAAAATTATTTCTTTTTTAAAACCAGAGCAAAAAATTTATCAGTAGCTAAATGCTCAGAGATGCTCCAGCCTCCTTGATTAATATTTAGATTAGAAGGATGACTATAAATATATTCACAACCTTCAAGCCCTGTCAATTGAGATTCCAATTCAACATTTTCAGATCCGGATTGTTTTTGCACCAGCAGACTGTAGGAATCAGCAGGCTTTCGAACATTATCTAAATCAACTCTAAAAGGCAAGAGGTATTTGAAAGAAACAGTAACGGTTTCTCCCGGGGAAACATAAACCCAATTAGCAAATACTGTTTTGCCTTTCTCTTTATAAATTCTAGTAGTTGAATCCTCATCAATTTGATAGCTTTCCTCCATTTGTTTAACTTGAAAATCTTCTTTAAAGCCTAACTTATCGTAATCTAAAGGAGGATCAACAAATTCCCTGGTAAATCCGGAAGAAGAAATTAGTTCACTATTTTCTGGGACATAAACTCTAAGCCAATTACAATTAGTAGCATTACTCCAATCGTAAATCTCATGGCCTCCTTCATGCTTACGTTTAATTGTTACAGTATCAATGATTGAACCATCCTCTTGAATCTCCGCTTGATGAATAATTTTTTGTTTGATTACTCCATCTGTTTTTAACCCTGAAATATTAGTATTAATGACACTAAGATAGTCTTTGGTAGTGTTTAAAATTTCACCTGACCAGCCCATTTTAGAAACAAGTTTTTGGATATCACTATCAAAAGAATAAAGAAGCAAGCTTTTTTCTTGAAGAGCTTTAGAAAAAATTCCTAAAATAGCTGGCCAATCTTCAGGGGGAGCCGAAAAAATTTCATTGATAACTAAAGGGGTTAAATCTGCTAAAATTTTCTTTGGTTTATTTTCTTCTTTATCGTAATCAATTTCTACCTGATACTGCACTTCCTCCATAAAATTATCCTGAGTAACGAGTAAACTTCCTTCGGATCCATAGCCTTCTACTCTTATAGATCCAACAACTCCTAACAATTCTTGAATTACTTGGGGAGTAAAAGAGATTACGCCATCCACGGTTGGGCCTCCTGTTTTTTCATAAAACCAACTTGTTTTCTCAGCACTGGTAGGAAAATCAGGCCACCAATTAGAATCGTGCATTGACCAAGTAGCACTCATTTTTTGAATCGGTTTAGGAGGAATTATTTTTTCTTTTAATTGTCCATCAGGGTCATAAATTCCTTCCACTTTTATATTCTCCAGAATACCTTGATTAATTTTAATAATACCGTAAGTACCAATAAAGCCGCCGGTAGCTCTAACTTCATGATTATTTTGGAAGAGCATTAAATATTTTCTTCCTCCATTTTGCCCTAGTATTTCTAAGAAAACCTCTGTATATTGAGAAAATTCATCTAGACCTTCAATAATTTCAGGCAATGCTCCTTGCAACATTATTACATCCTCTCTTTCTTCCTTAGAAAAATCATTTAAATCTATTTCTTGAGATAATTGAGAAGCTTCATCAAGATATCCTTTAGCACTTTTCAACTTCTCGCTTAGAAGAACTACCATATCCGTTAATGACATTTCAGGATCTAAATTATCTTCTCCAAGGCCAACAAATAAATTATTTTTTAAATCTTCCCGACGATCAATAATCAAAGACATCGCTTGAATTATTTCTCCTCCCGCCAAAGAAAAACATTCACCCGTTTGAGCTAGTTTTTTGCCCGATTCTATTTTTGAAATACCGGGAACAAATTTCAAAATTCTAGCGGGTATACCTCCTACTTCTTCTAATTTTTTTCTAGCTTCTAAAAAATTACTATAAGCTAATTCAAAATTTTTACCGGCTCTCCCTACATCTATTTGTTCTATTGAAGCTTGAGCTTCTTTCAAATTTCCAT
The DNA here is from genome assembly GCA_964618065.1 of uncultured Candidatus Saccharibacteria bacterium. Taxonomy (GTDB): domain Bacteria; phylum Patescibacteriota; class Minisyncoccia; order CAIUEV01; family JAHKAQ01; genus M55B174. The sequence continues at coordinate 5,311 of CAZTZK010000013.1, read as the reverse complement.
AACCTGCTGCCCCTAGACCTTCAATAGACTTCTTCTCTCTCATGCCCCTTAAAAATATAATTGACATTGGGAGAATTAATAGAACCAAAGCTATCATTGAAGAATAAGCTAGAGCCTTTTTAAGTTTAGGATTAAAAGCTTCCTGAATAATTTCTTTAAAAGCAACAAATTTTAAAGCTAAATTTCTTTTTAATTCTTGCACTGATTCTCTCTCTGCTTCTTGAGAAAAAGATTCCTCATCAATTTCCGCTAACTGAGAATTATCAGGAGTAGCAGTTGAATAAGCAAAATTAGAATTTGCAGAAGGTTCATTTACAAATTGAATATTTCTGTTTTTCTCATTATTTCTTTTTGCTTGTTCCTCAAAATATTTTCTAGAGAGGTCAGAAAGAGGTAAGTTTTCCTGCTGAAAAATTTCTTGTTGCTCTAAATATTTTTTTCTTAAATTAGCATGAGGTAAATTATTAACAGGAAAATTTTTTTCAAACTCGGGAATCTTTTGTTCTATCTTCCTTCCTTCATTAAAATTTTTCTGAGCAAAAGGTTTTTTAACTACATTAATCTTTATCTTTATTTCGTTGGGTTCAGCATAAGTCCCTTCTCTATCTCCTAATTGAGATCCTATTCTTGAGTTTATTTTTCTCTTTTTCTTCTCTCTAAGAATTAATGCCTTTCTTTTTTCTAACTTTATCTTTTCTTCCTCTCGAGCTCTTTGTTCTTTTTTTCTCAAAGCTAAAATTCTTTCTTTTTCTATCTTCAATTTTCTCTCTCTTGCTTCTAGTTTCTTCTTTTCTCTCGCAAATCTTATCGCTTCTTTGCGTTTTCTTATCTTTTCTTTTTGTTCCTCATCCAAAAAATCATTTTTTCTTAAAACTTTGATCCTCTTTTCGTATTCTTCATACAAAGAAAGATTTGGCTCGTTTTTAACAGATTTGCCTTGTCTTTTTTTTATTTCTTTTAAGCTATCTTTAATATTCTTTTTTTCTAAAATACTTTCTTCAACATTTCCTTTTCTTTTTACAAGAGAAATTGGTTTTTGATCCTGCTTTAAATCCTTCTCTGAATAAAAATTTACTTTCTTTTTTGGTTTATCAATCTTCTTTTTGACGCTATCGCCTATTGCATCCCTATAACGAGAATTCCTAAAAATATTCCTAGCACTAGCTGAAAATGAAGATAGAATAGGTTTGCCTTGATCAAAAGAATTTTTTCTCTTTCTTCTCCTCAAATTAATAATTTTTTCGTTCGGTAAATCTTCTATTTCTGTCTCTTCTGAATAATCAAAACTTTTAATTTTAAAATTTTCTTCAACCTGATCATTTTTAATATCCTGATCATTCTTAATCTGTGAGCCCGAATCAAAAATACTTTTCTCCCAATTGCTGTTAAAAAAGAAAGGTTGGATCAAACTGTCACTAAGTCCTCTTTTATTTCTTTCAATATTTTTGCCTTCAAAATATTTTTTCTTATTTAAATCACCGGCTTGAATGTCAGACACAAAAAGATTTTTTCTTTCTTCCCTAGTTTTAAAACTTGTTATTCCTTCATCGTCTTTATAAGCTCCGCTATTTACTTTTCTTGAAAAGGATATTTTCATTTCCTTTTAGTCTCTAAAATTTGATTATAAATTTCCAAAGTTTGGCGAGCCATTTCTCTCCAACTAAAAAGCTTGACCCTCCTTTCCCCTCTTGAAATTAAATCTTTTCTAAACTTATGATTATTCAAGACTTTTATAACCTTAGCCGCTATATCTTTAGGACTTTGAGGATTAAAGTAATAAGCAGCTTCTCCCAAAATCTCAGGCAAACTGGCTACCCTAGAACAAACTACCGGAACACCTATTTTCATTGCTTCTAAAGGAGGAAGCCCAAATCCTTCATAGAGACTTGGAAAAACAAACATTTCAGAACCCGCGTATATTTCTCTTAAATAACTTTCTTCTTTAACTAAGCCGGGAAAAATAACATCTTTTATCTTTTTTCTCTTGGTAAAAATTTTTATCTTTTCATAGAAATAATCTTCTCCTCCTACTAGAACTAGAGATAATCTGTTTTTTTTCAGTTTTTCTTTGATTATTTTAAAGGCTAGAAGAAGATTTTCTAAATTTTTATGAGGATAAGCTGCTCCTACATACAAAAGATAAGGCTTTTTTAGGCCGTATTTCTCTAAAACAACTTTACTAGAGTCAGGAATCTTATTTCTTTTTAATTTTAGCTCAAATTTAGTATTCTCACAACTTTCATAAATCACTTTTATTTTTGGTGCCGCTTGAGGAAAATACTTTATAATATCCTCCTTAGTAAAATTAGAAACTGCAATAATTTTCTCGGAAGAATTTATCGCTTTTTTAAGCACTTGTTCATAACCCATTTTTTTTATTTTGTATTTCAGAGGACCTAAAGTAGTAGCTCTTATCGTAGGATACTTAATCAAAATCAAATCATGTATCGTTACTAAAAATGGACTTTTATAAAAAAAAGGTACATTGAAATGAGGAAAATGCGCCAGGTCTATTTTGTCTTTATCTAAAATTTTCTTCATCAAAAACTGCTCTTTTAAAGAATACCAAGGAATGTCTGCCAGTTTTTTAACAAAATTATCCTTCTTAGAAGAATAAGCTCTAAAATTTTCTTTTCTTAGATAAATAAAATACCGATTTTTATCGTCAAAATCTTCTAAATGTTTCAAAAGCATAGAGGTATATCTTCCCAAGCCTCTAGAAGCAGAGCCGTAAAAACGGGCGTCAATTCCAATAGTTTTCATTTATTTTTTCCCTAAAATTAATTGTTGCCCAGCAAGAAAGGTGTCTTTAAAAAATTTTAACACTCCAAGATTAAAATTCAAAATAATTAAGATTGAATAAAGAAAATAACATTTAGTATTTCCCCTCTTCCATTTTCTCTATTAAATTAAGAAACTTTCTAGCGCTTTTCAGCCAAGAAAATTTACGGGCCTGTTTAAAGCCTTTTTCTCTAAGGAGAATCTTCAGTTTTTTGTCTTTAATCCCTTTTTCTATAGCTAGAGCCATTTCATTATAATTATAGGGATCGACTAATAAAGCCGCATCTCCAACTACTTCCGGTAAAGAAGCTGTGTAAGAGCATACTACTGTCGTACCACAAGCTAATGCTTCCAAGGGAGGAAAACCAAAGCCTTCGTAAAAAGAAGGATAAACAAAAAGATCTGCTCCTGAATAAATGTATTTTCTCTCTTCATTCTCAACTTCTCCAATTAAAATTATGTCCTTGTTATATTTTGATTTTAAAATTAGCTGACGAGTTTTTTTAAACATCCAACCCTCTCCTCCAGCTATTACCAATTTATGTTTTATTTTATCTTTTCCTCTTAGATAATCATAAGCCGCTACAACAGATTCCATATTTTTTCTAGGTTCTAAGGTGGCTAAAAAAAGGATATATTCTAGTGGCAATTTATATTTTCTAGAAATTTTTAAAAATGCTTCGTCTTTTCTATCGCAAAAATAAATATTTTTAGCAATGCCGGGATAAATAAGCTCAACTTTTTTAGAAGAATGATGGTAAAGATTTATGATATCAGCCCTGCTAGATTCAGAAACACTAATTACTTTTTCAGCTTTTTGAACTAATGCTCTAGGATTGACTAGCCAATGCCATAGGCGCCGATAAAAATTAAAAAACTCCGGATGCCTTTCAAAAGAAAGATCATGCATGGTTATAAGACTTTGGCATTGAGAACTCAAGGCAGTAAATATTAAATTAGGAGAATAAAAAATATCAACATCTAAAAGTTTATCCAGATGAGGAAATTTAAAGTACCAGAGAAAAAAATTTAAAACTTTATTAGGATAATGAAATCTTCTAATAAAAACATTGGGGTACTTTTCAAATTCAGTTAATAACTTCGGAAGTGGGTTTTTATAAGAATTATAAAAAAGAATATAATTATTTTTTTTATCAAGAAGAAAAATATTCTCCAGTAAATTTTTAATATATTCTTCTACTCCGGACCTCCTTTCTTCGGCTATTGGTCTCACATCAATTCCAATTCTCATAAATTTTTTAAAAAGAGATTTTTATTTAATAAATATAATCAACTAATCTTTTCGGTATTTTTTAAATTAAAAACCGGTTAATTATTTACGAAAGAAAATTAAATAATCCTTTATAAGCGAAATAAAAACGCCAAGAATTCCGCCGATGATAAAAGAAATTGCCAATAACGATAAAATTTCTTTTTTATCTTCTATTATTAAAGGATCTCCTGCATTAATTTGAAACCAAACTTCTTTATCTTTTCCAAGAGATGCTACCTCTCCTTCTAGAACTGAAGTTAAACCAGCTACAATTTTTTCTCCTTGTTCCTTTTTGGGAATCTTAAAGCTTACCTCTAAATATTGAGGACCGGTTTTTCTAGCTTTAATTAATTTGCTTCTTTTTTTGACATCAAAAGAAGCAACATCTAAACCAGCTTTTTGGTAAGCTTCTGTAATAATCCGAGGATTCTGAAACCATTTTTCTAAAGAATCAGTAAAGATATCAACCGCTTGGCTGGAATAATAATTATCATATTTATAATCTTCAGTTTTATCTTCTCCTTGTTGACTGACATTAATTTCAAAAAAGACTAAATAAGAAACCGGCTTTATTTTATAAAAAGCAAAAGTGCTCGCACTGGAAATAATACTCAAAATTATTATGAGAACTAAATTTTTCTTGATAATTTTTAAAAATTTTATTAATTCCATATATTTTTTAATTATTTCTAAAATCCTTAATTTTTTCTTCAAGAAAGTCTTTAATTTCTTTTTTAAATCTTTTTTTGCTAAAACTCTCTGCCCGTTTTCTAATAACCATAGGATCAAACTTCATTTTCTTAAACCTTTTAATAGCTTGCTCAAGACTTTTACTATCTTGTTTTTTGAAAAAAATACCGGTAATTCTTTCTTCAACTGTCTCTAAGGCTCCTCCCTTACCATAAGCAATAACAGGTTTCCCTGAAGCCATTGCCTCTAAAGGCACTAGGCCGAAATCCTCTTCTTGTGGATAAACAAGCGCTTTACAATTTTGGTAAACTTTTGCCAGTTTTTCTCCAGAACTTTCTAGTCCTCCTAATAATTCAACATTACTATGAGCCATTTTTTTTAATGCTCTAAATTGAGGTCCGTCTCCCACAATTTTTAAAGGAAGACCTAATTTATTAAAAACTTGTATTCCCAAATCAAATTTTTTATAGGGAACTAATCTGCCTACCATTAAATAATATTTCCCTGGCTTTTGTTGATCTTCCATCTTAAAATTTTTTAAGAATAGAGGAGGATAGATTACCTTTG
>CAZTZK010000012.1:0-8456 GCA_964618065.1 uncultured Candidatus Saccharibacteria bacterium | reverse complement strand
AACCTTACTAATTCCGGAGATTTCCATATTCAAGACAACGGTAGCGCTCTTTTCACCGTGGACAGTGAAGGGAAAATAGGCATTGGAGACAGCACCCCTGATTACGAATTAGATGTGGAAGGAGATGTGGGAATTAGTGGAGACATAAATGTTCCTTGGGATAGTGGCGTTGTTAGAACTAGCTGTCCTGACGGCTGGGTATTAGTGCCTGGAGATTCAGATTTTGTGGATGATGATTTCTGCGTGATGAAGTATGAAGCCAAACAAAACAGTACTACTAAGGAAGCCGAATCAACGGCCACAGGAACTCCCTGGGTAAGTATTTCTCAATATGCTGCTAAAACCGCTTGTGAAAAAATTGGTGCTCATTTAATCACTAATGTAGAATGGATGACTATTGCTAGAAATATTGAAGCTACCCCCATCAATGACCTAGATAGTGACGCTGACCTCCAATTAGCCACCGGCCATTCAGACAACAGTCCCTCCAGTGCTTTAGCCACCACTGACAATGCCGATCCTGTTATTACAACCTGTAATCTAAACGAAACCATGGAACACACTGATAACGCTTACGATGCCGGTAATTGTGAAATCAGAGGAGATGGTTCCTACAATGGCGATGACAACGATAAAGGTTATTACGGTACAGGACAAGCTTACGCCACCACCGGCTATTCTGCCGGAGGAGCCAATAAATCCCAAATGAGAACCCACGTTCTTTCCAACGGCGAAGTAATTTGGGATCTATCCGGAAATGTATGGCAATGGACCGACGATTTATGTGGGGTACCCTGGAACACTAACGCAGGTTGGCTGGAATGGACTAATAGTGGTCTAACTGACTGGGAAAAATATTATGCTGGACCAGATGGAAGTTTAAGTTCTACTAATGGAGTCGGAAAGTATTATGGGTGTACTGCTGACGGGAATGCCTTCAGACGGGGTGGCTATTGGAACTATACGTCTTCTTGCGGCGTTTTTACGTTGCATTTGCACAATACTCCGGCGAATTCCCTCACGTCCCTCGGGTTTCGTTGCGCTCGTTAATGTAGATATCTGGAATCTGGTTTCGCTTTAATTTTGAGCAAAATTGTTTCACAAAATGTTAAAATCTTGAGTGAAACATGGCTTGGCAGCTTTGCCCGGCGGATGCCGGGCAAAATTTTTCTGGGAATTATAACTTTTAAATTCTATGGTTGGAAATAATACTGGCAACAATCTTTTTCAAAAATTTTCCAGTTTTGAAAATTTACACTTGGCTTTTCAAAAAGCTAAACGGTTGAAAAAATTTAGGAGAGATGTTCTTGAATTTGAATACCGCTTAGAATACAACCTTTTAACCTTGCAAAAAGAATTAAGAAATAATACATATCAACATGGCGGGTACAGAAAATTTATTGTGAAAGATCCTAAAAAGAGAGAGATAAAAGCGGCTCCTTTTAGAGATAGGGTTGTTCATCATGCTGTTATAAATATTATTGAACCAATTTTTGACAAGGGATTTATTTTTGACTCTTATGCTTGCAGAAAAAATAAGGGAACGCATAGAGCCGTGCAAAGACTAAAAAAATTTATTCAATCAATTAAGTCTAAACAGGCTTTATCGAGAGAGAGAGAGAGAGAGAGAGAGAGAGAGAGAGAGAGAGAGAGAGAGAGAGAGAGAGAAAACACCCCCACAAATTTACTGTTTGCAATGCGATATCTCTAAATATTTTGCTTCAATTGACCACAAAATCCTTTTTGAAATGATAAAAAAGAAAGTTAGGGATGAAAAATTGTTGGTTATCATTCAAAAAATAATTCAGAGTAGCTATGATAGACTTAATAATAAGAAGTTGACAGATTTACTGCAACGTGAGAAAGCCCAGGTGACTTTAAAAAGAAAAACTGGAATTCCTATTGGTAATTTAACTTCTCAACTTTTCGCCAATATTTATTTAGATAAATATGACCAGTTTGTAAAACATTTTCTTTCAAAAGAATTAAAAAAACAGAGGAGAAACTCTTTTGCTTCTCATTATTACATCCGCTACATGGATGATTTTTTATTTTTAGACCTAGACAGGAAAAATCTTCATTGGATAAAAATCAGAATAGAAGATTTTTTAAAAACAAAATTGAAGCTTAAGTTACATTCTAAAAAAGTTAATATCTTTCCTCTTAAAAATGGAATAGATTTTTTAGGTTATCGGATTTTCTATTCAGGGCCAATAAAATTGCGAAAAAGCACTGTATTTCGTTTTATAAAGAGAATGAAGAAATATCAAAGAAAAAATAGAAAACTAGAGACCGTTTGGCAATCTTTCCAATCTTGGAAAGGTTATGCCAAGCATGGGAATTCTTATCAACTCCGGCAGAGTCTCAGAAAAAGATATAAAATATTTAATAAATTAGAAGAAAAACAAAATCAAAATAAAAACAATACTTATGCAAAAATTAATTCTCTTCCGTAAAATTTATGATTTAATTCTTTGGGTCTACCCTTGTGTAAATAATTTCCCCAAGAACCAGCGGTTTATTTTGGGACAACAAATTCTTAATGCTCTAATTGATTTTTTTAAAATTATTATTGAAGCTAATAGTTACAAGGATAAAAAACGGTTACTCCTTTTAGCCAGTGTAGAATTGGATAAGATACGATTTTTGGCCAGACTTGCTAAGGACTTAAAATTTACAAGTATTAAGAGATACGGGGTAACTGTTAAGAGAATGAATGAAATTGGAAAATTATTAGGAGGAATGATAAGAAAATTTAGTTAAATTAAATAATTCTTTAAAAATAGGGATAACGCAAAAAGCCTTCAAACGGGGTGGCAATTGGAACAATACGTCTAATTGCGGCGTTTTTACGTTGAATTTGAACAATACTCCGGCGAATTCCAACACGAACATCGGGTTTCGTTGCGCTCGTTGGGAACAACTGCTCTGTTTAATAAACAAAGTGCAAGAATAAAAAATTTACGGATTTTTTATCATAGCTAATAGTTATTCCGGAAGTGTTATTCCTTCTTTTGGTAATAGAGATTTTGAAGGAACTATTTTTCCAGAGGAAAATACAGGCTTTTCCTAAAGCAGTGGAGATGTAAAAATTTACTCTGCTTTAGAAAAAACGGCTTTAGTTTGGTGCAACTTTGATAGTTGAGGACACCAATAAATAAAAAACCGTCAACGAATTAATTGACTTCTACAGGAATGGCAGTGAAAAAGCAGAGATGACAGTGAAAGGACAGGAATAAGCAGTGAAAAAGCGGAAATTGAAATGAATTTTATTGAGAAATAGCAATTTCAAATTATCCCTCCTTTTTAAAATTATTTAATTCAAAATTAATAATTAATCTGTTATACTCTAGAAAAGAATATTTTTTAGATTTAATTTAGAATTATGCCCAGTCTAGTTTTTGATATTGAAACAATAGGAGAAAATTTTAAAGACATGGATAAAATGACCAAAGATGCCTTGACCTATTGGATTGAAAGGGAATCCATGGGAGAAACTGAGTATAAGAAAAATGTAGATCGGGTGGAAGAAAGGTTGGGACTTTCTCCTCTAACAGGAGAAATTGTTTCCATCGCTGTTTATAATCCGGATACAAAAAAAGGAGCGGTTTATTATCAGGCGCCGGGTAAAAAAATAAAAGATTTTACAAAACAGGGGGTTAAATTTGTCCGTACTGATGAAAAAGGAATCTTGGAAAATTTTTGGTCTATTGCTGAAAAATATGATGAATTTGTCACTTATAATGGGCAGTCTTTTGATTTTCCCTTTATTATAACTCGCTCGGCGGTTCATAGGATTCGCCCCACTAAAAATGCGATGTCTAATCGTTATTATCGTAGTCAGGATTTAAAAGCGAAACATGTGGATTTAATGGACCAAATTACTTTTTACGGAGCAGTTGCTAATAGACCTAAATTACATTTAGTTTGCCGGGCTTTTGGGATCCCCAGTCCTAAGAATGGAGGAGTTGCCGGTGGAGATGTGGCTAAACTTTTTGCCAAGGGATATTACCAAGAAATTGCAGAGTATAATTTAAGAGACGTGATTGCAACGGCGGCTGTTTATAAAATTTGGCGTCGCTATTTTAAATTTAATTATTAGTCTATTTTTAGATTTTAAACATGGCTCAAAATTGTATTTTTTGTAAAATTGTAGCCGGTGAAATTCCTTGCCATAAAATTTGGGAAGATGAAAAACATTTAGCCTTTCTCTCTATTTTTCCGAATACGGAAGGATTTTCGGTGGTAATTCCTAAAAAACATTATTCCAGTTATGCTTTTGATTTGCCCGATCAAGTACTTCAAGATTTAATCATAGCAGCTAAAAAGGTGGGAAAACTTTTAGATGAAAAGTTAACGGATGTTGGTCGCACCGGTTTAATTTTTGAAGGTTTTGGAGTTGATCATGTACATGCTAAACTTTTTCCAATGCATGGCACAGTGGGAATAAAAGAATGGAATAGAGAACACCAGCCAAAGGCTGGTCACCCTCTGGGCGAGAAACCGGTGGAGACTAAAGTTGACAAGTATTTTGACACTTATCCCGGCTATATTTCTTCTCATGATTACAAAAAAGCCGATGATGCAAAGCTGGCAGAATTAGCTAAAAAAATAAGAGGAGAATAAAAGTATTTGCTGCTAAAGCTGAAAGTAAAAATTTTTTAGCAAGAAAACGGAAGGGTAAAAAGGATAAACTCTAATTATTTCTATCTTTTTATGAATAAGTTTCACTCTCGGCCTTGGGCTGATTTAGTTAGGCCTCAAGATTTTGCAGAAATTATCGGACAGGAAAAACTTTTAGGGAAAAATAAGTTTTTATTTTCGGCTATTGAGGGTGATCATATTCCCTCCCTTATCCTTTGGGGCCCTCCGGGTTCTGGTAAAACCAGCCTTGCTCACGTTATTGCTTTAAAAACTTCCGCTGAATTTGTAAATTTTTCAGCAGCTGTTTCCGGAATAGGAGAGATTAAAAAAATAGCTGAAGTTGCAATAAAAAGGATTTCTGAAAACAATCAACCGACTATTCTCTTTATTGACGAAATTCATCGTTTCAATAAAAGACAGCAGGATGTTTTATTGCCTTATGTTGAAAAAGGCATTTTAACTTTAATTGGCGCTACGACAGAGAATCCCAGTTTTGAAATTAATTCGGCTTTACTCTCTAGAACGAAGGTTTTTATTCTTCAAGCCTTAGACCAAAAATCTCTTAGAAAAATTTTAGCGAGAACCTTGCAAATTATTGAGAAAGAGAAAAGGAGCCAAGGGAAAAAAACGAGGGGGAAAAAAATCAAATGTCCGGCAAAAATTTTGGATTTCATTGCGACTTTTTCTAATGGAGATGCGCGAGTAGCTATTAATGCTCTTCAGCTGGCGGTAGAAAGTGGAAAAAAATTAGATAAAAAAGTTATTGAAGATATTTTTCAAAAAAGTTGCTTGCTCTATGATAAAGGAGGAGAAGAACACTATAATTTAATTTCCGCTCTGCATAAGTCTATGAGAGGTGGTAATGCTAGCGCAGCTCTTTATTGGCTAACAAGAATGATTAAAGGAGGAGAAGATCCTCTTTACATCGCTCGACGATTGGTGCGTTTTGCTTCAGAAGATATTGGGATGGCGAATAATAGTGCTTTAATGTTGGCAGTTTCAGCTTATCAAGCTTGTCATTTTTTAGGCTTGCCGGAATGCGATGTTCATTTGGCTCATTGTGTAGTTTACTTAACTAAATCGGCTAAAAATGTTTCAATTTATAAAGCGTTGGGAAAAGCTAAAGAGGATGTTAAAAATTATGGAAATTTAGCGGTACCTTTTCATTTAAGAAACGCTTCTACTAAACTTATGAGAAATTTGGGCTATGGTCGGGATTATAAATATCCTCCGGATTATAAGTGGCAAGAGGATCAACAATATTTTCCGGACAAACTTAAAACTAAAAAATATTTTTAATTTTTAATAAATGCCTTATGGATTTTTGGCTAATAATTTTAATAGTAGCCGGGGGCGTAGCGGTGATACTTTTCTTTATTAATTCCAAGCTAAAGAATTTAAAAGAAAACAGCAAAGATGAAGGGCAACAAAAATTGATGCTGTCCGTAATAGATGGACTAAGGAAAGAAATGCATGAATCTGCGGGCTTGAGCCGCAAAGAAGTTCGGGAGCATCTGGACAAAATTACTGATAATCTTACTAACGGAATGGTTCATTCTTCTGAAGCTTTGGAAAGACAGTTTAAGGAGAGTCGGGGGCTTATCAAAGAAACTGCTCAAAAAATTGCTCGTTTTGAAGAGACTAATAAAAAAGTAGCCAGTTTTGCCGGTCAGTTGCAAAGTTTGGAAAATATTCTCCGTAATCCTAAGCAGAGGGGAATTTTGGGGGAATATTATTTAGAGACGGTCTTAAAAAATGTTTTTGAACCGGGACGTTATAAAATGCAATATAAATTTTCTGATGGAGAGATAGTAGATGCCGTAATTTTTTATCAAAAGAAAATTCTTCCCATTGATTCTAAGTTTTCTATGGAAAATTATAACAAAATGGTAGAAGAAACTGATCCTGAAAGGAAAAGAAAATTAGGTCGCAGTTTGATTGAAGACATTAAAAAAAGAATCAACGAAACTTCTAAATATATTCGTCCCAGAGAGAACACTTTTGATTTTGCCTTTATGTTTATCCCGTCGGAAGGGATGTATTATGATATTCTAATTGCTAAAATTGGCTCTATCAAGGAGGCTTCCCTTGATCTGATTGAGTATGCTTATCAAAAAAATGTTATTCTTGTTTCTCCCACTTCTTTCTACGCTTATTTGCAAACTGTTTTACAGGGCTTGAGAGCGATTGATATGCGAGAATCAATGTCGGCTATCGTAAAGAAGGTGGAGCATCTTGATAGGCATTTGAAATCTTATGAAGTTTATTTTAAGAGAATAGGAAATAATTTAGCAATGACCGTCGGTTCTTACAATAAATCTTCCGATGAATTTGCCAAAATTGATAAAGATGTTTACCGTATTACAGATGGTAAGAAAGGAGGCAGTAGAGAAATTAAAAAATTGGAGAAACCTGATGAAATTTAGCCGATGTGGTGAAATTGGTAGACACGCGACACTCAAAATGTCGTGAGCTTTGGCTCATGTCGGTTCGAGTCCGACCATCGGCACCAAACGATTATTCTCTCCCACTAAAATTTTTCTAATGGATTCCCTTTCTGATCTTCTTATAGTTTGCTAATCAAAAAGGCCTACAAGTAGGCCTTTAAAGTTATAACTGGGGTAAATTTTATTCTGGCGGTGAGATTGTAGTTTTCAGGGCTTCTCTTTGTTTTCTCCTTAAAGTTCTTTCTTGCATTTTTATTTGAAGTTTGTAGAGATCCTCCTGGGTCCACTTCTTTTTTTTCTTTCTTCTCCCTTTTCCTAAGAAGACAATTTCAATAAATTCAATTGCTTCTATTGGATTTAAATTGCCAAAAAATGCATGCCAGCATTCATGCTGGTGGGTGGGAATTTCAACAACATTTTATCCGTTGCCTCCCCCTCTGCTTCTAGGAATAATATGATGCCTGGTCAACTTCTTGTGATTTATCCCATTACTATTATTACTCACACCATCCTCCTTTTTTAGTTTGCTTTTAAAGAACGAAGAAATAATTTATAATTAAATTATAGACGGTTTTGGTATTATTGGGAATAGTTTTTTGAAAAATTTCAGCCATGTAAAAATACAATTTTTTGAATTTTAAAACTTTTTTTATTTACCTATTGCGTGAATCTATGGAATGGTGCTAGAATAGCAAGACTTAGTTTTTAATAATTATTAAATAAAACAGAGATGAACAAAGGTGAACTAATTGAGGCCGTTGCCAAAAAGGTTAAACTGCCTAAAACCCAAATCGGAAACATTCTTGATGAAATCTTAGGGAACATCAAGAAAGGTATGAAGACCAAAAGAGTCCAATTAATTGGGTTCGGAACTTTTGAGTCAGTTAGAAGAAAAAAGAGACAGGGTGTTAATCCTGCCACTGGTAAGAAAATTACCATTCCTGCCAAGAGAGTCCCTAAATTTAGACCAGGGCAAGCTATGAAAGATGCAGTAAAGTAAATTACAAGCAGAAAATAAAAAAGTCCGGCATTCGCCGGACTTTTTTATTTTCTGCTTCGTTTCTTCTTATAAAAGAAAAATATTTTTTATTATTATATTTTGTAAATATTTTTAATCTGGATACTGCAATTATTTTTTATTCTGCTAGCTTATTATTCTTAAATATGTTAAATTAAAAATAGAAATTTATTTAATTTTTAATAATCTAAGTAATAAAAAAATAAAATGAAAGAAAGTTTCAAGTGTGGCGGATTATTCTTCCTTGCCACGATCTTTTCTCTGTTTATTTTTTCACAGAGAGCTCAAGCTCGTTCTTATGATCTTTTTGTAGATGCTAGCAACACTGGGACAGAAGATGGTTCCGA
>CAZTZK010000011.1:0-11659 GCA_964618065.1 uncultured Candidatus Saccharibacteria bacterium | reverse complement strand
TTTATTACCATCTACAAACGGATGATCTTTAATTATAAAATAAAGTAAATGCGCAGCTTTTTCTTCCGGAGTCGGATAGATATCCTTCCTAGAAATTGATTGGAAGACATTCCCTACAATCCCCGCTAAGTTATTCTCATTTCGCTCCCTCCCAAAAATAACTGCCGCTTCTCTTTTGCGGATTAAATTTTTTTTAGTTTTTCCAAGGCTTCTTTTAATTCTTTAGCGGTAAATGCCACTTGTTTTTTGCTAGCGCCTTTTTGGGGAAGATTATCTTTATCGTAAGCATTTAATGAAAACCAGGTATCGGCAAAAGTGCTAATTAATTCTAAAACGTTTTCAGTTTTTATTTTATTCCCAGCAGGCAACAACGCTTTTACATCTGACACCGCCCGCATAAATTTATTATAATTTTCGCCAATTCTTTTTTTGTTGATAGTGTAACCTTGGATTAAATAATGCTTGAGTGTTTTAGTCGCCCAAATACGAAATTGGGTAGCTTTCTGCGAATTAACGCGATAACCAACAGAAATAATGGCGTCTAAATTATAAAATTCCACCTGATAAATTTTTCCGTCGGTGGCAGTTGTTGCAATTTTTGCAACAACTTAATTCTTGATCAATTCATTTTCTTTAAAAATATTACGCAAATGACGGGATACGACTGACTTGTCCCTGCCGAATAACTCGGCTATTTGATTAAGTGAAAGCCAAATAGATTCATTTTCAAAACGTACCTTTAATTCAATCTCGCCTTTGGCCGGTTTATAAATAATTATTTCACCTTTATTCAATTTTCTATATCTCTTACTTAACATAATCTTACTTCAACTAATTATCCCCTTCCCATTACAAATTCTTTTCTTCCACTAATAAAATTTATAATCTACAACCTAATAAACGTTAGCAAAACAAACTTAAAAATAATTTAAAAAATATTTAAAAAGCCCTCCAGCATTATTTTGCCGAAGGGCTTAAAGACTCCTTATCTAAAAATTGCTAACTAATCCCTTATAATTCTACGCAGGTTGGTAATCTCTCCTGCTTCTTGCTTATCTTCTAATTCAAGTAAGCTTTTCAGTGCCCTGTTGTCGTACCATTCAAAAACAAAGGGGCAACTATCAAAAAGATGGGGCTCTTTTTTATCATAGTATCTGAACAAGGCCTCATATTCCAAAGCCTTTCCAAAAGCGTCAGCAAGAGGTGAGTTGCTAGCCGACATTTTCAAGGTTAAAAAATTAGCAGGTTTTTTCGAAAAATAAATTTTGAAATTTGTTCCTAGCATCCTATCGCCAAGCTGACGCCGGTAGCAGTGCTGATGGCGTAGAGAGGAATTACGTAATTAATTACGTAATTCTTTTAAAAAACCTTTACATTTGTCAAATAGCTTATTATAATAACAACAGAATACATATGAAAAACACCTCTTTGGGTTCCGTCCCTTAGCGGTGTTTTTCTTTAAATCCAAGTTTTTTCTTTAAATTAGCCATAAAAATTATCTTATCTCTGGCTGTTTTTTTGAGTAAAACCGAACAAGTCTTAACATAAGGACTCATAACAAATTTAAGCTTTCGCTTTTTATATAAATATTTTACTAAAGAATAAAAATCTCCATCACTCGTTATAATTATCGCCTTGTCATATTTTTTATAATCAAGCATGGCTTGTAAAACTAGATCAGCGTCAACGTTTCCTTTTATGTCTCCATCTTTATTTGGTAAAGTCGGTTTAAAGACTAAAACATACCCGTGTTCTTGAAGAGACGAGTACAGATCTTGGTTCTTAGGAATATAGCCAATAAACAAATAGGCAACTTTCACTTGGTATTTCTCTCTAAGATAAGTCCTGAACCTTTTATAATTTAATTTCCAACCTAGGCTCTGAATACCTAAATTCAGATTCTGGCTGTCTATAAAAGCGTAATTTTTTTCTTTTAGTTTTCTGCTGGACATAAAAATTGTGGAATATAATTAATTACGTAATTCAAAAGATTTTTCTCGTCTCTCAACCAAGATCTTTAGGTTTCTAAAAAATTCCCGTCAGTTTCTCCCACAAAACTTTAAATTTATCCTGGAATTTAAAGACATCTCTGACTGTAACAAAAATCATCAGAAGAATTAGCAAATAAAAACCGGTAAAATGAACTTTCTGCTCAAAATTAGGAGGAAGAGGGCTTCCTTTTAATTTTTCAATAAGGAGAAACAAAATTCTCCCTCCATCTAAAGCCGGAATGGGCAAAATATTTATAATAGCTAAATTAATAGAAAGAATAGCTGCGAATTGAAGCAAATAAACAAAACCCATCTCTGCAGCTTGATTAGCAAAAACCACGATTCCTACCGGCCCAGAGACATCTCCTTTAACTTTTCCGGAAGAAATTAAATCATGAAGCATCCCACCCAAAGCCTGCACAATAGCTTTAGTCATTTCCCAAGTAGCCAAAAATCCCATTTTTATAGAATCTAATAAAGGATAGGAAACAATTTCTGTTCTAGTTAGAGCTATCCCCAATGCCCCTTCTTCAGGAGGAGCATTTTCTCTAGGTATCCCCCTTAAACGATAAACATCATCTCCTCTTTTAATCTTCATTATAATTTCTTCTCCTCCCCTATCTTTTAGAAAGCTCACCACGTCTTCTGTTTTCTGAATAATTTTAACATCGTTACCGGAAATTATTTTAACAACCTCATCTCCTATTTCTATCCCCATTGATTCAGCAGGAGAGCCGGGAGCTACTGCTACTATATGAACTCGGCTGTTTTCAGAAACAGGAAAATTTTCTTCCACGGCTTCAGGTGATCCCATTTTAAAAACAACAGAGAGAATTAAAGCAGCTGCTAAAAAATTCATCATTACTCCGGCTGCTAAAATAAAAATTTTCTTCCAAATGGCTTTATTAACAAAATTTTGAGGATCCTTTTCTTTCCCCTTTTTTAAGCCATCTTCTCCCAAAATCTTTACGAATCCTCCAAGAGGGATCCAGTTAATAGAATAAATTGTATTTTTTCTTTTTAAATTTTTACTGCCACGGACAATTTCCCATTTTTTATGCTTTTCGTTATAAACTACGCCTATAATCCTAGGAGGAAAACCGAAACCAAACTCTTCAGCTTTAACTCCCATCATTCTAGCCACTAAAAAATGGCCCATTTCATGAACAAAAATTAAAAAACCTAAAATTAAAGCAAAAGATAATAAAGTAAAAAACATATGTAATCAGCTAAATTAATAAAATTTTAAAATGACCAAAAAAATAACTAGAGAAAATTATAAAGTTTTAATTTCGTTTTCTTTTCTCTCTTTTATTTTATCGATTTCCTCCATGGAACCGTCTACTATTTTTTGAAGCTCTTCCTCTTGCTTGAAATAAAGATCCTCTGAGATTCCTCCATTTTTCTTTTGTTCATTAAGCTCCTCTTTAATTTTTTCTCTGCTTTGTCTAGCCCTGACTCGGTATTCTTCCGCTTTTTTGCCTACCACTTTAATCAATTCTAATCTTTGTTCTTCAGTCATGGGTGGGAGATTTAAAATGACAGCTTCTCCATTATTGTTGGGAGTAAGATTTAGATCGGAATCATTAATGGCCTTTTCTACATTAACTAAGTTATCCTTGTTCCAGGGACGGATCATTATTGTTCGCGGATCGGGGATATTAATTTGAGCCATTTCTTTTAAAGAAGATTGGCTCCCGTAATAATCCACTTTCAAATCTTCAACTAATTGGGAAGTCGCTCTTCCCACTCTTATTCCGGCCAGTTCTTTTTTAAATTTTTCTATTGTGTTTTCCAATTCGGATTTTAAACCTGAGGTATCCATATTGGTTTTGATTAAAAATTAAAGGGTGATTTTTATATGCTATTCTCGTTTTCAAAATGATGAGAGTGTTTTTTGGGAAATGATCGCTTTACTCTTATTGTCTTCCCGCCAGAAAGGTGACCAGCCTTCGTCTGTCACCCTCGCGAAAGCGGGGGTCCCAGCACTTCTAGATAATACTTACTAGATTTAGTCTTTTCTAAATTTCCGTCTTCACAAGAATGGCAACAGAAAAGACAACCTTTCCTAAATCTATCTAATAATCTTCTCTCTCCTCTTTATTCTCTAAAACATTTTTTACTACATAATTCTTCCTTTTACCGCTGTAAT
Source organism: uncultured Candidatus Saccharibacteria bacterium (assembly GCA_964618065.1). Classification (GTDB taxonomy): domain Bacteria; phylum Patescibacteriota; class Minisyncoccia; order CAIUEV01; family JAHKAQ01; genus M55B174. Next base: position 7,516 of record CAZTZK010000011.1, on the reverse strand, counting down.
AATTCTTTACAGCTATATCGGCCAGAAGACCAGAAATAAAAAGCTGGATTCCCGCTAGAACCATAAAAATTCCTACCATTGGCCAAATTTTATCAGAGAGAGGAATCCCGTAAAAAATTCGTAGGACAATTAAGATAAAAATCAAAAGAGATCCTAGGCCGAAGAAAAAGATTCCCATTCCTCCAAATAAATGCAGAGGACGACTGGCGTATTTCTTCCAGAACCAAACACTAATCATATCTAGAAATCCTTTGATAACCCTAGTCCAGGTATATTTTGTCCGACCAAATTTTCTAGCACGGTGATTTACTTCAATCTCAGCTACTTTAAAACCTTGAATTTTAAGAACGGCTGGAATAAAACGATGCATTTCTCCAAAAAGATAAGTATCTTGAAAACATTCTTTACGGTAAGCCTTTAGAGTACAACCGCTGTCATGAATATTATCGTTAATCAAAAATTTTCTTAAAAAATCAGCTCCCCTGGAAATAAATTTTTTAAGAAAAGGATCTTGGCGTTTTTTCCTCCAGCCGGAAACCAAATCATAGCCTTCTCCCAACTTATCGATTAATCTAGGAAAATCCGCTGGGTCGTTTTGGAGATCGCCATCAATTGTTAAAATTATATCCCCTTGCGCTTTTTTAATTCCACAATCCAGAGCAGCAGTCTGCCCAAAGTTTTTTCTAAAATTAATAAGAATTAGAGGAAAAAGTCGTTTGCATCTCTGTTCAGTTCTATCATCTGAGCCATCATTAACAAAAATAACTTCAAAGGGCTTCCCTAGGCTTTGTAAGCTATCAAGAATTTCCCGATGAAGTTTTTCAACATTTTGCTCTTCATTAAAAATCGGGCAAACAACCGAAAGAAGAGGCTTTTTGGAACTGGTTGGATCATCTTTCATATTTGGATAATAATAAATTGAGATCAAAAAATCAAGAATACAAAAACTAAATTTTCCTCTTCTGCTCCCAGTAATCAAAAAGTTGATCTAATCTAAAAAACAAGAAATAAAAAAAAGCTCCTAAAAAGAAACCATTAAGCACCATAGATTTTAAAGCGTCCAGTAAAAAAACAGTGGAGTTAGCAAGAAAAAGGCCGAAAAAAGTTTCTTCTCCGGATATTAAAAAAGTTTTTGAGCTAAAAAGTAATAATTGATAGAAAAAAGAAAACAAAATCGTTAGAGTTATAAAAGGGATAACCCCAGGCTTCCCCCAAAATTTCTTTAGAAGATAACTATTGGCTAAAGCGATAAATGGAAAAACAAAAATAGCCCATCCTAACAAATAAGGCTCTAGAGCATCTAATAAAATACCCAAAAAAAATGCCCAAAAGATAGCTTCTTTCTGAGATCTAAAAAAAGAAATTCCAATAACTAAAAGAAGCGGTAAATTAAAATTTTCACTTCCCGGAAATAAAGAAGGTACTATTCCTATCTGAATAACAGTAGCAAAACAAACCAATAATAATAATATAATAAAACGCATAGAGCAAAATCAAAATTAGAGAAAAAGAAAATAATTATTTTATCGGCATATCTGATTCTAACGAACCTTCCGGATTAGTTATTTTACGACTTTCTTTCAAAAAATCCATTCTTTCCCTTAATTCTTCTTCAACAACATTTCTTTCCCTGCCGTAATGAATCCGAGAAAAATCTTTTACAGCTTGAGAAAAATCACTTTGGACATTATTCAAAGGATAAGTTTTCAAAGAAAAAGGTTTGGTAACTTCACCATTGGCCATAATTTTAACAAAAGCATTAAAGTTGTCCGCATTAATAAGATCCTGTTGAGAAAAAACCGGAGTAAATTGACTGGCCATAAATTCGGCATCGTTGGACCCTATACGAAATGAGACCAAAGAACCTACGTTTCCAAAAACAGCGTCTCTTATATTTTCTTCCAGCTGCTGAATAAACTGATGAGCTATAGTTAAACTCAAGCGATATTTTCTAGCTTCAGATAAAATAGAAGCGATAGAACTGGTAGTTACATTTTGAAATTCATCAATATAAAGATAAAAATCTTTACGTTCTTCTTCCGGCATATCCACCCGACCCATAGCAGACATTAAAATTTTTCCTACAATAACCATGCCTAAAAGATTGGCATTCAGCTCGCCTATTTTTCCTTTACTCAAATTAATCAAAATTATTTTCTGAGAATCCATTGCTTCCCTAAAATTAAAAGCTGACTTCTGTTGAGAAATGATAGGACGCATAATATCATTAGTGACAAAAGTGGTAAGTTTGCTGGTAATGTAAGGAACTATATTAGCCAAAGCTGCTTCTCCTCCGGCTTTTTCAGCTTCTTTAACCCAAAAATCAACTACCACTTGATTGTCGCAATGATCCAATTTAAATTTTCTAAATTCAGCATCGGAGAGCACTTTAGAAATTTCCATTAAGGTAGAGCCTGAAGCTGGATGAGACATCACTAAAAGCATTGCGTTTCTCATATATTGCTCAAACATTGGACCTCCCGTTTGCTTTAAATCGTAAAGCTTATCAAAGATATTAATCATTTCGTTAATAACAAAAGTCTTTTGCTCCGGCTTGTCATATTCCAAAAGATTCAACCCCATCGGCATTTCTATATCCGAAGGATCAAACAAAATCACATCTTCAACTCTTTCTTGAGGTATTCTTTTGAGGATAGATTCAATTAATTCTCCATGAGGATCTATAATACAAACTCCTTCCCCGTCCACAATATCTTGAGCGGCTAAGCCTTCTAAAAAAACAGATTTTCCAGTACCGGTTTGACCAATTGTATAAAGATGACGCCGGCGATCTTCTCTCGTTAAATAAATAGGCGTTTCAATCTCCCGATAAACATTTTTTCCAATAAGCAATCCTTCTCTCGGAAGATCGGGAGGAGAAGCTGCCGTTTTAGATTTAACAAGATTTAACTTGGGAGTTTGAGTGGAAATAATAGGAAAATGAAAAATACTAGCCAGCTCTTCGGTATTGAGAACAAATTTAAAATGATTACTGAAGTTTCTAAAAGAGAAATTAAAAAGCATCTCTTTAAAAGAAAAGGGGCTTTTACGAACAAGGCTATTCATATCAATTGTTTGGAATTGTTCAAAAGATTCCGCTAAGTGTCCTAATATCTCATCGGCTCTTTCTTTAGTCTCCGCCGAAGCCATAATTCTTATATTTGTTTCAAAGGCCGGTTTTAGAGTTTTTTCTTCAATTGCCTTAAGAAGCTCTTCTTCTCCCGGAGTCAGTTGTCTTAATTCATTTTGCGGAGTTTGAAATTGGTTTAATTCTTCCGGCTTTTTTTTGTTCCATGATTTAAAAATATCTTCAACAAAACGCGAAAATCCTCCTTGCTTAGCCTTACTGAAAGATTCTCCCTGTTTCATTCGCCTGGCAATCAAAATACCTTTTCTCCTCCACTTAGCACTAACCGGCCTGACAACCAATTGCAAAGCAGCTCCTTCGTCTATTTTTTTCAACTTTGAAAAAGCGTTGGTGACATTGCTTAAAGGATCAGATTCTAGATTTTTATAAGTTCTTAAGGGTAGAAAAGATTGTTTTTTAAGAGTTAGATAAGTCCCGGAAGAAGCACCGTGGGGAGTAAAAATATTAAAATCTTCAGGAACATTTTTTACTACTGCTTTTGGGAAAAAACCATAGATTTGTTTTTCGGCAGTAGCAGAAAATTTGTGAGGAATGGCTAAGTAAAAAGATATTGATTCACTGTCAAAAGGATTAGCTACCTCTAGCACAATATGAGGAGGACCGCAGAAAAGTTCTCTAAAAAAAGAATCTCTAATCCTGGCAAGACTTATCAGTAATTGTTCCATAACTCCAATAATTTCTTTATCGTCTTTTTTATCCTCTTTATTATCCAAGTTTTCTTCTTGAGTAACGGAAACCATTAGTAGAGCCATGTCAGTAGCTCTCCTAAGAGATCCTTCTTTCCTAACTTTAGGAAGAATAAAAAGCAATCCAATCCCTCCGGCAAGTATTATTCCTAGAATTATAAAAATAATTAAATAATATTCCGCCATTTCCTAAAATAAAAAATTTATTTTTCTGTTAGTCTTGATTAGATGTTATTTTTCCTTTTTTTAGCTATCAATTGATCATGAAAAACATCTAAAGAGTGAGGATCTCCTCGGAACATTTTTTTAGCCCTGGAAATAGCCTTTTTCTCTTCTTTTTCCCCTCTTATCCCTAATTTGACTAAATTATTGATTTCAATATTTTCTGTGTTCTTTTTCTCACTTTCTAAAAAAATATTTCCTTTTTCCCCTTCGGTTACCGACTCTCCGATTTCTCTTTTAGGCTTTAGCTCCTTTTCTGTCTGCTCCGCCCTAAAAAATTCTCCCCTTTTTTCCAGTTGAGAATCAGGAGTTTTTTCTTTTTCCAGTCTCTTTTCTCCCCTTATTTTTTTTTCTAATCCTTCTCTGCCTTGATTTTGCCAATTTTCACTATTGCTCTCTAGTTGTTCCTTATCAGAAACTTCCTTCCGTGAAAAAAATGAATTACTCATCTTCTTTATTTTAAATTTCTAAATTAAATTCCGAGACATTCTTGTTTAAAATTTCAATTCCAAGACTTGATCCTAAAGATCGCCTTGTTGAGCAAGACCCTTCTTAAAAGCATTATTTAAAGCTTCAAATTCAGTAACCTTTTTTTCAAAGTTAGTAGCTTTTTTCTGAGATTCTTTTTCTAGTCCATTTTCCAAGAGAAAAGAAGCTGTTTTTCTCTGAAGTTCTTTTGGCAATTGAGAAAAATTCTCAATTAAAAAATTTTTTGTTTTCTCCAAATCGCCGGAAGCCATAAGTTCTTCTATTTTATTAAATAATTCCTTTTGTTCCATATTTTTCTTTTAATTAAAATAATATTTTAAAAAATAAAAAATCTTAACTAGACTAGACTAATCTGACGCTGGAAACCACTTTTACTAAATCCATCCAAAAGCCACCGCCTTTTTTAGTTTTCATATTATTGAAAAAAGTATTTCTCTTCCTATTTAAAGCAGCAGGTTGAAGCCCACTCCAATATTCTCTGAACAGCGTAGCATCTCTTTGAAATCTTTTGGGAGTATTACTTGTTTTAAATTTTTCCCAGCTTTCCTGAAGATTTTTTCCTTCATTGTCTAAAAGAGAAGAAGCTTCTGAGAAACTTAAATCTTTGATTCCCACATCTTCCTTTTTATTGGTAAAAATTTCTCCTACTTTCTTTTCCGTTGATTCTTTCCAGGCTGCATCACTTAAAAATGTAGTAGCGATATTTTTTAGACTATTTTTCTCATTTCTCCCAAAAACGCCTTTTCCTTTCCTGATACCTTCAATAAAAATATCTCCTTCTTTCAGAATAGCTTCCAACTCTTGTTTGAATTTTTCTCCTTTAGACTTTCTAAAGAAAAGAGAAAATTTTTCCTGTACTAATGCTTCTAAGCGAGCATTCCGCTCATCGCTTTTTTCTAAATCAAAAATATTTCTTAATTGATCGAGAGAAATTTGAGAAGTTTTTGCAAGTTTATTAACTTTTTCTTCTAAATTTTCACTCTCCTTTTTAATTTTTTCTTCCGTTTTATGATAGGCTTCAATTTTACTCTTAAGATTGTCAAAACTAGAGCGATCATTTAAGTATAATTCTATAAAATAATCCCTATTATAAACTTTCTCCATCAAATCACCGCCTATCAATGATTTCCATTTCCCAAAATCTTTATCTACGGAAGCCAGTTCATTAAAAATACTGCCACTGCCAAGCGCATCTTCCATCCAATTCACATTTTGGTTAGTTTCCTTAATCTCTTTAGCAATTTGATTTAAATCTCCAAATTCAGCATCGTTCAGTTCATCTTTTTGTAATAATTTTTTAGCTAAGTCTTCCTTGTTTTGACTTTCTAAGATCCTTTTCTTAATATCTTCCAAGTTTGGATCATTAAAAATCTCTTTGGCACTTTTTTGCTCTTCTTGGTCCTCATCTTTAAATTTATTCATTCTATTCTCCACAAATCCTCCTTCGGCAAAAGATGGTTTTTCAAAGCTCATATTAATAGATTATTTATTATTATTTATCTTTCTAATTTTAAAAAAAAGTATTAGGTTGTTTCTATTTTATCCTTTTGAGGTACTCTGGTCAATTAAATGAATCTGAATACTGTTTAGAATTAAGCCACTTTTGGAATAAACGAACTCAACCTGTTTTATTTTTTGGATTTTCACCAGACTTATTCAAAAGCTACTAGATAAAAAACAGAACGAGCGGAAATAGAATTATAAGAAAGAAAAGAAAAAATTTTAGAAATAAGAAATTACCAATTATAAAAAATTGTTGTAGATAAAACTTTTATAAGCTAAAATAAAAAAGTAGAAAAATATAGATTATTTTCTAATATAAAAAATAAAGAGAAAAAATGACTCCAAAAATAAAAAAAGTCCTCATTGTTTTGGGTATCTTATCGATCGCCGCTTTTTTAAGATTCTACGCTTTAGATAAATTTCCGCCGGGGCTTTATCCTGATGAAGCAGTTAACGCAACTGATGCTTTAAGAGCTTTAGAAAAGGGAGACTTAGAAGTTTATTATCCCAACAACAACGGGCGAGAAGGTCTCTTTATGAATCTGCTGGCCCTTAGCTTTAAATTTTTTGGAGTGGGAATCAATACCCTAAGAATGGTTCCTGCTCTAATAGGTCTCTTAACAATTTTGGGGGTTTATTTACTGGGTACTGAAATAATCGGCTACAGAGGAGGATTAATTGCTTCATTTTTAACAGCGGTTTCTTATTGGCATCTAAATTTTTCTAGAATTGGCTTTAGGGCTATTCTGGTTCCTCTTGTCCTGGTTTTTACTTTTTATCTGCTATTTAAAAGCTACCACCTCTTAAAACAAAATAAAAAGAAGTTTGATAAAAAAGCAAGCTGGGTTTATCCGGCACTGGCAGGCATAATTTTTGGTATTGGTTTTCATACTTATTTAGCTTTTAGAATCGCTCCGGCAATAATTTTTGTTTTCTTTTTGTTAATCTGGTTAGTAAATTTAAAAAATCGTTTAGAAATAAAAAGGTTAGTAATTTTTCCCTTAATCTTTTTTGCCCTGGGAAGTCTTCTAACAATTACTCCTATTGCTTATCATTTTTTGGAAAATCCGGAACACCTAGGATCTCGTCAAGAGGATAATTCAATTTCTGTTCTGGACCCTAAAAATAATCAAGGAAAACTTGTTTTGGCCGTTAGCAAAACTTTTTTGCAAACTCTTGGCCAATTTTTTTATAAAGGCGATGCTAATTGGAGGCATAATCTACCTTCCAACCCCCAACTTTTCCCTCCCGTGGCTCTATCTTTTCTAATTGGTCTTCTTTTTATAACTCTTAAAACTGTAAGCGGACTAATAAATTTAGGAAAATCTTTTTTTCAAAAGAAAAGGAAGAAAATTAAAGAGAACAAAATTGTTGAATACGGAACTCTATTAGCTTGGTTTTTTGCAATGTTGGCGCCGGCATTTTTAACAGTTGAAGGATTACCGCACGCTTTGAGATCTATTGGATC
>CAZTZK010000010.1:0-23731 GCA_964618065.1 uncultured Candidatus Saccharibacteria bacterium | reverse complement strand
AGCACTAACGGTATTGGCAGACTTTACACTTGGGGACAAGACGAATTGGGGACTACTTTGTATGCTTTTCACCGTGGCGGCTATTGGTACTTTACGTCTAATTGCGGTGTTTTTGCGCTGGGATTGAGCAACTTGCCGACGGACACGAGCTCCTACGTCGGTTTTCGGTGTGCCCGGTAGTCTTTGCTTAACCTCGCCTAGCGAGGTTAAGCTCCTTCCCTCGCCCGTTTAGGGCGAGGTCTTACCCCCTTGTTGAAACGCGTAGCCCTATACAGGGCGGAGTGTTTCAACAAAAATTTTCTGGGCTATTTTTAAGGCTTTAAATTTTAGGGTTTTAAAAATGAATAGTAGAAGCAGACGCAAAAACAATAGAAAAAGAAAAGAATCCTCCAATGTTAGAAAGCTAATAGTGCTCAAAAAATATCGGCAGTATTTAGTTTGGCTTTTAAAAAAGGTACATAATTTCCCGGTTAAACAGGAATGTTTCTTAAAGGGAGAAATTTGTTCTCGGGCTTTTGATATTTTAAAAATTTTAAGTCTAATGCAAAGGTCTCCTCATTATGAGAGGGGAAAGCTTTTAATTATTTTTAATTCAAAATTGGAAAACTTACGCCAGCTTTTAAGAATAGCCTGGGAACTTAAATTTATCTCACACAAGTCTTTTATTTGGCAAGAGACTAAAATAGATGAAGTTGGCCGGATGGTTTATGGTCTGGCTTCTTTTCCTTCCAGGAGTCAATAAATTGAGAAATTTTTTCTTGATCTTTAGCTAACAAAGCTCTCCCGAATATTCTTTTTCTTAGATGGTATGTATTAGCATGCTGAGCATGGGCAATCCAAGAAGTGATAGATTCTTGAACACTATCTTTTCCAATTTTTCCGGCCAAATAAGCTACTTTCATTTTTGAAAGTCTTTTTTTAAAGTTTTGTTTGTTCCCCTTTCTTAACAAATAAAAGTTGGGGAAAATAACATAGCCGAGAAAATCAATTCCTTTCCAAGTAGGAAAAATTGATTGTTTTTTAGGATGTAACTCAAGAAATAATTTAGAACGAAGAAACTGCCTAATTGTGTCGCGAGTTTTATGAAGAAATTTTTTATCTGAGTCTAAAATAACAAAATCATCTACATAACGAATGTAATATTTTATTCTTAATCTTTCTTTTATAAATTTGTCTAAAGAATCTAAATAAATATTAACAAATAATTGGGAAGTTAAATTGCCAATAGGTATCCCTCTGGGTCGATAAAGTAAGAATGGAGAATCTAGGGGAAAGAGATAGTTTAATTCATCTCCGGTTTGAAAAGAACTGATAATTTTGTTTATTAAATGTAAAATTTTTTTATTCTTAATTTGTTTTTTAATTAAATCAAATAAGACTTTATGGTTTAGAGAAGGAAAGCATTTTGAGATATCACATTTTAAACAATAAGTAGTTGCTCCTTTTTTCTCAGATCCAATTTTTTTAATAAAATATTGAAGACGTTTTACTCCTTTATGGGAACCTTTTTGGGTGCGATTAGCAAAAGAATCATGAATAAATGTTTTATCAAAAGTAGGTTCAATTATTTGATAGACAGCATGATGAACAATTCTATCTTTAAAAGAAGCAGCACTGATTTGTCTTTCTTTTTGATCAAACACTTTGAAAAAACGGTACTTTCCATGTCTGTAAGTTCCCGAAATCAGCGATCTTCTAATTTTATTTAAATTTAATCCTAAATCTCTTTCAAAAAAAAGAATTGTTTTATTGAAGTTCTTACTTTTAGACGCTTGTTGATAGGCTTTTACAATATTTTCAATTGATACCAACTTTTTAAAACTAGAGCCTTGTTTGGATGGAAGCATTTTTGTTTTTTATGTTATAGTGAAAATGTTTATGGAAAGGGAGTCGGCATTAGGAGGGGCTTTTCACCGTGGCGGCAATTGGAACAATACGTCTAATTGCGGTGTTTTTACGCTGAAATTGAACAACTTGCCGACGAACACGAACTCCAACATCGGTTTTCGGTGTGCCCGGTAGTCTTTAAAAAAATAGTTAGCTTGTTTCACTAAAGCTGGGTTTGTTTTTTCAGAAAGGATTTATTTTTGTTGATACGTCTTTTGATACGGAGGTAAGTGTTATTAAGCTTTACTAAAAGACTGCTTAGCCGACTTGGCCATTCCGCAATTATTCGCGGAAAAAGAGAAAAATAAAGCGGGGCGTTTTAGCTCCGCCTTATTTTTAGGATAACATGTTTATCAAGTTTGTTTTTGGAAATGGTAATTTGAGGGTGAAAATTTTCTTGAAAAGATCTACCCTATTTTTTGTAATAATGGTTACAAAATAGGTACTGTCGGAAGTTGAGGACACCAATAAATAAAAAACTGTCAGCGAATTAATTGACTTTTCCATGGATGACAGTGGAAGGACGGGAATAAGCAGTGGAAAAGCGGGGATAAGCAATGAAAGGATAGAAAAGACAGCGAAAATGTTTACCTATGTACCCGTCAAGCACATGTTATTGACATTCTTAAACCGAAAGTCTATTATTCCAACAGATAACAAAGGCCTTGCAAGGGGTCTTTTTAAAAAAGTATTCTAAAATATGGAAAGAGCCTTATTTTTTCTAAAGAGCGCTAAAAAAGAGCTAGACAAGGTTAAATGGCCAACAAAAAAGCAGGCAATAAATCACACCAAGATTGTTGTTCTAATAAGTTTAGCTGTAGCCTTATTTTTAGGCACTTTGGATTTTATATTCAATAGTTTGGTAACTAAAATTTTATGAAGCGAGCTTTAAAAAACACAAAGCAGGACTTAAAAGGAGAAAAAGCCTGGTATGTTCTTCATACTTATTCAGGATATGAAGAAAATGTCGCGAAAAATCTTCGCCAGAGAATAGAATCTCTAGATATGCAGGATAAAATTTTTAGTGTTTTGGTACCTACTGAAAAGAGGATTAAAATTAAAAACGGCAAAAGAAAATTAATTAAAGAAAGAGTTTTTCCGGGTTATGTTTTAGTGGAAATGATTGTCACTGATGATTCTTGGTATGTTGTTAGAAATACTCCTAATGTTACCGGATTTACAGGAGCGGGAACTACACCTATCCCTATTTCTGAAGAAGAAGTGCAAGCTATAAAAAGACGTATGGGCGTCAAAGAGCCTAAATATGAAATTAGTTTAAGTAAAGGAGACTCGGTAAAAATTATTGATGGTCCCTTTAAGGATTTTGACGGAAAAATTCAAAGTGTTGACAAAGATAAAGGAAAAATAAGAGTTTTAGCTAATTTATTCAGTCGAGAAACTCCTATTGAGCTTGACTTTCTTCAAGTTAATAAACTTTAGTTTTTTATTTTTATGAAAGAAGTAAAAGCTGTTGTAAAATTGCAAATACCTGCAGGGAAAGCAACTCCTGCTCCTCCAGTCGGGCCGGCCTTAGGTCAGCATGGTTTAAATATTCAAGATTTCTGCAATCAATTTAATGATAAAACAAAAGAGCTGGGGGGAGATATTATTCCTGTTGAGATAACTATTTGGGAAGACCAAAGTTTTGAATTTTCCATGAAGAGTCCTCCTGCCGCCCAACTTATAAAAAAAGCTATCAATCTTAAAAAAGGCTCAGGGGTTCCTCAAAAAGATAAAGTGGGTAAAATTACCGAAAGCCAATTGGAAGAAATAGCTGAAAAGAAAAAGGAAGATTTAAATGCCAATGATGTTGAAGCCGCTAAAAAAATTATTGCCGGAACTGCCAGAAGTATGGGGGTGAATGTAATAAAGGGAAAATAATTATAGGAAGTTAAAAGATAAACAGAATTAATTTAAGCAATGAAAAAAAGTAAACGTTATTATAATAATCTCAAAAAGGTTTCTAAAATAAAAGGGCCAAAAAGTATTGAAGAAACCATTAAATTTCTTAAAGATCTTCAGAAGGCCAATTTTGATGAAAGTGTAGAATTTCACGCTAAACTTAATATTGATCCGACTAAATCAGAACAGCAGGTAAGAACTTCCCTAACTTTTCCTCATCAAACAGGGAAGAGTTCTAAAATTGCTGTTTTTGCTGAAGGTGAAGAGGGCAAAGAGGCTAAAAAAGCTGGAGCAGATTTTGTTTTTGGAGAAACTGATCTTAAAGAAATAGGAAAATCTCAAAAAATAAATTTTGATGTTGCTTTGGCAACTCCTCAATTTATGCCTAAATTAGCGCGAATCGCTAAGATATTAGGACCCAAAGGACTAATGCCTAATCCTAAATCTGAAACAGTAACTAATGATATTCGGGGAGCAGTAGAACTTTTGAAGAAAGGCAAAACTGAAATAAAAAGTGATAAAGGAGGCTGTATTCATCAACTTCTTGGGAAAATATCTTTTGAAGATAAAAAATTGATTGAAAACTATCAAGCGTTATTAACTGTTTTAGAAAAACAAAAACCGGCTAAGATTAAAGGAAAATTCATTAAAAAAATTTCTGTTTCTACAACCATGGGACCTAGTCTAGAAATAAGCCGTAACTAATAAAGAACAAGCACAAAAAAGTGATTCATTCCTCGTTAATCAAATTTGTTGGTTTTGATCTTGATCTTACTCTTTATCAAGAAAACCAAAAAATAAAAAATACTTTTCAAGAAGCTTGGTGTAAATTGATGGAATCTGAACTTAAGATAGACTATCAAAAAGCGTGGCAAGAATTTGCAAAATACCGCAAGACCATAAGTGGCGGTTGCGAAATAGCTAAAGTTATGGGGATTAAAAATCCGGAATCTTTTGCTATGCGAGCTTCTATTAATTCTAAAATGTATCTTTATTTAAAAAGAGACGCGAAATTACTCAGTTTGATAAAATATCTTCAAGAAAAATATAGCTTATTTTTAATTACTGCTTCAGCTGAAAAAGATGCTTTTCTAAAATTAGAAAAATTAGGAATTGATCCTCGGCATGATTTTAAATTTAGCATTTTTGGAGACTCAAGAGGGAGTGGCAAAGCCAATGGAAAAAGTTATGCAAAAATTCTTAAACTTACCCGACATAAACCCTCGGAACATGTTTATATAGGAGATTCAGATTCTCAAGATGTTATTCCGGCTAAGAGAAAAAAGATTCAGACGGTAATGGTTTGGAAAAAATCCCAGTATGCCGATCTCTCTCTCCCCACTATTTATGATTTGGAGAAATGGCTCTAGAATAAAAGTGAAATATCTTTATTTGTAAATCATGGATAATCAAAAGAAAAAAAGCCAAAAGGGAAAATTTATAGTAGTAGAAGGGATAGATGGTAGTGGTAAAGCTACTCAAACGAAATTGCTTTTTCAAAAGTTAAAGAAAGAAAAATTTAAGGTAAAAAAAATTGATTTTCCTCAATACAAAAATAACTTTTTCGGAAGTTTTATCGGAGAATGTTTAGCAGGAGAACATGGAAATTTTCTTAAACTGGATGCTCGTATAGCCTCGGTGCTCTATGCAGCAGATAGATTTGAATCCAGCCAAAAAATTAATAATTGGATAAAACAAGGATATTTTGTGATAGCTGATCGTTATGTAAGTGCTAATCAAATTCATCAAGGAGGAAAAATAACTGACGAAAAAAAAAGAGAAAAATTTATCAAATGGCTTGATAAAATGGAATTTGGAATTTTTAAATTACCTCGGCCTCAACTTGTTCTATATTTGGATGTTCCGGTAAAAATTTCTCAAACACTACTTGAAGGCAGAGAAGGGAAGGGAGAAAAAAATACTTTTAAAGGAGTCAGAAAAGGTAAAGATCTTTATGAAAGAAGTGTTGATCATTTAGCTAAAGCCAGAAGAAGTGCTGCTAATATGGCAGAGGGCAATAATAATTGGAAAAGAATAAATTGTGCTACGGAAGGGCAAATAATGCCCCGTCAGAGGATAAGTGAACTAGTTTGGCAAGCAGTTAAAAACCGTTTCAGGCTTAAATAAATTTTTTAAAATACTTGTTTTAATTAATCAATGGAAATTAAAGTTAAAAAGATTAGTCAAGATGCAAAAATACCTAAAATTGCTTTAGCGGGAGATGCCGGCATAGATTTATTTTCTGCTGAAGAAATAAATTTAGGATCCGGCAAGCGAGTTTTTTGCCATACCGGAATTGCTATGAAAATCCCCAGTGGTTATGCGGGTTTGGTTTGGGATAAATCAGGCGTTGCTAAAAATTTTGGAGTTAAAGTTTTAGGTGGTGTTTTTGATAGTAATTATACAGGAGAGTGGCTTATCGGATTGGTCAATTTGGGGCAAAAATCTTGTAAGATTATAAAAGGTCAAAAAATAGCTCAAGTTTTAATTCAAAAAGTAGAAAGCCCCTTAATAAAGGAGGTTAAAAATCTACCACAGACCAACAGAGGTCAAAAAGGTTTTGGTAGCACGGGGAAACAGTAAAGACACAAAATCTTGCATCTTTAGTTCACTTGTCATTCCCGCGAAAGCGGGAATCCCGAGCAAATATTTTATTAGAGCTTTCCCTAGGCGTTCCGAGATCCCCGCTTTCGCGGGGATGACAGTAGAAAGAAAAGCGGGAATGACAGTGAGAAAGCCGGAATAAAACACGAATTTAAAATTTAATAAACAGTTAAATAAAATTTCATGAAAGAAAGATACAAAGTATATTCTCATATTAGAAAAACAGATCCGGCAACTTTTAATTTCATAGTGGGAGAACTTGATCGTCAGCAAAAAGGATTGGAAATGATTCCTTCAGAGAATTATGTTTCCCGGGCTGTTTTGGAAGCAATGGGATCTATTTTTACTAATAAATATTCAGAAGGTTTTCCGGGAAAGCGTTATTATGGGGGACAATTTTTTACAGATAAAATAGAACAATTAGCGATTGATAGAGCTAAAAAATTATTTGGAGTAAACCATGCCAATGTTCAGCCTTATTCGGGAAGTCCTGCTAATCAAGCTGTTTATTTTGCCCTTTGTCAACCGGGGGATACAATAATGGGGATGAGTCTTCAACAAGGAGGACATCTTACTCATGGCCATAAAGTTAATTTTTCCGGCACTTATTTTAATTCTGTTTCTTATGGCGTAAATAAAGAAGGTTTTATTGATTTTAATCAAGTGGAGTCTCTTCTGAAAAAACAGCGCCCTAAAATTCTTTTTGCGGGAGCGACAGCTTACCCTCGGGAGTATGATTTCAAAACTTTCAGCCAATTGGCTAAAAAATATGGAGCTTTTTTCATAACGGACATTGCTCATATTGCCGGTCTGATAGCTGCCGGTGTTCATAAGTCTCCGGCGGGTTTAGCTGATGTTATTACTTCAACTACTCACAAAACCTTAAGAGGCCCGCGAGCCGGTATTATTTTGTGTAATGGAAACCCCTCTAATCCTCTTAAAAAACCAACTAAGATTAATCGGCAAAACCTGCCTTCTTTAATAGATAGAGCTATTTTCCCAGGGCTTCAAGGAGGTCCTCACGAGCATACAATTGCTGGCGTAGCAGTTGCTTTAAAAGAAGCCAGCACTGGTAAATTTAAAAAATGGGCCAAACAAGTTGTAAAAAATTCCCAACGTTTGGCAAAAGTATTTTTAGAAAGAAATTTCACTTTAATTTCAGGAGGAACTGATAATCACTTAATTTTAATGGATGTTTCTTCTAAGGGGACTAATGGAGCGGAAGCTGAAAAAATATTAGAGAAAATTGGAATTTCAGTTAATAAAAATACTATTCCAAACGATCCGCGCCCGCCATTTTCTCCTAGTGGGATTAGATTAGGAACACCGTGTGCTACTACTAGAGGAATGAAAGAGAAGGAGATGGAAATTTTGGGTACAGCAATAAGTGATGCTTTAGAGAATCAAAAAAATTCAAAGATAATTAAAAAATCAGAAAAAACAGTTCGAGATCTTTGCCGGAAATTTCCGATTTATCCGGAAATGTAATTTGTAGAATTAAAAATTTATGTGTCATTCCTGTAGAAGTTAACTAATTCATGACTAATTCCTCATGCCCCTAGTCTTAGATGGTAAAAAAATTGCTTCTGAAATAGAAACAAAAATTGGAAAGCGAATAAATAAAATAAATCCGCGACCAAAATTAGCGGTTATTCAAGTTGGAGAAGATCCGGCTTCTTCAGTTTATGTTAAGAATAAGAGGGAAGCTTGCCAGAGAGTAGGAATTGAGTCAGAAACAATTTTAATTAACGAAGATGAAGCTATTCAAGCTGTGAAAAACGGAGATTGTCTAGTGCAAAAAGAAATTAAAAGGTTGAATGAGGATTTAAATATTACTGGAATTTTAATTCAGTTGCCCATTCCCAAAGAATTGGATTTTTCTCAAATTGTTTCCTTAATTAACCCTCGTAAAGATGTAGACGGTTTTTCTCCCGAAAAAATGGATGAAATTATTCCTTGCACTGCCAAAGGTTGCTTCTATTTAATCAAGAAAACAGGAATAAAAATTGAAGGAAAAAAGGCCGTTGTGGTTGGGCGAGGCTATATAGCTGGTAAACCGATCACGGAGGTTTTAAAAAAAGAAGGAGCTACAGTGGACGTTTGTGATAAATTGACTGAAAATTTAGGAGAACATACCCGTCAAGCGGATATCTTAATATCTGCTGTTGGACATTCTCATTTAATCAAAAAAGATATGGTCAAGAAAGGAGCGGTAGTAATTGATGTGGGAATTACCAGAGAAAAAATTGAAGGAGGTAAATATAAACTGGTGGGAGATGTTGATTTTGAAGAGGTAAAAAAAATTGCTTCAGCTATAACTCCAGTGCCGGGAGGAGTAGGGCCGGTGACGGTGACTATGCTTTTAGAAAATACTTTAATTTGTTGGGAAGCGCAAAGGTGATTTAGAAAATGCTAGGGAAACTGAAGGGCTTTTTGTTTTTTTTAAAATTTTATCTTGGATGAAAGATTGAAAATCCCGCGAATACGGGACAGGAGAACTTGGTTTAAGTTAGAGCGGAAGACGGGATTCGAACCCGCGGTCTTTTGCTTGGGAAGCAAATGCTTTACCAACTAAGCTACTTCCGCGTTATCTCAATTTACTAAAAGAAAATTAACATAGAAACAGTAATTTATAAAGCGGTTTTCATTTTCTAAAAATATCTAAGATTTCTATCCCTTCCCCATTTTCTCGGATTATCAATAATATATTGTCTAATTCTGTTTAATTCATTCCGATTCCTAATAATATGGTCGTGAAAATGGGATTGCCAAACCGGTTTCCCCGGTGTTTGTTTTATTGCATTTATTTGCCTGGCGGAAAATGTTTTAAATGCACGTATCATTTCTGATAATGAATGGTGTTTTATTGGTAATGATATTTGATTTTGTTCCACCGTTTTTGTTTTTGGAATGGTTTTATTCAATATTGGGGGGATGGATCCGGATTTTGTGTTTTTCGTTTGCCCGATTTTTTTATTCATATTTATTGTTTTTATTACGTTTATTGTGTTTTTTGCATTTGCATTTACGTTTTTTGTTTTTGTATTTATTACATTTTGCGCGTTTTGCGTTTTTTGCGCGTTTTGTGTAGAGACAGGTTTTAAACCTGTCTCTACACAACCCCAAACACAACCCCAACCACAACCCCAACCGCAAACACAACCCCAACCCCAACCGCAAACACAACCGCAACCCCAATTTATTTTTACGCGACGTGGATCCATTTTTTTACCATTCAAACCCATTCCTATATTCCTAATTTTTGTATTTTGCCGGCAATATTTGGTAATGCCGATTTTAAATCCGCGGATTATTGACGATAAAATTTTTGTTTGGGGACCAAATTTATTATGATAATTTTTGTTTGCCATAGAGACGCAAAATTTTGCGTCTCTATGGCAACGGTTGGTGGATGATATTTTATTGGTGGTTTTTGGTTCATATTGCATTTTATCATTTCCATCATTATCAATAATAATAATTCCATGTACATGATTGGGCATTATTCTAAATTCATCCAAAATACAATTCGGATAATGATTGGGTAAATCCAACCAACATTTTTTGACGATTTTACCCATTGTTGATAATTGCATATGGGGAATTGTATATTCTTTGGATTGGATTATTTTACCGAAAAAATCTACCCTATTTTTGGTAACAATGGTTACAAAATAGGTACCATCGGAAGCATAATTATAATTAGGTAAACGGGTGGATTCTATCCGGTAGCGATTTTGGTATAATGTCATCTAACCTCTTTAAAGCATTCTTGGAATAATACCAAACCGATTTTAAAAAGAAGCGAAAATCGAGGTAAAAAAGTTTTAAACATATTTTTAATTTTTAACTAATGATTCAGCATCTTTGGAATTATTTGGGATCCCTATAAAATTTCGCTTTGTGATTTTTTTGTTTAGCGAGCACCGAACAATTTTTTAGCGGGATATAGAAAAATACATATTTTATACCAATTGACAAACAAGTTTATCTTCATCATAGTTAAAAAGTTATTAAACTATTTTTTACAATGGTTAACAATCTCATTAGTAATATAAAAAAATTGGACCGCTCTCTTAAAAAAGTGAGCGACTGCCTTTGACTTATCTGCAAAAAAGAAGAAAATCAAAGAACTTGAGGGCTTAATGAATAGAGACGATTTTTGGAAGAATAGCGCTAAAGCCAAGAAAAAAGTTATTTTTTTTCAGGAACTTAAAAAACAAGTTGATAAAATTATTGAGATTGAAGAGGAAATAGAAGAATTAAAAGATCTTGAAGATATTCTCAATGATGATAAAATAGTTAAAGAAGCTTTAAAAAAGTATAAAAGTGTTCAAGAAAAACTGGTTAGACTTCAAAACGAAAATGAAGATCCTTACAATCGGTCAAAAGTTATCCTGCAGATTGTAGCGGGAGCAGGAGGCGTAGATGCTCAAGATTGGGCAGAAATGCTTTTAAGAATGTATCTTAAATTTGCTGAAAAGAATAATTTAGTGGCAGAAATAATTGCAGTTTCTCACGGATCGGAAGCAGGTATTAAAAATGCCTTGCTTGAAATAAAAGGAGAAGATTCTTACTCTAAATTAGAGAAAGAAGCTGGAGTTCACCGTTTAGTACGCCTTTCTCCTTATAACGCTAATAATTTACGCCAGACCTCTTTTGCTTTAGTAGAAGTAATCCCCGAAGTTAAAGAAGTAGCGATAAAGATTGAAAAAAAGGATTTAAAAATTGATACTTTTCATGCTAGTGGAGCGGGAGGACAGCATGTTAACACTACAGATTCCGCGGTGAGAATAACTCATTTGCCAACTGGAATTAAAGTAATCTGTCAAAACGAAAGAAGTCAATTACAAAATAAAGAAAAAGCGAAGAAAATTCTAGAAGGAAAACTTTACCTTTTAAATAAAAGTGAAAAGAAGAAACAGGAGAAAGAATTAAAAGGAGAATATAAGCTGGCTGAATGGGGCAATCAGATTCGTTCTTATATAATTCATCCCTATAAAATGGTAAAGGATCATAGAAGTGGAGCTAAAAGTTCAAAGGTGGAAGAGTTCTTAGATGGAGATTTAGAAATAATTTAAATTAAAGAAAAAATTAAAAATGATTGAGTATAGAAATGTTACTAAAGTTTTTAATGGCGGAGTTACTGCTTTAAATAATATTAACCTTAAGATAAAAAAAGGAGAATTTGTTTCTATTGTAGGTCAAAGCGGAACAGGTAAATCAACTCTTTTAAAACTACTTACCCTGGAAGAAAGACCAACGAGTGGTCGGATTATTTTTTACAATGTAGATCTAAATGAAATTTCCAAGAAAGAATTGCCTTATCATCGAAGAAGAATAGGAGTAATTTTTCAGGATTTTAAATTATTACTTTCCCGAACTGTTTATGAAAATGTTGCCTTTGCTCTGGAAGTTGCCGGAGTAAAATCTGAAGAGATCAAAAAAGGAGTTTCTCAAATTCTTAATATTGTTGGCCTGGAAAGAAAGTTTAATTCTTATCCTCATGAGCTTTCAGGAGGAGAACAGCAGAGAGTTGCAATTGCTAGAGCATTAGTTCACCATCCGGAAATTTTAATAGCTGATGAACCAACGGGCAATCTTGATATCATTAATACCTGGGAAATTGTTGATCTTCTTTTAAAGATTAACAAGCTTGGGACAACGGTAGTTTTGGCTACCCATGATAAAGAAACGGTAGATAGAATAAATAAAAGAGTAGTTGGAATTGATGAAGGAAGAATAATTAGAGATCAAGAGCAAGGAAAATATATGATTTAATTTTTTTATTTTAAAGTTTAATGTGGAAACTAACTCTTTATAGAGCAAGCAAAGCAGGAGCTAAAAATTTTATGAGAAATGGCTGGCTTAGCATTGCTACAACTAGTGTTATAGCTTTAACTCTTTTTATTATTAGTGTTTTATTGAGTTTGATCTTTGTTGCTAATTTAGTGTTGGGACAAATCCAAGATAAAATAAGCGTTAATGTTTATTTTAAATCCGAGACTGAAGAAAAAAATATTCTTATGATTAAAGATGATCTTGAGTCAATGGCTGAAGTGAAAAAAATTGATTATACCTCTCGAGAAGAAGCTCTCGGTTTGCTGGAAGAAAAACACCGCAGTAATAGAGTCATTATAGACTCATTGAAAGAATTAAAAGAGAATCCCCTAGAAGCCTCTTTAAGCATTAAAGTTCATGATCCTGATAAATACGAGCTAATAGAGAATGAATTGTTAGCCGGCAAGCATAAAGATTATATTTCCAAAATGGATTATTCTGATCACAAAGGAGAAATTGACCGCTTAAATAAAATTATAAAAACCATAAGACAGGGAGGACTAATAGCAGTTGCTATTTTTGTAGCTGTAGCGATCCTAGTTACTTTTAACTCTATTAGGCTTACAATTTATACTTATAAAACTGAAGTTGAAATAATGAAATTAGTTGGTGCCAGTAACTGGTTTATTCGCTTGCCATTTATCACTGAGGGTGTATTATACGGAATCTTCGCTACTTTAGTAGTAGGAGGCATTTGGTATCCGCTAGCTAGTTCTTTTACGCAATTTTTTGCAAATGCAGGATTTCAGGTTGATGCTAGCCAGCTTCTATATCAAAATTTAATTTATGTCGTATCAATTCAATTGCTAACGGGGATTTTTTTAGGAGTAATTAGTAGTTTTATTGCAATTAGAAGATATTTAAAGACCTAATATTTAAAAGTATAAAAGTTTTTCTTATTTAGAACATGCTTAAAGAATTTATTTCTCAAATATTAATGGTGATTTCTGCTGCGGCTGTGCTGTTTCTTTTGGGAAGAAAAGTTTCCGGAGTAATGAAAAAAATTGACAAGAGAGAGCTTGAAAAAAATACCGAATCTTCTCAAACTCCAAGTCCGGAAAAAATGAAAGAATATATTTTCCGTAAACTTGAGAAAATATTAAGAAGAATAAAAATCTTTTTTCTTCAAAGCGACGCTAAAATTGTTGCAATTATAAAAAGACTAAGGAAAGGAAGAGAAGAAAAATTTCCAGAAGAGGAAAATGTTTCCCAAAAAAAACCGCTAGAGAATCTAGAAAATAGAGATGAAAAAAAGAAGAAGTTTATTTTGGATAAAGTTTCTATTATAAAGAAGAAATTAGCTTCCAGTAAAAATATTGTTAAAATAAGTTCTCTCAAGAAAGAAAAAGTTCCTGATTCTTTAAAACCGCAAATTCCTTCTCCAGAAAGTATAAATATAGAAGAGGCAAAAAGAGTTATGCTTGAACGACGAGAGAAATCACTTATTAGACAAATTGCTTTAAATCCTAGGAATGACAAAGCTTATGTTGAACTGGGAAAGCTTTATCGAGATGCAAAGAATTTAAAAGATTCCAGAGCTTCTTTTAAACAAGCTCTTAAGATTAACAAGGGTAATGTCAATGCTAAGAAGCTTCTTAAGGAATTGGAAGGTTAAAAATTTAAAAAAGGAACCGAGAAAAATTATTGTTGGTAAAAGTAATATTGCCCGGGTGGCTCAGTTGGTAGAGCAACTCCATGGTAAGGAGTAGGTCACCGGTTCAATTCCGGTCTCGGGCTCCAGAATTATTTAGAGCAAAGAAATTAAATATTTAATAAGTAGAATATTTATATTTAAGTAATAATTTATTGTTTTAAAGATGGAAAAAGGTAAAAAAATTGTATTGGAAGATGAAAAAACTAAAAGTTCTTCCTCGGATAATGTTTCAAATCAGAAAGAACAAAAGAAAGATCAGTTTAATTTTGAAGAAAAAGCTATTTCCCTTAAAGATCAAGAAGCTTCTTTAGAACAGCTTTTTAAAGCAGGGGTTCATTTTGGACATCAAAAATCTCGTTGGAATCCGGCTATGAAAGATTACATTTTTACTGTTCGCCAAGGAGTTCATATTCTTGATTTAGCTAAAACGGAAGAGAATTTAAAAAAAGCGATCAAACTTATTTCTTCTGAAACAGCTAAAGGAGGCCAACTTCTTTTTGTAGGGACTAAACGCCAAGCCAAAGAATTAGTTAAAAAAGCAGCGGAATATTGCCGGATGCCCTATGTTGTGGAACGTTGGCTGGGAGGCACTCTGACAAATTTTGAAGTGATAAGGAAGAGAGTAGATAAATTGTCTCTCTTGGAGGATTTTTATCAGAGGGGAGAATTAAAAAAATATACCAAAAAAGAGCAGGCTGCTTTTAAGGAAAAGATCCAGAATTTTAACAGAAAAATGGGAGGTCTTAAAACGATGAAAAAACTCCCTGCGGTTTTGTTCGTTGTTGATGTAAATTTTGAAAATTTAGCGGTTATAGAAGCTAAAAAAATGGGGATACCCGTTGTTGGTTTGGTTGATACAAATGCTGACCCTAAAGTTGTTGACATACCCATACCAGCAAACGATGACGCTGTGAAATCCTTACAATTTATCCTGGCTTATTTGGCAGCAAAAATAAAAAAGAAATAAGATATTTTTAGGTCTGTTATTTTTTACAGGCAATAAAGTTTATTAAATTTAAAATGGCAAAAGTAACAACAGAACAAATTAAAAAATTGAGAGAAATGACCGGAGTAGGAATTACTAAATGTAAGAAATCTCTAGAAGCTTCAGGTGGAAATTTGGAGAAAGCAATTTTAGATCTTAGGAAAAAAGGAGAAGCTAACGCTGTTAAAAAAGAGGGAAAAGAAACGAGTGAAGGATTAGTTGTTGCTTATATCCACTCTAATGATGCAGTTGGCGCTCTGGTTAAAATATGTTGCGAAACCGATTTTGTGTCTCGTAATGAGGACTTTAAACAATTAGGCAAAGATATTGCCATGCAAGTGACAGCTACTAATCCTAAATATCTTGATCCTCAAGACATTCCCGCTAAAGCTTTAGAGAAAGAGAAAAAAATTGAAGAGGACGTATTGAAAGGTAGCTCCAAACCAAAAGATATTATTGCTAAAATAATTGAAAATAAGTTAAATAAATTTAAAGAAGAAAACTCTCTTTTAACTCAAAGTTTTATTAAGAATCCGGAAATTACCATTGGTAATCTTATAAAAGAAAAAATAGATAAACTAGGAGAAAATATAAAAATTGTAGAATTTTCTCGTTTAGAAATTGAAAAAAAATAAAAAGAATATGGAAGGAGAAAAAATAAAAAAAAGAATCCTGATAGCGGAAGATGATGAAATGCTGATGGAAATTTACAAGAAAAAATTTGAAGGAAGCGAATATGACTTGAGTTTTGCTGAAAATGGGCAAGAAGCATTAGAATTGATTAAAAAAGCTAAACCCAAAGTTGTTTTGCTAGATTTAGTAATGCCTGAAATGGATGGATTCAAAGTTTTGGAGAAGATTAAAGAAGATTCTAAAATTCAAGATGTTAATATTATAATTGTATCTAACTTCAGTCAAGAAACTGAAAGAGAAAGAGCCTTAAAATTAGGAGCAAAAGATTTTTTAATAAAATCTGATCATAGCCCTAATGAATTAGCTGATAAAATCAAAAATTATTTTGAGTAACAAAAAATTTAAAAAGTAAATAAAAATAAAATTTTTAGGAATGAAAAAATGAAGAATGAAAGCTGTTTTTTAGATGTAAATAACTTTGTAGGTCCACTTGATCTTTTGCTGGAACTTATTGAACGAAATAATTTAAGTATAAGTCGAATAGCTCTATCTCAAGTAGCTGATCAATATTTTGATTATGCTATTAAAAATAGAGTGAGCCTGGAAGAATTAACCGGTTTTTTAGAAATAGCTTCTAAACTAGCTCTTATAAAATCCTTAAGTCTAATTCCTTTACATGACGCCAGCTTTAAAGAGAAAGAAAAAGAAGTTTCTGATTTTGAACTGAGAGTTTTTATCTATTCAAAATTTAGAAAAGCCGCCTTAGCTCTAAAAAAATCTTATTCAAAGAAAACTTGTTTTGCTAGGCAAATGTTACTTGTAAAGAATGATATAAAAAAACAAGATTTGCAGGATTTAAATGTCCAACTGGAAGATTTAGAAATAGTTTTTCGGAAGTTGTTGAATAAATTGCCAAATTTAAGTATTCTAAAAGAAGAAACTGTTCAACCTAGAATTGCAATAGGAAGTATTATTAAATTAATTGTTAAAAGATTAGTTACTTCTAAAAAGGCTAGTTTTCTTAATTTTTCCAAAGACATGAATAGAGCTGAAACAATTTTAGCCTTTCTGGCTTCTCTAGAATTAGCGAGAAGAACAAAAGTAAAATTGCGCCAGGAAGAATTTTTGGGAGATATTCTAATTTTTGGAGCTTAATTTTATTATTTAAAAAACGAGTAAAAATGCAAGAGGAAATCAATGATAATAAAATAAGAGTGGAATTAATTACCCTAAATAGGCTTAGAGATTATTCAAGAGGAAAAACGCAGGAAGTTTTAGAGAGCTTTACTCTTTTTTTTAATGAAGATAATGAAATTCAAGAAAAAAATGATTTTCCCGATTCTCAGCGGCCAGTATCTTTAGACCAAAAGATAAAAGATTTCTTTTCATTTTTTAGTTCTAAAAAAGAAAAAGGAGAAAAAGAAGAAAAAAGAAAAAAAGGAAAAGAGGAAGTCGTTATAGAAGAAAAGGAAGAACCGATTATTGTGAGAGAAGAGTATAAGCCTAAGCCGACTACTGGTCCTGGAAATGAAAACTCTTATGAAGAGAAAATGTTGACTCCTGCCAAAAAATCAAAAAATAAAATTATTATTTTATTTATTTCTCTTCTTTTACTTGTTGGTGGTATCGTTTTTGTTGTTTTTTCTGAAGATGACTTAAGCAATGTAAAAAATCTAATTAATAAATTCGGTTTTTTATCTTCCGAGAAGCCAGATAAGCCTGTAGTTGTTGAAAAAGAAGAGGAAGAAGAAATTGACGATCAAACAGGAGTAAAAGAAGTTCCGGTTGATTATTCTGTTCTAAGTACTCAAAAACTTATAGACGAGGAAAAAATAATGGAAATTAATTTATTTTCTCAAGATTTAGCAAAAGAGGAAGAAGGACTTTTAGAAAAAGCTAAGGGAATATTTGGTTTCAATCAAAATATTGAAGAAGATGCACTTAGCAGAGAAAAGATTCTAAAATATCTTGAACAAAATTCTAATCTTTTAGTTAAAGATCAGATTTACTTTTTGAATGTTTACCGAGGAGATTCCTTATTAAATTTGAATGAGCTGATAAATATTTTTGGTCTTAAGATTAAGCCAGATCTAAAAGAGAAAATTACGGCTTCTAAATTTTTAGTTTATCTTGAGACGAAAGATGCTAAAATTAGTAGTCAAATCAGAACAGGCTTACTTCTTATTTTTGAGGAAGGAACTATTACCCTAGATGATCTTAAAGAGTGGGAACCTACAATGATTGGAGATTTAAAG
Source organism: uncultured Candidatus Saccharibacteria bacterium (assembly GCA_964618065.1). Classification (GTDB taxonomy): domain Bacteria; phylum Patescibacteriota; class Minisyncoccia; order CAIUEV01; family JAHKAQ01; genus M55B174. Next base: position 5,970 of record CAZTZK010000010.1, on the reverse strand, counting down.
AATATCTATTTGGACAATAATCTAAGTCTTGTAAATGAAACAACCGCATTTAGCAATAGCACTATAAGTGAAAGAAGAAGATATATTAATTTTAGCTCCAATCAACTCCTTTCTTTTGATTATGCTGTAGCCCAAGATGGACTGGTTATCGCTTCCAGTAAACAATTCGGTACTGCTATTTTAAAGTTACTTTTGGAAAACAGTAGAGAGGGTAGAGACCCTACTAGAAGTTTAGAAAATTAAAGAAAATAATGGGAAAAAAGAAATTGCCTCTTAACCAAATAAGTTCTATAGTTATCTCTCTCCTTTTTGCTAACGGTGATTCACTTACTTCTAGTAGCCTTGCCAAATTAGTTAAAGTCAGCAAACAAGAGATTAAAGAAGCTTTGGAAGAAGCCAAGAAAATTTTAAAATTTTCAGGATTAAAAATAATTAATTCGGCAGAAAATTATCAATTGGTAACTGCTTCTGCTAATTCTTCTTTTGTAAAAAAACTTGTTAAAAATAAAGAGGAAGAAAAAATAGGAGGAGCCGGCTTGGAAGTCTTAGCCATAGTTGCCTACAGGAAACCAGCCACAGAAGAAGAAATAGAAATGATAAGAGGAGTTAAGTCATCAAGGGCAATCAGAAATTTGATGATTAAGGGGCTGATTATTTCAAAAGAGGAGAAGGGCGTTATTAAATATTATCCGGCCTTAAGATTTCTAAGGTCTTTAGGGATTGAAAAAATAGAAGAGTTGCCCGCCTATCAAGAGCTTGCTAACGATAAAAAATTGGAAAGTTTTTTGAATTAAGAAAAAATATAAGATGTTAGTCTCAATTTTAGTTATCATTATAGCTATTACTTTTGGAGGAGCTTGGAAAATGGTTAACGGTTTAGAACCTCTTGAAAATCCCATAATAATGGAGACTGCTAATTTTAATCAGAATACGGTAGGAGAAGGAAAAGTAAAGGGAGAAAAAAATCCGAAAATTATTTTAGAGCAATTTGAAAATGTTCCTAGAATTATTGAAAACGCTGACCCCGAACCACCCCTAGTATGGACTCATTCCGCAATTGCTATTGATGCGGAAAGTGGTAAAGTTTTGTATAAAAAAGATGGAAGAAAAAGAATGCCTATCGCTAGTTTGACGAAACTAATGACGGCTATTGTAGTTGATGAAGAAATTAAAAGTTGGGATGAAGATGTTAAAATTAGTCACAAAGCTGCTTTTTCTGGAGGAGCAGGAGTGCATCTTAGAGAAGATGAGATTATAAAGGCGGATAGTTTATTTAAAGCGATGGCTATGAATTCTGATAATTCTGCTGCTATTGCTTTAGCAGAACATATAGCTGGCAGTGAAGAAGAATTTGCAAAACTAATGAATAATAAAGCAGAAGAATTAGGTCTACGAGATACTAAATTCCAAGAGCCTTCTGGATTGGAAGATGAGATTTCTTATTCAACTGCTTACGACTTAGCAAAAATTGCTCAGTATGCTCTACAAAAAGAAAAAATTACGAAAACCATGCAAATTAAGGGACCCATTCAAATTGTTTCTTGCGATGGGTTACTTTCCCATCGGGTAGGTAATACAAATATTTTTCTTAAAAATGAAAATCTAGCTCCTAGGGTGATCGCTAGCAAAACAGGTTTTACTTACAAAGCTGGTTATTGTCTTATGTCGGCGCTAAAAGACAAGGAAAAAGAAAGAGAAATTATTGGAGTAATTTTAAACAGCGGAAAAGAAATGCGCTGGGAAGAAATGAAAGAAATGATTAATTGGGGTTTTGACAATTATTACTGGTAGTTTTTAGCGGGTTATTAATTACGTAATTAATTACTTACTTAAAGAATTAATAATGGAATTTGCCCAAGTATTAACAGTTCCTCTCTATGTTAATCTAATAAAGATTTTTTTATTAAGCCTTTTTGCCTTTGTCTTTGCTATTTTATGGACCCCTTTGCTAACTGCTTTTTTATATAGCAAACGTTTTCGAACAAAAGTTAAAAGCAAAACTGTTAGTGGAGAAGATGCTCCTATTACTAGAAGTGTTACCAAAGGGAAAGAAGGAACACCTTTAATGGGGGGGTTGTTAGTTTGGATGACTGCCTTAATACTGGCTTTATTTTTCTTTGGAATTGCTAAAATAGATCCTGAAGGGTTCTGGGGTAACCTGAATTTCTTATCCCGTTCTCAAACTTGGCTTCCTCTTTTTGCTCTAGTGACGACAGGTTTTATTGGGCTTCTAGATGATTATTTTAGCTGTAGAGGAAAAGGGAGTAATAAAGGAGGTGGAATCCGTTTTCTTTATAGAGTTTTATGGTTGCTAGCTATAGCCTTAGTAGGAGGTCTTTGGTTCTATTTCAAACTTGGCTACAGCAGTATTCATCTTCCCGGAGTAGGAGATTTTGAAATAGGTTGGTGGTATATTGCTTATTTCATTTTTATAATTTTAGCCACCGCTGTTTCTTCTAACATTACTGATGGGCTAGATGGTCTAAATGGTGGCATCCTTTTGCTAGCTTTCGGATCTTTTTCCTTGTTAGCTTTTTTTCAGGGTAGAGTAGATCTTGCTGCTCTTTGTGCTGTTCTCAGTGGAGGCCTGCTTGCTTTTTTGTGGTTTAATATCTACCCGGCTCGCTTTTTTATGGGAGATACGGGTGCTTTTAGTTTAGGAACAACTTTAGGAATAGTGGCCATGCTTACCAATTCTTCCCTGATACTTCCTTTCATTGTTTTTATTTATGTAGCGGAGTCTTTTTCAGTAATTATTCAACTGGTTTCTAAGAAGTTTTTTAAGGGAAGAAAAGTCTTTTTAGCGACACCTTTTCATTACCATTTAAGAGCCAAAGGTTGGCCAGAATCTAAAGTTGTGATGCGCCTCTGGATAATTTCAGCAGTCATGTGCGTGATAGGAATTTCTGTTGGAATATTTGGGGGAGGATAATTCTGGCAAACTACTCAAAATGGATTTCTTTATTAAATTTCTCCATTCTCTTTTTTAAAAGCGGACAAGAATTTAATTCTTGATCTTTTTTTATTAAATCTCTTGCCTCTTCTCGAGATATTTTTATAAGTTCAGTATTTTTTAGAGAAGCAATTGTTAGATTGGAAAATCCTGACTGTTTTTCTCCTAAAAGTTCTCCTGGTCCTCTGATATCTAAATCTTTTTGAGCTAACTTAAATCCGTCTTGAGTCTTTTCTAAAGATCTAATTCTCTCCCAAGTTTTTTGAGAAGGGGATTCTGTAAAAAGGAAACAATAAGATTGGTGTTTTCCCCTGCCTACTCGGCCGCGGAATTGATGAAGTTGGGAAAGCCCAAATCTTTCCGCTCCTTCAATTACCATTACAGTAGCGTTGGGAATATCAATTCCTACTTCTACTACTGAAGTGGCCACTAAAATTGAAATTTTGTTGCGACTAAATTTTTGCATTAGAGCTTCCTTTTCTGCCGTTTTTAGTTTGCCATGCAAGAGGCCTATCTTTAAATCAGGAAAAACTTTTTGGTGGAGTTTTTTATATTCTTCTTTTACCGCTTTGGTTGCTAGTAGCTCTGATTCTTCAATGAGAGGACAGATTATAAAAGCTTGCCTACCTTTTTGAATTTCTTTTCTTATAAATTGATAAGCTTGAGAGCGTTGGCGAGGAGTAACTATTTTAGTTATTATTTTTTTTCTTCCTTGAGGAAATTTTTTAATCAAAGAGATATTCAAATCTCCAAAAACTGTCAGAGATAATGTGCGGGGAATAGGAGTGGCAGTCATAGAAAGAAGATGAGGAACCGTAGCCGGAAGCCCGTCTTTGGTTTCTTCTGTGGTATTGATTAGATAAGAACGTTGCTTTACTCCAAAGCGGTGTTGCTCATCAATAACGACTAGAGCTAATTTTTTAAAATTTACCCTTTTTTGAATTACAGCATGGGTACCAACAACTAATTTTATTTTTGCTTTTTTTATTCTCTCAAGTAATTTGCTTTTAGCAATTTTACTCTGCCTTTTTTGACTCAAGATGCTTAAAGAATTGGTTAAAAGAGCGCAAGGGATCTTGAATTTACCGGCGATTTTTCTTATTTCTTCAAAATGCTGGCGGGCAAGAATTTCGGTGGGAGCCATTATGGCTGCCTGATATCCTTTTTGGGAAACGTTTAAACAAGCCAAAATAGCGATGATTGTTTTACCACTACCTACGTCGCCTTCTAGTAATCTATTCATGGGTATTTTTTGGTCGCAGTCATTAATTATTTCCCAAAGAGCTATTTTTTGGTCAGAAGTTAATCTAAAGGGAAGCTTATTTAAAACCTGTTTTATAAAATTAATATCTTTTTTAATTTTTAGCGCTTTATTTTTTTGCCAGCGAGCTTTTTTGATCTGATAATTTAGCTGAAGAATAAAAAGCTCGTCAAAACTGAGCCTTCTTCTAGCTTCCAGAAAATCCCGCTTACTTTTTGGAAAATGAATTTTTTGAACAGCTTCTGAAAAAGGCAAAAAATTATGTCGCTGACTAATATCTTCTGGCAGATATTCTTTTAAATAAGAAGCGGATGAGATAACTTGTCTAATAAAATAGCGGAGCATTTTAGAGGATAAGCCTTCAGTGGTGTGATAAATTGGAATTAAGGCTCCTGTCTGGGTTTTTTCTCTATTTACAGATTCAAAGGAGGGAGATTGAAGAACCAATCCTTTGGCAGTAAGTTTAGCTTTACCGCTAAAGCGATAGACTTGTCCTTCTTCTAAGTTTTGTTTAATAAAGGGTTGATTATACCAAATAATTTTTAGACTGCCCGAATTATCAGTAATTAAAGCTTCAGTAAGTGCTATTTTACGATAAAAAGCACGATGATTCTCTATAGAAACTAGCTCAGCGGAGACGGTAATTTTTTCATCTGGCTTAATCTTAGAAATAGGAACAATTTGAGAAAAATCATCCCAACGAAAAGGAAAATAAAAAAGTAAATCTCTTAAGGTTTCAATGCCTAAAGAAAAAAGTTTATTAGTATAACGGGGTCCGGCTCCTTTAAGGGTTGAAACAGGGGCATTTAATTCAAGATTATTGGGAGACATAAATAATAATTAATTGAATATAAATAGTTTATTGTAGGGGGCTTTTTATATTTTTTAATCTCGGATTGGTTACCTTAGTATAAATTTGGGTTGTACGTATATTGGCATGACCAAGTAACTCTTGTACATAGCGGATATCTATTCCGTTTTCTAATAAATGAGTTGCAAATGAATGTCGGAGAGAATGAAATGTAGCCGGTTTCTTAATTTTTGTCTTTTTTAAACTTTGACGAAACATCTTTTGGAGTGAAGTTGTTGTAAGTTTACCACCACGATTTGAATTGAAAATGTAATCATTCGCGCTTTTCCCGGCAATTATATTACGGAGATCGTTTTGCAGCTTTTCGGGCAATATACTGATTCTGTCCTTTTTACCTTTTGCTTCTTTAACCTGTATAACAAGTTCATCAATGTCTAAATCTTTAACTTTAAGATTTATTACTTCACTTACTCGTAAACCACAGGCATAGCCAAGAGTAATCATTAGTTTGTATTTATTGTTGACTGTTGTTTCAATAATTTCATTAATTTCTTTTCGCGAGAGAACAACAGGCAATTTCTTACTTCTTTTCGCGAATTTTAAATTTATTTTTTGCGGATCTTTTAACACTTCAGTATAAAAAAACTTAATGGCATTCAGAGCAAGATTAATAGTTTGTGGAGACTGTTTGTTCTTATATTTATCAAGCAAAAATTCTTCAGTCGCTTTTTGTTTATTCTTAATAATAGATTTTTTAGAAAATTTGATGTATTCTTTTATATAGAATAAATAAGCTTTACAAGTTTTTGGGCTATAATTGCGCAATTGCAACACTCGTTTGGTTTTAGCTAAAATATTTTTCATATATAGAGAATAGCAAAAGTTTGTATAATACACAAATTATTGTTATAATATGTACATAAAGTTTAGATAAAAACGAGTTGT
>CAZTZK010000009.1:0-25408 GCA_964618065.1 uncultured Candidatus Saccharibacteria bacterium | reverse complement strand
GTTGTTCAAGATTTATTTACTGCAAAATATTACCAGGAAACCTTAGGAGGATTTGCCGTTAATGAAATTGTAATCCAGGGATGGAAAGTTATCTCCAGTATTTGTAATATGCTCTATATTCTTATTCTTCTTTTTATAGGAGTAGGAACTTTACTCCGGATAGAAAAATATAATTATAAAAAAACCCTTATAAGATTGATTGTGGCTGCTCTACTTACTAATTTTAGTCTTCTTTTTTCTGGAATTATTCTGGACCTCTTTCATATTTTAATGTTCAATGGAGCCTTTAAAGATCCTTTAACGGAAGTAGACCAAGCAATAACAAAATTATTATGGGGTCCCTTTTCTAACGTTTGGGAGTTTTATGGAAAAATATTTGCTGCCAAAGATATGATGACGGTGGTAGCTGTTTTAGGAGGAATGATTGCACAAGCTATTTTTGTTGCTCTTGCCGCAATTGCTATTTTGGCAATAGCAATGTTTTTAGTTATCAGAACAATAGCTCTTTGGATTTTACTTGTTTTATCTCCCGTCGCTTATATAGGAATGGTTTTACCCGACACTCAAGGGATAGCCCAAAAATGGTGGGGCAGCTTTTTAAAATACGCAATGGCCGGACCAATTTTGTTTTTCTTCCTTTGGTTCTCCAGTAATATGATTATAACTATTCAAAATAAAGCGGAAATTCAGCAAGAAGCTACAGGGGGGCTCAACGACTTAAAAAAAGCGCATCTCGAATTTGTAGAAACAAATAAGGTACTTGGAGATGAAGAGGATATGCAAACAATCGTTACCAATCATAATGTTTATGCTTATATGATGTTTGCCACTTTTCTGTTATACGGATCTCTTATTGCGGCATCTTCTTTAAGTATTGCCGGGGCGGGCAGAATAACTAGACTTGCTCAAATAGCAGTCGTGGGAGCAGCTGTTGGAGCACAGAAGCTTGGATTTCGTTCTACTAAAAAAGTTTTGAGTGGAGCAGGAAAAAGATTAGAGGGAGTAGGGTCTGTTCCACCTGGCAAATCTGATACCATTTCAAGAAAAATGGCTCGGGGAGCAGGACATGCTCTTAATTTCGGCGCCGGAACTGCCAAGGTTCTTTCTACTCTTGAACCAATAACACTTAGTCGAGGTCTCTGGGGAAGACTGAGAAAGACAATGGATGCTCAACAAGTAGAGGATGAAGAATCTTTAAGTAGTTTAGGATCAATTGCTGCTGTCTTTTTAGGTGGAAAGGCAGTAGAAGCCGGAGATAGTAAAATTAGAGAGAGAGAAGATGAGAGGAAGAAATCAAGAAAACGACTTACAGAAATAGAAGGAGAAGAGCAATCTCTTGATAGTCCAGCTTCAAATCTTTCAGAATCAGAAAAAATAAAAAAGAAAGAAGAACTAGAGAAAGAAAAAACAGAGATAGGAAATAAATTGGAAAATGAGCTTAATGAAAAAAATGACAATCAATATAGAAGGAAGGCTGCGCGAGAAGTTTACGGCAAACAATACAGGGACTTTTTCTATGAAGACAGAGTTCACGATGCAAAAGTAAATTCTAGCATGGAAAATTCAAAATTAGTAATTAAAACCAATGATCAGGCCGTTGAACATGTAAGAAATGCAGCAACTCCAGAAGAATTAGAAGGCGTTCTTCGTATTATGGCAACTAGGGGGATGAAGGTTGAAGCAGAATTAAGAGACAAGGGAATCCTTAGACCGCAAGAAACATTGAACACCTTCATTGATAGAAACTTTAAAGGCAATAAAGAGAGAGCGGGAGAAATCTTAAAAGCTGATTTAGAAAATTTAGCGATAGAAAATAAGAACTATAGTGAAGTTGGAAAAACAATAATTGATCCTCAAACCGGAAAGAGAAGACCTGCCACAGAAGAAGAAAGAAAGAAAACCATAAATAAAATTTTATCTTCCAAAGAGCAAAAGGATTACGCAAGAAGCTTCCAAGCTGATTTAATAGTCAAGAAAATGCCTGATGGCACAAGAGAAAAGGCCGACACAGCTGAAGTTGCAATTAATAACATGACTGCCGGATTTATGGAAGCTCAAAAAAAATCTAAAACTATTGCTCCAAGTGAGATTAAAGATATTGAAGATTTTATAAAAGATCCTCAAGCAACAAAAGGTCTTAGCAAAGAACACATGGAAATGCTTAAAGAATTAATCCGAGTTACAAAAAGCAGTAGCGTGGAAGAAAATACACGGAAAAGCGTGAAAGAGGGCGAGTGGGAAGAGAAAAAAGAAAAAAACAAAAATAAGAGAAAGAGGATAAGAGAAATAAGAGAAGGAGAGGAATAAAAATAAAAAAAGGAAGAAAGATAAAAAATTTATTTTAAACCACCTAAAAAATAATTAGTCCTAAAATCAGATTTAGACATGGATAACACCAATAATAAAAATTTTAGTCCCGAAACAGAAGAGTTATTAAAAATAAGCCAAAAAGCTTGGGAGAATCAAGATATAGAAAGTGCTTTTAATTCTTTAGAAAAAATTAAACTAAAATCGGGGACAGAAGGTCTTAATGAAAATTGGTTGAAAGAATTAGAAATTCGGATGAAATGGGTTGCTTTTCCAGCTCTTCCTGAAAGGGAGCAATTGGCTCTTTTGGCTAATTGTCTTTTAATCCCTTTAAATAGTAAAGAATTTAGCTTAAAGAAGGCTTTACGAATGAAATACCTAGCTTCTCCGACTAATATTTGGTTTGAATCCGTACCTAGAATATTAGAAGCAATAATCCGCAACGAAGAACCTTTTGGATCAAAGCCCATTATCCTGGAAAATAATTCAAAAGCTAATCCTACTATTGGAAACTGGATAAGAGATTACATAAAGAAATATGGAATGGACAAACAAAACGAAATAGTTATTAGAAAATACTTAGCTGAATCAGCTAATGTTCAAAATCTCTCTGCGGAAGAAAAAAAGAAATTAGAAGAACTTCTTTTAATCTTTGAATCAACTAAATTATTTTCCATAAAGCAAATTGTAGAAGAAGCACAAAGAATTATTCAAAGGGAAAAACAAAAAGCCACTCAAGAGTCTTCCTCGAAAAGAAATTTGGAAGATAAGCTAAATCAACAAGCACCTCAAAGTCAAGTTATCCAACAACAAGTTTCTGATCAACAACAAATCGCCCGAGATAAAATACTTAAAGAAAAACAATTAGAATACCAAGCAAAACAACCGCAAAAAGAAGCTGATACTTCTTTGCTCTCAAAAAAATATCCCGAACAAAATAATTTTAATCCAAATCAACCACAGTATTTTCAACCACAAAATCAGCCCCAACAACCAATTCCTCAGCAACCTTTTAATTCAAAAGCTCCAGAAAGAAAGCAGTTTAAGCAACTAAAAGTAGAGCAACCGGTGCAATCTCCCCAAAAAGAAATTCCAAACGGGCAAAATGTTAATTTTCGTGCTAATCTTAATAAACAAGATCTTGATGAACAACAAAAAAATCCTCTTTCAGAAAAAAAAGCGTATAAAAGCCCCACTCAACAAAATATTAAACAAGTTTTAAAAAATCACCCCCAAATTATTAATCAATCAATAACCGCAAGACCTATTATTTTAATGGGACGTAGAGTACCTCCCACCCTTCAAAATTGGCTTATAGATTACAGAAGTCAATTTGGGAAAATTGGAAATACCGAAGATGAAAGACGAGAATTTTTATTTAGATCAATCAATGCCAAAAGCTTGAGCTCGGAAGAAAGACGCCGCCTAACTTCAATTATAGAATCCCACGACAAAGGAATACCTCTTACTATAGATGAAAACAGGGGAATTATATTATTTAATTAATTTTTAGATGAGATCCAAAGTACCAAAAGAAGTAACCATAGAAGATACTATTGTAGGACCACTAACGGGGAAACAATTCCTTTGGCTTTTAGGAGGAGGGATTCTACTTCTTATTCTTTATCATTTTTTTGATCTTTCCTTATTTATTATTATCGCTATAATTGTAGGAGGATTATCTTGTGCTTTTGCTTTCTTAAGACCCTACAATCAAAGCTTAATTGCTTTTTTGGGTAATGTTCTTCTTTATGGAAGTAAAGATAAACAATATATTTGGAAAAGAGGGAAAAAACAATTTAAACCCGGTGAAAAAAAAGATAAAGAAACAGAAATAATAATAACTAAAAAAGAGTTCCCTCATCAAAAAGTTAAAAAACTGGCCAATATATTAGATACTGATGGTAGAAGCGGCACATCTGACGAAAAATTTTTTAAATCCGCCTTAGAAAAAGAAGATCCTCTTTTAGAGGGAGACCTTTTAAAGGGAGATCGAACAAATCAATTTGAAAAAAATATTCAATATAAGGAAAAGGATAATAAAGAGGAGGGAGCAGCTATGAGAAATATAGAACGCAACATACAATTAAACTATGCTACTAAAAAAACAGGAAGATCAAAAACTCGCCTAGAAAAAGAAGCTTATCGACGTATTTATAATCCATAATTCCTAAAAATAAACACAAAAGTTCAAATGGATCAATCGCTTCATTCAAAAAAATTGCTAAAAGAAAATAAACAAACTGGAAGCACTCAACAATTTTTAGATATTGAAGAAATAAAAGATGGAGTTGTAATTCTAAAAAATAGTTCCTTGAGGGCTGTTTTAATGATATCCTCAATTAATTTTGATTTGAAGTCCAGCGACGAGCAAGATGCTATAATTTATCAATATCAAAATTTTTTGAATTCTTTGGATTTTCCTATCCAAATTTTTATTAGTTCTCGAAAAATAAATCTAAAACATTACATCAATGAATTAAGAGACCTGTCAAATGAGCAGACAAATGAACTTCTCCATCTTCAAATGGAAGATTATATCCAATACATTTCCAATATGGCTGCTACTATCAACATAGTAAATAAAAGTTTTTATATTGTTGTTCCTTTCTCGCCATCTGAAAATCAAAAGGGTAAATTAAGCAACCGGATTTTTGAAATATTTTCTCCTGAAAAAGCCACTAAACAAAAGAGGAAAGAAAGTCTAGAGGTTTATAAGGACCAATTATGGCAAAGAGTGGATCTTATCCAGAATGGATTATCGGGAACGGGTTTAAGGTTGGCCATCTTAAACACTCAAGAATTAATTGAATTATACTATGCAATTTACAACCCCGGACCTATTGAAAAACTTGAGTTGGCACCTATAGAAGGAATGGCTGTAAACACTTCTTTATACGCCTAAATTTAACATTTTTAGAAATTATGAATAATCCCTTTTCTTTTAAAAAAGAAAAAAAGAATAAGAAAGAAAAAAACTCTGAGACGCTAAATGCTGAAGAGATTTATTTACAAGGATTAGCAACAATCAAAGACTTAATAGCTCCAGCATCTTTTAGTGTATCTCCTTCTAGATTAAGAGTAGGAAACCGATTTACCAGAACATTATTTATTATAGCTTACCCTAGATATCTTCAAACAGGATGGCTTTCTCCGGTTATTAATTTAGATAAAATGCTTGATGTCTCAATTTTTGTTCATCCTGTTGAAACCGGAGTAATCCTTAAATCACTTCGCAAAACAGCTACTCAAATACAATCTAGGATAAATTTGGAAACCCAGGCTGGTAAAATAAGAGATCCTGTTTTAGAAACTTCTCTCCAAGATATTGAAGATTTGCGCGATAGACTACAACAAGGTGTAGAAAGGTTTTTTCGTGCCGGTTTTTATATAACAGCCTACGGAGAAACAGAAAAAGAATTAAACGATCTTTGTTCTTCTATTGAATCTCTTTTGGAAGCTCGTTTGGTTTATCTGAAGCCTGCTGTTTTTAGAATGGAACAAGGTTTTGCCTCTACGATTCCTATCGCTAACGATGAGTTAGATGCTTCAACTAATTTAAATACTTCTCCTCTATCAACTTCTTTCCCATTTACTTCTTCCAATTTAAGCTCTAATAGTGGAATTCTGTATGGAATAAATAGGCATAATAATAGTCTGGTTCTTTTTGACCGTTTTAAGATGGAGAATGCCAATATGGTAGTCTTTGCTAAATCAGGAGCTGGTAAATCTTACACAGCAAAATTGGAAATTTTACGTTCTTTAATGTTTGGCGCTCAAGTAATAGTAGTTGACCCAGAAAATGAATATAAACATCTCTGTGACGCAGTTGGAGGCTCTTTTATAAAAATTTCTTTAACTTCTCCTAACCATATAAACCCTTTTGATCTTCCGGTAATGCAAGAAGATGACAGTCCCGAAGAAATATTAAGAAGTGGAATTGTGAATATTCTAGGACTTATGAAAATTGTCATGGGAAACATTACTCCTGAAGAGGATTCTATTTTAGACAAAGCCATTAAAGAAACTTACGCCGTAAAAGATATCACTCCAACTTCTCCTAATTTTAAAACAACCTCTCAAAATCCTCCTAATATGTCTCTTCTCTATGATGTATTAAGAAATATGAGCGGAGGAGAAGATTTAGCTACTCGTCTTGAAAAATACACAGAAGGAACTTTTGCTGGTTTTCTAAATAAATTTACAAACGTGAGAATGGACACCCAATTAGTAGTTTTTAATATTCGTGATATGGAAGAAGTTTTAAGGCCAGTTGCCATGTACTTAATTTTACAATACATCTGGAATCAAATTCGTTCTACTCTAAAGAAACGCCTCTTAGTTGTTGATGAAGCTTGGATAATGATGGCCCACGAAGATGCTGGAAATTTTATGTTTCGTATTGCCAAACGTTGTCGCAAATACTTTACCGGCTTAACAACTATTACTCAAGACGTTTCTGATTTTATAAACTCTCCCTACGGGAAACCAATCATCACAAACTCTTCCATTCAACTTCTTCTTAAGCAATCTCCAGCTTCTATAGATATTGTAAGTGAAACATTCTATCTTACCGAGCAAGAAAAAATGATGCTATTAGAAAGTAAAGTAGGGGAGGGAATTTTCTTTGCTGGGTTAAAACACGCTGCTATTAGAGTTGTAGCCTCTTATACAGAAGATCAAATTATAACTTCTGATCCTGCCCAATTGATAGAAATAGCAAAAGCCAAGAAAGAATTATCAGGGCATTAGCTTTTAGAAATTGAAAATTTATTTTCTTTATTTTCTAAGTAGCTAGCAAAAGCGAGAGCAAAAACTAGCAAGGATAAAATAATTGGTGAATAAACAGGCATTTCAAAAAAAGAATGGACAGAAAACCAAACAAGAGAAGAGCTCAAGGCGAGAGAGATAATACCTAGCTCGCTTTTTTTATTTTTAAAATATTCTTTAACAAGAAACCAAAGGGCAGAAAAAATAATTCCTAACCAAAACAAAAGACCAGGAATTCCAATTTCTGCTAAAAATTCTAAATATAAATTATGAGCATAGATTGGTTCTCTGTAGCCAGCAGTGGGTTTAATTTCGTAAGAATAAGCTCCCAAGCCAACTCCCAAAAAGGGATTTGTTTTAAAAAGATTAAAGGCTTCCCCCCAAATTTCTATTCTCCCCTGATTGGACCCTTCATAAATATCAAAAGTTGAGGCAATTCTTTGATTAATAGGGTTATTAGGAAAAACTAGAAGAAGCAATAAGAAACCAGCAAAGAAAATTCCCGAAAGGGCCAATAAAATTTTCTTTTTAGAGCTTTTTAAAAATAATATTAACAAAACAAAAGCTAAGGCTGAAAAGAATCCTAAATAACCACCTCGGGAAAAAGTTAAAAATTCAACAATTATTCCTAAAAGAGCTACCGCCAAGTAGAAAAATCTTTTTTTATCCTCTCGCAAGAAAGCAAAACAGACTAATAATGGCACTGCAAAAGCTAAAAAATAACTTAAAATATGGGGATCAGGAAAGATTGCAAAAGCTCTCAATAAATCACCAAAGCCTGCATCAAAAAACCAGCTAGGGTTTCTTTCCACTGTTAAAGCAACGGTTTTACCCCAAAAGAAAGGAGCTATATTTTTATAATAGAAACTAATAATTGCTTGACTTCCTATTAAAAATTGAGCTAAAAATTGAATCAAGCCAATAAGAATAATAAAAGAAGATCCAACTCCAATTGATCCGAAAACACTCAAAATGTTTTTTTTGCCCCAACTTCTAAATATCCCATAACTTACAAAAAATAGAGGAAAAATACTAAAAAAAACTAATAACTTACGCAGAGTTCTCTCTAAAATCGGAGAATAAAAATAAGAACCAATTATCCAAAACAGGAAAAGAAATAAAAAAACACTTATAAAACCTAAAGGAGCTTTAAAAGACCTCTTAATAAGAGAATAAAAAACCCAACCTAAAAACAAAAGAGGGATTAAAACTCTTCCGAGATACAAATCAAAACCAATACTTAAATTCATTGCCGGTAAATAGGGGAAAAGAAAAGAAAACCAGATTAAAGAAAAATTAGGATAAAAAAATACCAAGAAAACAACTAAAAGAGCTAATATAGCAAAAACTACAACGAGAAAATTAAAAGCAACACCTACTCCTAAAATTATCGCCAACAAAAAAGCTATCGTTAGTATTTTTTTATTTGGAAAGGTAAACATTTTTAATGTAATAAGGTATTCTAAGAATTTTCATCAAAAAAGCAAAGAAAAAGCCGTATCTTTTTTTAAAAAAATAATTTTGAGATTCATAGTAATATTTTTTTCTTTGACCCCAGCTAATAAAACTTTGACTCTCAGCATGAACAGCTTTAGACTTAGCACAAACTATAATTCGATACCCCACTTTTTTTACTCTCCAGCATAAATCTCTATCTTCAAAATACAAAAAAAATCGAGGATCAAACCCTCCTACTTGTTTAAAAACAGTTCTTTTAATCATTAAACAAGCCCCACTAGTCCATTCAACGTTCTTATTGCTCAAAAATTTTTTTTGATTATCCTTATTTTCTTTCCGATTTAAAAAAACGGACCAAATATCCGATTTTTCAGCGAAGCTCCAACGCTGCTCTTTTCCATCCTCTTTAAAAAGTCTAGGAGAAACTATACCATTTTTTTCTGAAGAATTAATTAATTTTACAAGTCTCCTAATGTCTTTGTCTTTAATGGCACAATCTGGATTAAGAAAAAGAATATTTTTTTCTCCTGTTTGTTTTACTCCCTGATTGCAAGCATATCCAAAGCCTTTATTTTTAGAATTAATTAAAAATTTAATCTTTTCTAAAGAAAGACCTCTTAACGCTCTTCTTAAAGAGATCCTCTTTCCCTTATAAAATTCCCCATTATCTACAATAATAATACTTCCTCTCTTTAAGTTTTTATTATTAATAAGGAAAGAAAGATTCTTTTTAAGCAAAGATGCTGAATTGAAATTAACGATTATAATAGCTAAACTCAATTTGCTCTAATTACCTTTTTAAAATCCTCCTTAGAAAAAACTTTAAGAATAAAAGTGGTTGCGAGATAAATAGTTCCTCCTAAAATAATTTGAATATAGATTGGAAAGCTTACCGAAAAAAACAAAAATCCCAACATTAAAATTCCAGCAAGGAAAATCTTTAATAAGGAATAAATTCTAGGGAAGTAATGGCAATGCTTTAAAACTAGCCAAGCTGCTAAAATAGGCACAAGTATTTCAGTAATTGAAGAAATAAATCCCGCCGCCAAATAAGAATAAAGAGGAATAAAAATTAGGTTGGTAATAATATTGAAAACTGCGCAGAAAATAAATATCATCAATAATTTTTTTTGAAAATTAGCGGTAATTAAAATAGTGTTAAAGTATTGAGCATAAAAAAGCCCCAAAATTGAAATAGAAAGGATTCTTAAAACCAAAACAGATTCTTCAAATCCAGCTCCCGCAATAATATCAATTATTTTAGGGGCAAGAGCAAAAATTCCAAAAGATATGCCTACTGCAATAAAAGAAAGAACATCAAAGGCTCTAGAAGCCACCCGGTGAAATTTTTTCCTATTGGTAAACATATATCTAGCATAGAGGGGCATAATTAAACCCATAAACATCGCTGGAAAATAAGCAACGTTTTCAATAATTTTATAGGCTGCTCCATAAATTCCAACATCTCCAATTCCCTTAATTAGAGAAAGGATAATTGTATCTACTCTAAAATAAATAAAAGTGATAACAGCTGAAATACCTAATGGAAGAGCATTTTTTAAAAGTTTTTTTGATTCTAAAAAATTAAATCTAAAAGAAAATCTAATTTTTAATTGAGCTAAAATGAAAACAATAAGAAAAGTACTTACCCAAGAGAGGATCATACCTCCTAAAATCCATAACAATCCCAATTTTAAGTTAATAAAAATAAAAACCCAGATTAAATTAGCCACCCTTCCAACTAATTCCGCTATAGAAACCTGATAAACTAAAAGTCTTTTTTGAAAAATAGTTGTTAGAATTTGATAGCCCGAAGAAAAAAACAAACCAAAAGAAGAAAGAATAATTCCCTTTTTAATAATTTCTGAATAAGGTAAAAATTTAACTAATAAAAAAGCTGTAAAAACCACCAAGAGAGCAACTAATAACTTTAAAGTAAAAGCCGTAGAGATAATTTTCCCTTCTCTTAAATCTCTATTTTTAAAAGAAATTTCTCTTAAGACAATTTGATTAAGCCCTAAATCACTAAAAGCTGAGAACATAAAGAAAAAGGCTAGAATTGTTGTATATTCTCCAAAACCATCGGCTCCTAGATATCTTGTAATTAAACCAAGGGAGATTAGGGAGACAAGAGTCCAGGTTATTTTAGCCGAGGAAGAAAAAACAGTATTAAAAGCTACTTTATGGGGAATTGACATAAATTTAACACTAAAATAAAATTTCTTTCTAAAATTAACTCAAAAAATTAAGATTTTTGGGAAGACTTTTTTTTGTTTAGCTTTTTTCCTAAAAACTGTTGTTGAAGTATTGTTATAGCCGTACTAACACTCCAATAGAGAGGTAAAGCGGCTGGAAAACTAATGCCAAAGAAAAAAGTAATTACCGGCATCATATAAATCATTTGGTTGCTAAAAACATCTTGAAATGCCGGTTGGGAATCTTGCTTTTCCTTTTCTTTGTTTTTCTCTTTCTCCTTTTCTTTTTTCTTAGAAGAAGAAAGGGTTTTTGATTGAATAAATTGAAGAAAACTACTCACAAGAGCAATTGGAATGCTTCTTTGAGTTAAATCAACAATTCCCAAAAAAGTGTTTTTAATTTCTGTAACACTTTGAAGATAGGGGAAAGAATAAAGAGTATCCATGGCAACCCTAAGATGATCTCCATCAATAAATAAAGATTTTCCTGGAATAAAAACTCTATAGAGAGCAATTAAAATGGGAAGTTGGACTAAAAGGGGAAGACATCCCGCAGCTGGATTTATTTTTTCTTTTTTATAAAGTTCCATCATTTCCCGACTTTGAGCTTCTCGGTCTCCTTTATTTTTTTCCTTTATCTCATTAATTTTTGGCTGAATTTTCTTTATATCGTGCTGAGATTTAAGTTGCTTTTTAGAAAGGGGAAATAAAAGAATTTTAATTAAAACAGTTACAATAATTATAGCTACCCCTAGATCTCCAGTTGCTTTATAGAAAAACACCAAACCATTAAATAGGGGACGATACAAAATTTCATGAAATAGAGCAGTTAAAATATCCATGTTTATTTTCTAACTATAAAATTAATTATTTCTTTAGACAGGGAAAAGCATTTTTTAAAAGAATAATTAGAAGAATGACAAAACAAAACAATTCCACCCTTTGTTACCTTACCATTTTTTAAGATAATTCTAAAAGATTCCTTAAACCTCCTTTTAATAAGGTTTCTCTTAACACTACTAGATGCTATTTTTTTAGGAATAACAACAGCTATCCCATTAACGTCTTCTTTCTTCCAATAAACAATTTGTAAGCTTTTAATAGAAAAACGCTTGCCATTTTTAAGCGTTTCTTTTATTTCCTCCTTTGTTAAATAATTACTACTAGACATTTTAGTTTTAAAATCAAGCAACTGTAACTTTTTGGCGCTTCTTTTTTCTCCTTCTGCTTAAAATTTTTCTACCCCCTTTTGTCCTTTGCCTTATTCTAAATCCACAAGTTCTTTTTCTTTTCCTTTTTTTAGGAAAATAGGTTCTTTTTGTTGACATAAAAAATATTTTTCTGATTAATTTCCCCTTTATTAAAAAGATTATACATTAACTAAATTAAAGTGGAAAAGATAAAATGTCAAATATTAATATCACTCTAGACTTCTATTATAAATAGTACCCTCTAGGCGTTCTGATTAAATATTTTTATTTTTAAAAACTTTTACACAGGTTTTGCACAAAAAAAGCTTTTTTTTGAATTTCCTTCATCTAAATTTTATGCTAGGATAAAAGTCAATTATTTCTAATGGTTTTTTTAGATAAAAATGGATAAGAAATACATTTGGCAAGCCGTTCTTGGTGAAATAGAGGTCACAATTAGTAAGGGAAATTTTGTCACCTGGTTTAATAATACCTATATATTGAATATTAAAAATGGAAAAATTGTTATTGCTGTTCCTAATGGTTTTAGTAAAGAATGGCTAGAAAATAAATACGGAAAATTTATAAAAAATTCAATATCTAATTACTGTAAAGACATTAAATCTATTCAGTATAAAGTTGTAACTATAAAAAAACCGCATATTAAACAAACCTACCAAACTCAAAAAAATAATGAAGTAGATAAAAAATATTTTAACTCAAAAAACGAAGCTGAAAATAAAGAAAAACAAAATCTTAATAAGCGATATACTTTTGATAATTTGGTTACAGGATCTCATAATGAATTAGCAAAGTCAGCTTGTGAGGCAGTAGCTGAAGAACCTGGAAATAAATATAATCCTCTTTTTATTTATGGGGGAGTTGGTTTAGGAAAAACACATCTCCTTCAAGCTATTGGAAATGAGGTGATTAAAAATAAGAAAAAACAAAGAATCCGTTATATAACATCTGAAAATTTTACTTCTGAATTTGTTGATGCAATTAGGGAGAGAAAAGTTGATAAATTTAAAGATGATTATAAGAAAATAGATTTTCTTTTAATTGATGATATCCAATTTATTGGAGGTAAAGAGAAAACCCAAGAAGAATTTTTTCATATTTTTAACACTCTTTACCAGGAAAACAAACAAATTGTTATTTGTTCTGATAGACCTCCAAAATCAATAGCAACATTAGAAGAGAGGTTAAGGTCTAGGTTTGAAGGGGGGATGATTACAGATATTTCTAGACCTGATACTGAAACAAAAATTGCTATCTTAATGGAAAAAGTAAATAATCTTGGAGTTAATAAAATACCTTATAAGGTTTTAGAATATATTGCTCAAAACGTTCTTGATAATGTAAGAGAATTAGAGGGAGTTTTAAATAAATATATTGCTGTTTGTCAATTAAAAAAACTTCCTTTTTCTTTAAAAAATGCAAAAAAAATACTAGAAGAATCTTTTGCTAAAAAAATCATCAAAATAACTAATCCTAATAAAATAATTGAAGCTGTAGCCACTTTTTATAATATAAAACCAAATGAAATCACAGGAAAGAGTAGAAAAAGTAATATTATTAAACCTCGTCAAATAGTAATTTATTTTATAAGAGAGGAATTAAAGCTTTCTTACCCTTGTATTGGTAAAGAATTGGGGGGTAGAGATCATGCAACAATTATCCATGCTTATGAGAAGATAAAAAATAAATTAAAAAATAATCTTGTATTAAAACAAGAGATTTCAACAATAAAGGAACAATATTTATATTAAATAAAAAAATATTAATATATTTAAATGTGTTTAACTTGTGTTTTTAATTTCTAATTTCCTGTTGATAAAATAAATTATTATTTTATCAATAAATATCAACAAACTATTCAACTTTTTAAAAACAACCTTAACCCCTTTAAAAATAACACTTTGAATAAAAAATAAACTTTTAAACAGACTAATAACAACAATAATATTATAATATTAAAAATTAACTTATATATATGGAAATAACTTTTCTAAAGGAACATTTATTAGATAAATTACACTTACTAAATAGAATTGCTAGTTATAATTCAACACTTCCTATTTTAACTAGTGTTTATTTAGAGGCTAAAAAGGGGAGTTTTATATTAAAAGCTACCAATCTAGAAATGGGGATTATTATTAATATTAGAGCATCTATTAAAAAGACAGGAAATATAGCGATTCCTGCTAAAATTTTTACCAATGTGATTGAAGGAATTACTGAGAAAAAAATAACTCTCAAGAAAAGTGGGAATAATTTGAAAATAAAAACAATATCATCTAATAATGAAATAAAAGGAATAAATGGTAAAGATTTCCCTCTCATTCCACAAATAAAAAAGAATAGTTTTTTGAAAATAAAAGGTTATCAATTATCTAAAGCCATTGAACAGGTTATTCCTTCAATAGCTATTTCAAATATGCGACCAGATTTAGCAGGAATTTATATTTTAAAAGAGAAAAATAGTGTTAAGATTGTTGCTACTGATGGATTTCGTTTAAGTGAAAAAACAATAAAACAAAAAAATCCTAATATTAAAAAAGAAAAAAATATTAACTCTGTAATAATTCCAAATAAAACCGCAACAGAAATTATTCATACTTTCAATCAAGAGGAAAAAACAATCTATCTTTTTATGGATGAAAATCAAATAGCTATTCAAGGGGATAATATCTATCTTGTTTCTAGAATTGTTGATGGAGATTATCCTGATTATAGTCAAATAATCCCCAAAGATCACAAAATAGAAGTTATTTTAGAGAAAAAAGAGTTTTTGGATGCTATAAAATTAGCATCTCTTTTTTCCCATGAAGATTTTAATGACGTTTTATTAGATATTATTCCCTCAAAAAAGGAAATGAATATTTCTGCTCAATCTAAAAATAGAGGAAAAATGTTAAAGAAAATAAAAATAAAAGTAAGTGGTAAAAAAGCAAGTGTTAGTTTAAATTATAGATATTTATTTGATTGTCTTAATAGTGTTAAAAGCGATAAAATAAGGATTTTAATTAATCAAGAAAATTCTCCTATTTTAATAGAACCTTTTGATAAAAAAGAAAGAGATTTTTTGGGTATCGTTTCTCCTATTGATAGAGTAAATAATGAAAAATAAATAGGAAGATATAATGTTAGGATTTGGAATTAAAAAAGAATTAGAAAGAACAATTAGGAAGATGGGGGTTATGGATGAATTTGAAGCTTTTAATGTTTGCAGATTAAGTCAAAAAGTACTTAAAGAATTTTGCAAAAAAGAAAAAGAACAACCCAAGGTTATAAAATATATAAAACAAACCCAAACAATTGAAGTAAGGCTGGGAAGTATTATTTTAGGTCAAAAAATAAGAGCCCAAAATGATTTAATTATTAATTCTATTAATAAAGAGATGGGGAGGGAGTATATTAAAAAAATACGTTACCAAATAAATTAATCTTCTAAATAGACTATTAACCTTTTTTAATCATCATCTTCTTTTTTACCCTTACAGCCCTTTTTATCTGGAGGTTCATCTTCAATCTCGTTCTCCTCAGCCCATTCTTCAACACCTTTTTCCCAATTTTTAAACTGAGGATCCCCTTCGGGTTCTTTAGGATAGTCACCCAAAGGATTATCTTTATCTAGGTAATATAATATACAGTGGCTTTTTTGGAAAATTCTCTCTTCTGTATGTTTTTTAGAACAATCTTCAGTAGCTTCATATCCTGATTTTTTATCAATTCTCATGGTTATTTTATCTTCAATATATCCCCCCAACATTGGTTTTCTAATTTCTTCCTCCTTAGGTTCAATAAATTCTGTTGAAGAATATTTATTTATAAATCTAGTCATAAAACTGTGCCAAATTGGAGCAGCCACCGTAATACCACTAGCTCCTTGTCTCATGGGAGTATTATCATTATTGCCAACCCAAACCCCAACAGCTAATTCGGGAGTATATCCAACCGTCCAGGCATCCCTATATTCTTGAGTGGTCCCTGTTTTAGCAGCAATTTTTTTACCAGAAATATATAACTGGCTGTGTCCCCCGAAAACCGGAGCCCTGGCTGAATTATCGGAAAGACAGTCGTTAATTTGTCTTACTATTTGAGCCTCTAAAACTCTTTTACCAATATCTAGAGAGTTATCTTTTATGATTTTTCCTTTTGAATTTTCAATTCTTAAAATTGATTTTTTTTCGTGTTTTACCCCATCATTAGCAAATATTGAAAAAGCACTGGTTTCTTCCAAAAGGGTAACCTCTCCTCCTCCAAGCACAAGAGCTAAACCATAACGCTGGCGATTTTTTAATGTTGTTATACCCAATGTTTCAGCAATATTAATGGTATTATCTATACCGGCCAAATAAAGAGTTTTTACGGCGGGAATATTTAAGGATCTAGCTAATGCTTCTTTCATGGTAACTGGACCCGAAAATGAATTGTTATAATTTTGAGGAGTATAACTTTTCCCCGTCTCGTCTTTAAAGTCTGTTTTTACATCATAAATGATTGTTTTTGGTAAATACCCTTTTGAAAAAGCGGCTGCATATGCAAAAGGCTTAAATGATGACCCCGGTTGTCTCTCTCTTAGAGCTACGTTAACATTGCCATCGTCTTCTTTATTAAAATAGTCATAAGAGCCAACCATAGCTAAAAGTTCTCCAGTTTGAGGATCTATTACCACCATAGCTGAATTTCCTGCATTAAAATTTTGTTTATTTATTTTTACTTGTTCCTTAATAATTTCTTCTGCGGCTGATTGCATTTGCCAATCTAAGGTTGTATAAATTCTTAAACCGCCAGTTTCAATAAACTCTTCCCCATATTTTTCTACAAGTTGTTGTTTTACATAAATTACAAAATGAGGGGCTTGAATTTGAGAGGCAAAAGGTTTTATTTTTTCCAGTGTTTTGGTCTCAATCGCTTCAATTGCTTCTTCTGTTGTTATATAACCTAAATCTTCCATTCTTTTTATAATCCACTCCTTACGCCAAATTAATTCATTAATATGGTTTCCATAAGGAGAAAAATAAGTCGGAGCTTTAGGTAAAGAAGCTATTAGAGCGCATTCATCCAGGGTTAGTCCGGCAGCCGATTTCCCAAAGTAGGTTTGAGCTGCAGATTCTATTCCGTAAGCATTAGTACCATAAGGAATTTCATTGAGATACATTTCCAAGATCTCGTCTTTACTAAACCGTCTTTCTAATTCAATGGAAAGAATCGCTTCTTTGAATTTTCTGGTATAGGTTTTTTCGGGAGAAAGAATCGAATTTTTTATAAACTGTTGAGTTATTGTTGAAGCTCCTTGTGACCTGGCTTCTTTTATGTCCGCTAAAACAGCTCTTACTACAGCTATCATATCTATTCCATGATGAGAATAAAATTGATCATCTTCTGCAACAAGGGTGGCATTTTTTATATTTTTAGGCATTTCCTTAAAAGGAATAACTGTTCTTCTCTCTTCCCCATGAATTTCATAAAGAATAACCTGGCCAGTACGATCCATAATTTTTGTAGACTCAGAGACTTTTCTTTCAGAAATCTGGCTAGATTTAGGTAAATCTTTTGAGTAATAAATAAAAATTGAAACTCCTACAATAATTAACCCAAAAAACCCTAAAAGGAATAATTTAAATATTCCCCACACGATCAATCTTCTTTTACCGGGAGTTTTTAGTAAAAAAGAAAAATAAGCAAAAGGATGAAGCCATTTATTGGGAGGTATGCTCGTTTCTCCTTTTATATTTTTTGTTTTTTTAGATCTAAACATAGAAGCTAAAATTATTTTTCTTAATTTCTCAACCTTTTTAATTATTCGTTTAAAAATTTTACAAACTCCTTATCTTTAATTCTTTATAAACAGCTTTTACTATTTTTCTCCCCGTAAAATTTAACTCTTTCCCCATTTTTTGACTTATTTGAATAGGAGAGACAACTCTTAATATTCTAAATAATCCACTCGTTTCAATTCTGGGTGAATGAGGAACGCCATCTACTAAAAGAAATTCCTTTTTATTTTTAAGATGTTTAAATTTATAACCTTGCCTTAAAAATTTTAAATTTCCTTTGCATAGCTTATAAACTCCGGCTCTTAATTTCCCTCTTATTTTATAGGAAGGGTAGGGTGATGCTATGAAAAGGTGAGATCCTTCTTTGTGATTAGATAATTCTTGGTTTAATTTCTTGAGACTTATTCCAATTTTTTTTCCGGCAAATTCTAAAATGTGAAAAGCAATCAAGGGAACCTCATTGTTTTTTAATTGGACGAGAGTGGAAACGGGAAAAGTTCCCAAAAGACGAGGATTAAGCTCAACAGGAAAAACCGAGTTATCTTTTTGGTCCACTAAAAAATCTATTCCAAAAATTCCTTTGAATCCTTTTTGTTTTAAAAAAGTACCAATTTTTTCCGTTACCATTTTCATTTCCCGAGAAGCCTGTTTATCTATTTTTTTAGCTACTGACCAATCATGCCCACAAAAAGTTCCACTATTTTTTTTATTTAAGCAAAGTTCCTTGATATCTATAAGTTGTATTTGGGGAGGGAGCTGAAGTATGCCATTTCTAATTACACATCCTGTAACACTGGGAGAATAACCCTTAATAAATTTAGTAATAATAATTTTAGAATTAGGGTTTAGACTGGGTTCTTTTTTTAGAAGAGAAACACAATTCTCAAACCCCTTTTCATTTGTAATGAAAAAAGTTCCCTTTCCCCCTCCAGAAGAAGGATTTTGGATTACAAAGCCATCCGGATATCTTGAAATTAATTGTCTAAAGATAAGCTTACCTAACGGTTTTATTTCTCCCGGAATTCCATTGATGTTTAACTTTTTAATTAACTTTTTAAAAAATAATTTATTTTCAAGTTTTTTGTATAATTTTTGGCTGTTAGCTGCTAAAATCCAATTAAACTTTTTAGCGAGTCTTTCTATTTCTTGACTACTTTTGTAGAGAATTAAAACGGGTTTTTGAGAATTATTAACTATAATTTTCTTTAAGAATTTTTGAAAAAGTTTATTTCTTAAAACTGTTGTAGTGTTTCTTTTACCCTTAGGATTTTTTTCAAGCGCTTCTTCAAGACAGAAAATCGGAATATTTTCTTTTCTCATTTGTTCTAATTCTTCTGAATATCTTAAACAGGCTATGCTAAAATGAGGAAAAATTTCCTCTATTCCAATTCTTCCGAAGGGTTGTACAGAAGCTCCTATCACAGGAAAATTAAAATTCTCAAGTGTTTTTTTAATTTGCTTATTTATTGTAGAATTCATTTCTATTCTTCTAATTGTTTTTTTGAATTATTTAGAAGATTTAACTCACTGATTTTTAACTTACCTGGATCAACAATGAATTTTCTAATATCTCTTCTGCCTACTAGAACTTCGTATTTTAAATCTTCTCTGCCCGCTATAGTTGCCAGAGTTTCAAAAGTAATGCCCCCCAAGGTAAGCTTAATTTTAATCTTAGGCCTAATTGTTTTTCCGTGGGCCGAATTAATTTTTACAACATCAACAAAAGAAGGGTGTTTGAAATTATCTTTATTTGGTATTCCAAAAGATTCTATAGCTTCCTGGCTAAATCTGTTAACTATTTTTTCATAACCAAGTTTTATTGCTAAATTATTGGAAATAGAAGTGGAATAAGCCCCGGTATCAATTTTAGCTTTTATCTCTTTAGAGATTCTGTTTTGAGGATTGGCAAGAATAACTTTTTCAAAAATTCCTAAAACTTTTTTTCCTGTTAAATCTTCTACATCTTCTTCTATTTCTCCTCCAAATAAATCTTGGCCAACTCTTACCCCTCTTGAATATGTTTTGATCTTTAATCCCTCTACTTTCTTTAGTCTTATTTTAAGGGGAGCTAGGTTAGCTATTTGAATTCCCAGGCCGGGCCTAGCATTAAGTTCTGCCACTATAGGCCCTCTTTCTCTGTCTATCATTATGTCTACCCCCAAATAACCTATTGCAGTGGCTTGTTGAGCTTTAACTGATATTTCTAGTATTTCTTTCCAGTTTGGTATTTTAATTCCAGATAAAGAAAGGCGAGTATTAGGAATGTGGTCAACGAAAAACTCTTTTTGGGTAGCCAAGTTTTTAGTAATAGCTGTAGTAGTAACTCCTGTGGCCATATCAATCCCAACACAAACACCTCCTAAATGCAGATTGGCTCTTCCCCCCGATTCTTTAGTGGGAAGACGTAACATTGCCATTACCGGGACATTATTAAAAACAATAATTCTAATATCGGGAATACCTCTAAAACTATATGGCTTTAATAATTTTAGTATCTTTACTCTTTCTTCAAAAAAAGCTGAATCTAAGGTTCCTGCCAAAGAATAATCTCCTCCTAAAATATTTATAATATGATTTTTTAAATCTTGGATTGACAACTCTTGACGATCAGCTCTAACCCAGTTACCATTTTTCTTTTTTCCGTAAACAACAATAATCCCTTCTCCACCTAATCCACGATTGGGCTTTAGAGCAAAAGAATTGGGTAGGCTTTCCCAGTTAAAATTTTTCAGATCATCCGTATTTTTGATCCGGGCAATTAATTTCGGTGTTTGAATTCCATTTTTTCTAAGGATTTTTTTAGTAAAGATTTTATTATCAGCTATTCTCTTAGAAAGCCTTTTGTTATAAGGTCTTATGAAATCCAAATTTCGGGAATTCATCCCGAGTATGCAACTACTTTTTTTCAGGAAATTCAGCATCTTTTATAATTTCTTTAAATCTATAATATTCTGATAACCTTAGGCCTGTCCATTTGCCAAGAGCAAAATTTAACAAAATTATAATCAAAATAAGCCAAGGATAAGCAAGAATTAAATTTTGAAGAAAACTAATACTTACAACAAGACAGGCGATTATTGAAAGTAAAAGTGTCTCCAAGGATAAGAAAACTGCTGTTTTAGCTCCTCTTTCAATTTGAATAACAATAAATTTTTCCATTATAGTTATCATAATGAGAAGGGGAAAAATGGACACTGCAGCAAGACCCGTTCTTTGGAAATAACCACTAACAGCTAAAACTAAGAAAATTGTAACCGAGATAACGGAAAGCATGATAGCAACTCTAGGAAGATATAAAAGTCTTAATTTTTTAAGGACAAGGCGAGTAAGAGTGCCTGCAATTAAAATTGTTAAGAACAGAAAGATTCCATATTTTAATCCTGTTGATAAAAAAGCGATTGCTATGATTGATGGAGTATAAATTCCAAAAGCTTTGATCCCTATTATTTGACGGGCGGCCGCCATAATAGTTACAACCAGAGGAAACATGAGTATAAGTTTAATTGTTTCCAGAGGCACGCCTTGATTTATTACGAATTGAATAAAACCATTCATATTTTTTATTTAATTTACTTATTTTTTTAAAAAAATAACTAGAATTAAAAATCTTAATCAAAAAATTGTAATATTTTTTATTTTTTCTTTCTCTATAAAGCTTATACTGTAAATTTTAAAAAAACAAGTTAAATTGAGTTATAATTAAAAATTTATTATTTCAAGCGCTTGGAGATTTATTAATAAATTTCAAGGAATTAGCATGGCAAAGCGCTATAGCTAGAGCATCAGAGGTATCGTCCAATTCTATGGGCGACTTTATATTTAGAATTTGTTTAACCATATCCATTATTTGAATTTTTTCTGCCTTTCCATAACCTGTTACTGCCTGCTTTATTTGAAGAGGGGTATATTCAAATAAAGGAATTCTTTCTTGTTTTATTGCACAAATTAATACTCCTCTAGCGGCAGCTACCGTTAAAGCCGTTTTAGAATTTTTAAAGAAAAAAAGACTTTCAATAGCGCAACAGTCAGGTTTGTTTTTCTTAATTAATTTTTTTATGTCAGCACTTATTTGGACCAATCTTTCCGGAAAACTCCATTCTTTTCTGGTTGTTATACAACCAAAATCTAAGGGAAAAGTCTGGCTTTTATCTTTTTTAATAATTCCATAACCTATTCTAGCAAAACCGGGGTCTATTCCTAAAATAATCATAACAATTGGATATTTTTTATATTGGCAAACTTCTGAATTTTATTTTTAAATCTATTTCAAATTATACAACATTCTATTTAATTGCAATATATTTTTTTACACCGAAACAATTATTTAAAAGACAATTATTTCAACACCATTCTGAAGATATTACTTTTTCCAGTCGGATTTAAATTATAGAAGCCAATGTTTTAAGGACTTTTATTAATAAAAAGTGCAAAGTATCCTTTTTATCTCCTTGCTGATTTTTTTCTCCTTCGTTTTTTGCAATATTTTCAATTATTTTTATTTTATCTTGGAAGAATAGAGGCTTTTTTATTAAAGGGGAAAAATTATCTTCTACCCCTTTTTTTATTATTATATTTTTGTCACTTTTTACCGTTGTTAAATTGGTTTTAACTTTTTTATCTTCAGGAATATTATCTTCGGTAACATTTTTTTTAATTAGAGAAAGAGATTCCTTACTAGTAGCCAGTATTCTGAAATTAGCGTTAGGTTTTTCAAGAACTCCTTTGATTTCGTACAGATCTCCTTCTTTTAGAGTTGAAGTATTAAAATATAGATTATTAGGAAGGTATAATTCTATTTCAAAGTCTTCATTTTTAAAGAAAAGGGCGGTAGAAGTTTTTTTAGAAAAATTTCCTCTAAATTTAACTGCTGAACCGATATTTTTTAAGCAGTTTTCCTCTTTAAGGCACTTTTCAATATTAAAATATTCAATATCTTTGTTTTGTTTTTTTTCAATATTTTCCAATCCGGATATTTTTAAGTAATTATAACTTTGGGTTTGGTGAAGAACCCCACTTTTTATCTTTAAGTAATCTCCTAATTCATATTTTTTACCCCCCGAAAGTTTTATAAGGATACCCTGCTCGTTTTTTTGAAGATAGAAAGAATTTTGTTGGGGAATACCAATCGGGGAGACCACTATTCCTTCAAGAAAAACCTCGGTGAGATTATTCAAAAAAATAAGTTGGCTTATTTCATTTATCTTTAGAGGGGAATTTTGAGAAGAATTTTCTTCCGTTTTCAAAACATTGGTATTTTCATTTTCAGTATTATTTAGAGGAGTAGAATCTGAAGAGGACCAAAAAACCTCTCCCCCAGGTTTTTTGTTGAAAATTTTTTCTTCTCCCGCAGTACCATTAAAGGAAAGGTTGTCAACCAAATCTCCTTTTTTATTAAAGAGTGAGACGGAACCATCTTGGTTGTAAAGATTGAAATTAAAAATTTGGCGATAGATGGTTTTATATTCCAGAGGATCCAAAATAAAACTTTCTTTAAAAGTATATTCCTGACCGTTTCTATTGGAGAGCTTCCATTCTAAAAGATCAACAGAAAAATCATTGGGATTATAAATTTCTATAAATTCATTATCTTCTTTATCTAATCCTTTTGGATTAGGAATTATTTTTGTTAGAAAGATTTTAGCAGAATCGTTTAGAGTAGAAGAAGGGGGATTGTTGGTTTCAGAATCATTGTCTTTTTCGGAGTCTTTTTCGGAGTCTTTTTCGGAATCGTCTTCCTTGTCGTTCTCAATAAACTCTTCAATACTTTCTTGTTGCGAACTATTAGCAGCTTCAGGAGTTCCAAAATCGTGAGATTCCATCTCATTAGTACAAAATTGCCAATTTTCCGGAGATGAAATATTTTCAAGAACAGCTTCCTCTACATTGATTAACTCGGTAGATTTTCCTTCTTTAACCATTTCTGCTGAATATTCTAAGGTAAAAGCCGAAAAATCTCCATTGTTTAATTTTATTTCTCCTCCTGAATTTGCAAGATTGAGCCCAGTATATTTATAAGAGCAGGGAATTCCTCCATTTTCTTCAAAATTAGAGTTTTTACAAACTACAACGAATCCTCCGGCTTCCATTAAAACATCTTGGGAAAATAAATGTTGTCCGCTTCTGGTTTCTATTGTCCAATCTTTTAGATTTATATCTTCCGGCCCTTTATTATATAATTCAAACCATTCTCCCTTGCTGTCATTAACTGCTTTAGGGTTGGCCATAAATTCGCTAACTACAATTGTACCTTCACTAGCGAATACTTGTGGAATTTTTAAAAAACAAAGAAACAATATAGTCAGGGCGATTAAAACTTCGCTGGTGAATTTTTTTTTATTTTTAGCGGTCATTTTTTTGCTTTTAATTTATTTAATTCTTTTTCTTTTTTTATCCCCTTTGTTTTTGAGAAGAGGTCGGAAGAAGGGAGAGTAGGGGGCGCAACAAGCCCCACTCTCCCTCAATCAGTAGCCGACAATATCTTCATAACACAACAGCAATAAAAAGAATCAGAAAAAAAGATTAAAGGAAAATAAAAAAAGATAAAAACGAGTTTTATCTTTTTTTATTTTTATAATTTATAATTTCAATCCTTCCTCTTCCCAATTAAATCCTAGGTGCTCAAAAGCTCTTCTAGTAGCAATTCTTCCCCTTGGAGTTCTTTCCAAAAATCCTATTTTTAGAAGATAAGGTTCATAAATTTCTTCAATTGTATCTTTTTCTTCGCTGGTGGCAGCTGCCAAGGTACCTATACCTACTGGTCCTCCGCTGAATTTTTTTATTAAATTTTTAAGAAGATAGCGGTCTCCAGGATCTAAACCCATTGAATCAATTTCCAGCATTTCTAAGGCTTTTTGAGCTATTTCATTATCAATAATTCCACGTCCTTTTATCTCTGCAATATCCCTAACTCTTTTTAAAAGGCGATTAGCTACTCTTGGATTTCTTCGGCTACATTGAGAGATTAAGGAACAGCCCTGTTCTTCCATTGGTATTGATAAAATATCTCCGGAGCGTTTAAGAATGGAAGCTATCTCGTTTTGGGAATAAAAATTAAGTTTATAAGTCATGCCAAAGCGACTTCTTAAAGGAGATGAAATAAGTCCAATTCTAGTAGTTGCTCCAATTAGAGTAAAATGAGGAAGATCTAGCTGAAGAGTTTTAGCAGAAGGTCCTTTTCCAATAATAATATCTAATTTACAATCTTCCATAGCCGGATAAAGAGCTTCTTCTACCATTTTATTCATACGATGAATTTCATCAATAAAAAGAATGTCACCATCTTCTAAATTGGTTAGAATAGAAGCCAGGTCTCCTATCTTTTCTATAGCTGGGCCTGAAGTTGGTCTTATATTAGATCCCATCTCGGTTGCAATAATGTGAGAAAGAGTTGTTTTGCCTAAACCTGCCGGTCCGTAGATTAAAACATGCTCCAAGGGTTCTTTCCTTTTTCTTGCCGCTTCAATGAATATTTTTAGATTCTCTTTTATTCTTTTTTGACCAACATATTCCTCTAATTTTTTAGGGCGCAAGTTTAATTCTAGTTTTTGTTCTTTGGGAGAAGAGCTATCCTTGTTTAATTTTTGGAATGAAGATTTAAGCATGGGTATGTCAAGGCAAAGTAGAAATGTCCTACCCTCCAGCAATATAGAAATGTCCTAGTAGACCATTTCGTTAGGTTAATTAAATATTTAAACTTGTTGTT
>CAZTZK010000008.1:0-5694 GCA_964618065.1 uncultured Candidatus Saccharibacteria bacterium | reverse complement strand
GGAAAAGATACAGAACCCGGAAGTGAAACTAAAACGCCCGCGGAAATTTATGCAGAAAAAGCAAAACAGGATGGTATCTTTGATTTTCATAAAGGCGCCACTTATAAGTCTGACTGGTAAGTCTGACTGGAAAAAAGAAGCACTTAAACCAAAACCAACAGTAAATCCAAACCCGATTCAGGAGCGGTATCATATTGTAGGTGAAGGAGAAGATGGAGGAGGCACTGCCCAAGAAGATGTAGCGACGGGAGGTACTGCATCCTTGCAAAATCAGGGAGCACAAGATGAAAATCTTAAACCAACAATAAAACCAACGATGGGAAATACACAGGGACAGGTAGGAGGTACACCACCTGGTATGGAAAATATAGAAAGACCTGATCTCATGCAAGCTATTTGGGATGAGAGAGCACAGGAAGCACAAGATTGGGTCGGAATCGGAAATGGTGCCGAACTGATTTCAACTCCCGAACCGAAAACGAAACCGGACATACCAGAATCGTTAAAAACAGGGAAACAGGGAGCACAAGATTTGGGCGGAGTTGGTGGTGAAGATTTGGATAAAACAATTAATCTAAATGTAACACCAAAAGTTGCTGAACAGGTAGCAAAGGGTTCTGTGGAAAAAGGAGCACAATATGATCCAGCTCAGGGAGAAAATAATACGGCTCAATCAAATCAGTCATTGCTTGGACAGAATAATCCATAGATTTTATTGTAATTCTATTTTGTTCCCACTACACCCTAGAATTATCTCTGGGGTGTGTTTTTATCAATTGCTTTGTAGCTTCTGAAAAAATAACTTTCTACATAAATTGACTAGAAGAAATAAATATTGTTTAAGAATCGGCTTGTTGCTATGATGAAATAAAATTAGTACAGTTTAAATATCTAGATCCCCGCTTTTGCGGGAGTAGCAGACAAAAAGCATTCCTAATTTATAACTTATAATTTTCAAATCATGCCTTCAGTAGCCATTATTATCCCTAATTGGAATGGCAAAAAAATTTTAAAAAAATGTTTAGACTCTTTACGCGCTCAAACTTTTAAAGATTTTGAGATTTATTTGATTGATAATGGTTCTTGTGACGGTTCAGCCAAAATGATTGTCAGAGATTATCCGGAGATTAACTTAATAAAACTAAAAGAGAATACTGGTTTTGCTAAAGCCAACAATATTGGAATTAGGCAAGCTTTTCAAGACGATATCCAAAAAGGTAGCCAAGGGAAGAAATTAAAATATATTTGCCCTCTTAATAATGATATTGAATTAAACTCTCGTTATTTAGAGAAATTAGTTATGGCAGCTGAAAAATACAGGCAAGAGAATAAAAAAATGGGAATTTTAGCGGCTAAACTTCTTTTTAAATATGAGCCGAAACTTATAAATACCGTAGGTACCCTAATCCAAATTGATGGGAGTGGTATGGAGAGGGGATTCCGGGAAAAAGATGAAGGTCAATATGACGATGAAGAAGAAATTTTTGGCAGTTGCGGGGCGGCAGCTCTTTACTCTACAGAAATGCTTCAAGAAATTGCTTACCAAAACGAAAAAGGAGAAGCTTGCTATTTTGATGAAGATTTTTTTGCTTATTACGAAGATCTAGATCTGAATTATCGCAGTCGGTTGCTTGGTTATAGGGCCTATTATGTCCCTCGGGCTTTTGGTTTTCATGTTCATTCAGCAACAGGTAAATCTTATTCTCCTTTTAAAAGCTTCCATGTTCACCGCAATCAGTATTATGTCTTATTAAAGAATTTCCCTTTTCTTTATTTAATCAGGGGTTTATTATTTATGCCTTTTCGTTATATAATGCTAGGAGTAAGTATTTTCTTGAAGAGAGGGCCAGCGGCAAAATTAAAAGCGGGAATCTCAAAAACCAAGAGAAGAAATAGAGAGAAAGGAATTTTAAGAATAACACTAGCTTCTTGGTGGGATATCTTAAAAAATATGGGGGAACTTCTTAAAAAGAGAAAAGATATTCAAAAAAACAGGCAAGTAAGTAACAAAGAATTTGGAAGCTGGCTAAGGAAATATAAAGCTGATTTAAAGAAAATGATTTTTAGCTAAAAAGTTTTTTAAAGAATAAAACAGAGTTGATGATAATTAACAATTTAAAATAGTTTAATGGGGAAAAATTTTAAAAAAATATGTATTATTGGTTCTGGTTATGTTGGTTTAGTGACAGGAGCTTGTTTAGCTGAAGCAGGTCATACAGTAGTTTGTGTTGATAAAGATCAGGCAAGAATAAAGAAACTTAGGAAAGGAATCGTCCCTATTTATGAACCCGGTCTTAAAAAAATAATTAGCCGGAATTTTAAAGAAGGAAGACTATCTTTTAGTGGAATTTTAGGAAAAGCGGTTAAAAAATCAGAGGCAGTTTTTATTGCAGTAGGTACTCCCAGCTCCAGAAGAGGCGATGGCTACGCTGATTTAAATTATGTTTATCAGGCTACTGAAACTTTAGCTCCTTACATTAAGAAATACAAAGTGGTAGTCAACAAAAGTACCGTCCCGGCAGGAACAGCTAAACAAGTAGCTAGAATAATAAAGAAAAATAATCCACAAGCTAAATTTGATGTTGTTTCTAACCCGGAATTTTTAAGAGAAGGAGTAGCTGTAACTGATTTCATGAACCCTGACCGAGTAGTAATCGGGGCCGATTCTCAAAAAGCACAAAGAGTAATGAAAGAAATTTACAGTTTTATAGAAGAGGATAAATTATTCTTTGTGAAAAATGCTCAAACGGCTGAGCTTATTAAATACGCCTCTAACGCTTTCTTAGCTACTAAAATAAGTTTCATTAACGAAATGGCTAATCTTTGTGAAAACTTGGGAGCGGATGTTATTGATTTAGCAAAAGGAATGGGAATGGATAAAAGGATCGGTTCTCTATTTTTAGAAGCTGGAGCTGGCTATGGAGGCTCTTGTTTCCCTAAAGATGTCAAAGCTCTTTTACGAATTGCTCAAGAAAACGAGGCCTCTTTAAGAGTAGTAGAGGCAGTTGCAGAAGCTAATAATGCTCAAAAAGCGAGAATGGTCAAAAAAATTCGTCAAGTATTAGGTGAAGACGAAGTAAATAAAAAAGTTTTATTCCTAGGTTTAACCTTTAAGCCCGATACTGATGATTTAAGGGAATCTCCGGCTCTAACTATTATCCCAGCTTTAGCAGAAAAAGGAATTGAAATAGTAGCTCATGATCCTCAAGGAATGAAAGAAGCCAAGAAAGAATTACCCCAAAGTGTTAACTACACTGATAATATTTATAGGGGTGCCAAGGGAGCAAGCGCCATTGTTTTGATGACGGATTGGGAAGAATACCATAATCTTAATTTTGAAAAGTTAAAAAAAGAAATGAAGGAACCGGTTTTTATTGACTTGCGAAACGCTTTTCAACCGAAAGAAATGCGTAAAATGGGATTTGTCTATACAGGAGTAGGAAGATAAATATTTTTGAAGTTTGTTCAGAATAGTTTACCGAGAAAATACTTTCCAAAAATGTTAAAATTATTTTTAAATTTTTTATATGAAGAAAACAATTATAATTATCGGGATTTTCTTGGTACTTTTCGGAGCAATCTATTTTTTATGGACAAAGAGATACACCTATCTTTTTCAGGGTGAATTAGGAGAAAAAGAAGAATCCCCT
Organism: uncultured Candidatus Saccharibacteria bacterium; assembly: GCA_964618065.1. Lineage (GTDB taxonomy): Bacteria > Patescibacteriota > Minisyncoccia > CAIUEV01 > JAHKAQ01 > M55B174. Next base: position 2,044 of record CAZTZK010000008.1, on the reverse strand, counting down.
GCAGAAGAGATAGAAGATAATGAAAAAAATAATGCGGAAGATGGAACTATAAATGGGGAAGAGGCGAATAATGGTTCCGGTGAAGGGACAGAATATAAGGCGATAGAAGAAGGGGCGGTAAGTGATGAAATTATTAATGAAGCCTATGAAGATATCTTGAGAAATCATTGTGGGAATCAATGTGTTGCTAAAAAAGATACTGGCGATTATCAATATTGTTTGGAAATTTGTGGCTTAAGAGATCCCAACAAGGAAAATATTGATGATTGTGAAAACTTGTCAGGGCTTGAAAAGGATGTCTGTTACAAAAATAAGGCCATTGAAGAAAAAAATTATGATTACTGTGGAAAAATTACGGATGTTAACTTGAAAGCAAGTTGCGAGAATAGAGTTTTAGAAGAAATTTTATAACTAGGAAGCAATTTTAAAGTGGGTTTTTGGAAAAGATTCCCTTAAATTTTAAAGCGGTAAAATGAAAATATTAATTACCGGAGGTGCAGGTTTTATCGGTTGTTATTGTGCTAAAAAACTTATTCAAAGAGGAGAAGAGGTTGTTCTAGTTGATAATTTAAATGATTATTATAGTCCGAAACTAAAAAAAGATAGGCTGGAAAAACTTTTGGCTGGCAAGAAATATGAATTTTACCGAGAGGATATCAGAGATTATGCAGAAATGAAAAAAATTTTTTCCAAAGAAAAACCGGATAAAATCATTCATTTGGCAGCAATGGCGGGAGTTAGAAATTCTTTCCGCAAGCCTCTTTTATATGAAGAAACAAATATTAAGGGGACTTTGAATCTTTTGAAACTTAGCGTTGAGCATAAAGTTAAAAATTTTGTTTTTGCTTCTTCTTCATCAGTTTATGGAAACAATAGTAAAATTCCCTTTTCAGAAGATGATAAGAGTGGCGATCCTGCCTCTATTTATGGAGCGACAAAAAAAGCTACCGAATTACTAGCTCATATTTATCACACTGTTTATGGCTTAAAGATCAGTGGCTTACGTTATTTCACTGTTTATGGTCCTTGGGGTCGTCCGGATATGGCTTATTTTAAATTTACTGAAAGTATTTTAAAAAACGATCCAATTGATGTTTATAATCACGGAAAAATGTCGAGGAGCTTTACTTATATTGATGATGTTGTAGCGGGAACGCTGAAAGTTTTAGATGCGGATTTAAACTATGCGATTTTAAATATTGGTAGCGATAAAGAAGAAAAACTTTTGAGATTTATTAAGATTATTGAAGATAAAACGGGGAAACGGGCTAAAAAAAAGATGCTTGTCAACCAACCCGGGGATGTTAAATCTACGGTAGCTGATATAAGTAAAATTCGTAAATTGGGTTGGCAACCGAAAACAACAATTGAAGAAGGACTTCAAAACTTTGTTGATTGGTATAAAGATTATTATGGGATTGAGAGATAATTTATACCATTCTTGCAAACTTGTATTTTCCGCTTGTCTGTCATCCCCGCGCTACGTTTTACCCCCGCCCGACTTGTCATTCCCGCGAAAGCGGGAATGACAGTAGGAAAGAGAGGATGACAGTGAAAGGTAGCCAGCCAGAGGCTGGTCGCCCTCTGGGCGAGATTCCCGCCTTCGCGGGAATGACAGTAGGAAAGGCGGAGATCCAGAGACAAGAGTAAAAGTAATTTATGAAAGAAAAAAACTATTATGTTTACATCTTAACCAGCCAAAGAAACGGGACTTTATATATAGGTGTCACTAATAATTTAGAACGGCGCATTTATGAGCACAAAAGAGGGTTGGTTGAAGGATTTACTAAAAAATATAAAATTAATAAGTTGGTGTATTTTGAAGAAACGGGCAATATTAATTCAGCTATTGCCAGAGAAAAATGTTTAAAAAAATGGAACAGGAAGTGGAAACTTAGACTTATTGAAAAAAGAAATCCTAATTGGAAAGATTTAACAAGTAAGTTTTTTCCTAGATATTCTGGGATCCCCGCCTTCGCGGGGATGACAAGCAATTAGTCTTGCCAGCCAGAGGCTGGTCGCCCTCTGGGCGAGATTCCCGCCT
>CAZTZK010000007.1:0-5615 GCA_964618065.1 uncultured Candidatus Saccharibacteria bacterium | reverse complement strand
CATAGCTAACACTCCAAGGGTTTTTTATTTTCTCCGGTTAAAATCAACACATTTCTCTTTAATAGCTAGAGTACACTTACAATAAGGGGCTTTACACTTTTTAGGTTTACGGTGTAATTTTAATTTTTGAGTAAAAATATTACCTAATTTTTCATGATCATGAGGACAACGAGTAATACTGCCGTTAGGATTAATTCTGACTAGATTCATCCCGGCAGAACAAGGAACTCCTCTAAAAGAAAGATTATGAAAACTGGCGGCTCTATCCACTTCTGACGGAATAAAATTATAAAAACTTTTTCTCTCTTCATCAGTAAAACTTTGAGGATATTCTTTGCCTTTATATTTCCCTCTGAAAACCTTGGCTTCTAGGGGTATCCCTAATTCTTTAAAAGTTTCATAGGTTTCTTTAAAACGCTTGATTAAAGGAGGATACATAACATAATTAGCCTCTATTTTAAAACCGGCATTTTTCAGCAAAGTCGCCTTAGCTAAAAATTCTTCCATTGAAAGCCCTTTTCTTTCTCTTTCTCCTAAATGAAGAGAAGCATAAAAAGAATGAATGTTTTCCGGTTTAACATTCTTTATAAAATCATCTAGGGGAAAACTTAAATTGGTGCCAATGGTTATTAAATGATTACGGGAAAGCCTTTTTACAATCTCCACAAAGTTAGGATAAATAAAAGGTTCTCCCCCGGAAATAATAATCCACCAGCGATAACCATCTTTATTAAAAAATTTCTCAGCTTCGTCCGGAGAAACAAAACGAGTTTTATAAATATTTAAAGCCGGAACCTTATCCATAATTAGGCAAGCCATCCTTTGCTTCAAACTTCGTTGCGAATCTTCATAGAAGCAATAAGGACAGTTAAAATTGCATTCCAGGTTAATCAGCCACATGGCAATTTTGTCGTATTTTAGTTTTTCCATTTTTTAAAAATATTGGTTATTTACAAATCTATACTCTTGTTATCCTCATTTATCTTTTGCCTCTATTTACCTACCGACAAACAGGCACGGGGGTGATAAATTGGATTTTCACCCAGAGGATGACTAACCCCATTTTCATGAGAATAATAGAAAAAAGAAACATTTTGCCCCCTTTCTATTCTTCCACTCTCCACTCTCTAACTTTTCAGCTTTTTATCGCTTATCTTTTGACCACTAACTGCTAACCAACTTCCTAAAATTATCCAAGCAAAAAATTGGTAAATGAAATCTAGAGTAGAAGTCTCCATAAGAGAAATAGGAACCATAGAAACAAAAAGCAGGAAAGGAATAAATCCTAAAAGTTTAAAATCAACTAAAAATTTTTTCCCAAAAAGCTTGATCATTTTAGAGCTTTTAGGATAACGAACAAAACTTAAGAAAGCATAAGCTAAAGCACTCAAAAAATAAAGAAAATAAGCTACCAGACCAACTACCCCTCCTTCTATTAAAAAACGAACAACATCGCTATGAGCAGAAATGTTTCCTTCCTCACTTCCTCTAGCATCCTTAATCGTTTCTCCGAAAGAGCCTGGACCAAATCCTAACCAAGGCCTCTTCCCCAATTGAAAAAAACCGATATCCCAAATTTCCATTCTTCCTAATATAGAATTATTAGATCTCCAGGCAAAAATTTCAAAAATCCTATCTCTGGTTCCCTTGACCAATAGAGCTAAGAGAAAAACAAAACTGCCCAATAAAGCTGCTGGTTTTCTTAATGGACGACGAATAACAGCAATTAAAAAAATAGCGAAAGCTAAAGTGATCCAAGATGTTCTAGAAAAAGTAAAACCTAAAAGAAAAATTAAAGGGAGAAAACCCGTAAGAAAAAACAATTTTTTCTTTAAAACTTTTTGCTTATTTTTGATACTTAAATAAAAAATTAAATAAATAACTATTATTATAAAAAGAAAAGATCCTAATTTGTTAGGATGCCAAAAAGTAGCTTGAATTCTTGGCAAAGCAGAATCATTAGAAAAAAAGAATTCTTGGAGAAAAGCCTGTTTAATCCCTACCACTAAAGGAATAATAGCAGAAAGAATAGCCGCTACTAAAATATGAAGATACTTTTTGCGAGTATTAAAAAGAAAATATCCTAAGAAATAAGCACCGAAAGCGGCTACTAAATGAAACCAATAAAAAGCCACCCCCTGTAATTTATAATCAGAAAAATAAAAAGAAACCGCGTTTAAAGCCATTGAGACGAGAAGAACAAAAGAAAGAGGTGTTTTGAAAAAAGCTAAACCGCGTTTAATTATTTCAATAATGGCTAAAAATAAAATGGAAGCTCTAGCGATAAAGAAAAAGTCAACGGTATAACTTCCTTCTACTCCTATAATTTTTAATAAAGAAGAGATATCCAATTGATATCCTTCTAAACCGGCTAGAGCAGGAACTAAAACTATAATAGCTAATAAAATATACTGGGGGATTAAAAAATAAAGAGAAATTAAAAGAACTCCGATGCCTGATGCTAAAGCCAGAAAATAATTACTTAAAATAGTGTTTGCCAAAACGAATACAAAGCCCAAGCTCATAAAAATTAGCAAAGAGACAGCTTTTAGTTTTGATTTTTTAAAAAGAATTTTAGACATGAGATCAATAAAAATAAAAAACTTCACTGGATAAAAAATGATAAATTCTGCTATTATAATAACAAGAATAATAAGCAAATTCCAGTTTTTTAATTTTTTACACTTTAGTTAAATAAATGACAGATTATTCAAAAGATAAAAAATCAAGAAAATTTTTCTTAGTTTGGCCCCAAGAATATGAATTAAGCCGGAGCTTGGCTAAAAAATTAGGATTAAAACTTGTTTTAATCCAGGCTAAAAAACAAAAACTGCCTTTCATTTTAAGATATTTAGATCAGTCAAGAAGAACTTTCTCTTGGCTCAAACGAAACCAACCTGATTTTATTATGATTCAAAATCCTCCTTTAATGGCTTGTCTGATAGTCTTTTTTTATTCTTTGGCTCATCCTCAAATAAAAATTGGAACGGATAATCACTCGGTGCTTTTCCGTTCACGCAAATGGAGATTGTTCCATTTTCTTTTTAAACCAGTAGCCAAGAGAGCTATAATCAATACTGCTCATAATAAATATGACCTCCGTCTTTTGAAACGCTGGAATGTAGCCTGCCAAGAAATGCAATTTATAAACCCCTCTTATAAAAAGAGCCTTTTGGAAACTCCTCTAAAAAATATGGATTGGGAGAAAAAAATAGAGCAAGCTGAAATTTCAGTATTTATGGTAAACCGTTTTGCAAAAAAAGATGACGACTACGCTACAGTATTAGAGGCAGCGACAAGAAAACCGGATTGGATTTTCTTTATTACTGGCGATTTTCATAAAATTAACCAGAAGGAGATCAACAAGGCTCCTTCTAATGTAATCTTTACTGGCTATTTAGAGCATGAAGAATTTTTAAGACTAATGGGAAAATGCCAAGTGGCTCTCTGTTTAACATTAAGAGAAAAAACAATCCTTTGGTCTATTAGAGAAGCTTTGGCTTTGAGAAAAGTTTTCGTTACTTCAGCTACCGAAGCACTAAAAAATTATTTTAGCGAAGTGGGAATTTTCAGTGAAAGAAAAAATCCTTCTGATTTAATCCAAAAAATTCAATATGCTATTAAGCATGAAAGGGATTATCAGGAAAAAATAGAAAGATTTTTAGAAAAAGATTCAGCCAGAATTGAAAAGGAAATTAGAGGAATAAAAAATATTATCTAAGAAAAAAATTAGCTTGAAAATTAGCTTTTTTCTAAAATGCTGTTATAATTTTTTTTGAATTTAATTTTAGTATTTAAGAAAAATCAAAGGCGGGTATCGTATAGTGGCTATTATCCCACCCTTCCAAGGTGGGGAGACGGGTTCGAATCCCGTTACCCGCTCAAAATTTTACATGCCATTCCCGCTAAAGCGGGAATCTCGGAACGCCTAGAAAAAAATTTTCCTTAATTGAAAAAGGGTTCGCCCAGCATACGCTGGGCGCCCCGCAAACTGTGTTTCGCGAATGTTGGGATACGGGGATGCGGGGCGAATCCCGTTACCCGCTCATATTTTTCTTCAAAAAATATGAGTGAGGTTTGTCAATAATCAAAAAATTAATTTTATCCACCGAAGTTTTTAAGACAAAACAGGAGACCAAAAAGAGAGTATGATAGTAGAAAGCGAGGATTGAACCTCTATACTAATTTTAGAATATAAAATTAAAAACAAAAATGAGCAAAGCACAAAAAATAATGATTTGGATTCTCGCTATATTTGGTGTTTTATACATTGCCCCATTAATATTCGTTGTAATTTCACTCTTCGGAGGCGAAATTGAAGCTTATAGAAATGCAAAAAGAGAAACTTCCCAATCTACCCTAGAAGCAAAATTAATTCCCAACATTTACGAACCACGTATCCTTATAGGGAGACGAGAGGATAATAACAATAACTTATCTATAATCGAGCAACAAATACGTAATCCTGGATGGTTATACAAGAAGGATGGATCTGAAAGTATTTTTCTAAAGACTAATCTTGACAAAGAAATTGAGATAAGAACTGATAAAAATAATTCCTATGCAATTCTTGCTCCTAGAGCTAAAGAAGTTGTTATTTTGGATGAAAAAAATAAGGTCGCCGTTTTTATTAACCTCTTGACTGGAAAACTTGAAAGATTTAAAGGAGAGATGGAGGACACTAGTCATAAATACCAAGATAATCGTTTCCAAAATCTTTGCTCTCTCAATAGCGAAAAAGTTTTCGTTTATAAAGAAAATGAGGGGGAAAATCCCTCAGGAAATTTAATCGATTTTGACAATAAAACTATTATGCCTATAAAAGAACAAGATTTCTTAGAAAAATTCGAATGGAATTTTAGAGAAATAGATTATAGTGTGTCTAATTATAAAGATTTATTTTATAATTCTAGTTTTAATTCTGAAGAAGATGTAACTTTTGCTGAATTTCCAAAAGATAATAGGAAATTTTATTCACCGGAAAAAAATTTCTATTATACAATAGAAAATATTAATTACGGCTTGTGTATAGACAGTTGTAATATAATGCATAGAATCACGGTTTATTCTAAGAACGGTAATGAGCTCGGAAAATATATTAATACAGACTGGATTATTCCATTTGCATGGAGCAAAGATGAAAAGAGTATTTATTTATCAACCTTTTTATCTGATTACAAATTGAAAGAATCAAAAGAAGAAAGACGAGGGATATATAAAATCGAGCTTTAGCGATTTAGTAAAAACAGGATCTAATATAACCATTTTTCTCAATACTTGTAATTTAAATAATAAAAAATGAAAAAACTACTAAAAAATACATTTAAAGCTGTTCTTATAGCAATTGTTATCCTTATATCAATGTATTTATTTTTACTGCAATTATATTTTATACTGGCTTTATTCGGTATATTTGACCTAGCACCATAGTGAAAGATATTTAGAAATAAAATATAGTCCACTTCAGAAAATTTCACAAACAAAACCAATATCATCAAAAAGCCCGCCAGAATTTATTGTCAAGGCAAAGTAGAAATGTCCTACCCTCCAGCAATATAGAAATGTCCTAGTAGACCATTTCGTTAGGTTAATTAAATATTTAAACTTGTTGTTTT
>CAZTZK010000006.1:0-7230 GCA_964618065.1 uncultured Candidatus Saccharibacteria bacterium | reverse complement strand
TTTTTCAATATTAATTAATAAAAATAAAATTAATAAAATGAAGCGTGATAAAAAGGGTTTCACTTTAATTGAAATGCTGATTGTAGTGGCTATTATAGGGCTTTTAGCAACAGTTGTTATATTTGCTGTTGCTCGAGCAAGGAAAAAAGCAGTAGCTACTCAAATGAAAGCTCATGTGGAAGAAATGATGAAAGCTGTTGAAATGGCGTCTGCTGAAGGAGAAACTGAGGTAACTGTAGGTACGCCAGGGACAGGGTCTCTTAAGGGTACTAGCAATAGTATAGTTTATGTTGAGAGAGTTCCCTCAATTCCAAATGATAATTGCGGCTATGCTATAGGTGATGCTGGTACATGTGATGCTGTTCCATCTGGCGATTTTAATACAGGCGACATTGATATTACTGACTACGAAATATGTGCTGGAGGATTTGAAAATGAAGACGAAATATTTTTATGTAAGAATGGTTCTTGTTGGTGCAGCGAGGATGGTGGCTGTTTAGCGACTGAGTAATAAAAAAAGAAAATAAATTGCTTAAATCTAAGAATAAATATTGATTTCTAATTTATCTTTTAGATTTTAGCTCTTCGGATTTTTTGAAGTTTCCAGAAAACAAAAATTATTTTTAGAGAAATTTTAGAAAAAGGAGAAAATATTTTTTAAAATATGGAAATTAGAGTTAAAAAAAGAGGTTTCACCTTGATTGAAATGTTAATTGTAGTTGCTATTATAGGGCTTTTGGCAACTATTGTTCTATTTGCGGTTGCCCGGGCGAGGAAAAAAGCAGTAGCTACTAAAATGAAAACTGATATGGAGACAATTATGAAAGCTTTAGAAATGGCAGCCTCGGATGGTTGTGCCAGTGTTGATCCTTATGATTTTGGGACAGGTACTAGTTTACAATGTATTCCTTCCGGACAAAGCGATATAGAAATTTATCTTGAAAGGGTTCCCGGTAAACCAGACATATGCTCCAGTTGTAGTTATGATGAATCTACTGAGAGGACAAGTACAGTAAACTATTATTTAAAAGCAACCGGTTTTTCTAAAGGTGAGTTTGAGTGCAAAAATGGAATTTGTTATTGCACTATTTCTGACTCTGACGGGTGCGTAACAATTAATTGATCTTACTGAATTATTTTAACAAAATTAATCAAAGAGGAATTTTTTCTTAAGAAAAAATTCCTCTTTGATTTTTATTTAGAATTTCGGATATTTTTTTCTTGTTTCTATTATCTTTAAAAATAGATTTAACAAATTTACTGATTTAATCTTGAGAGAAAAAATAATTTTAGAAAATTTCTGGGTAAATAAGTTCAGAAACATTTCAAACTCTTCCCGATTTATCTGAATTTTTCAAAATACCAAGCACGAAAGCACTGTATTGTTATTTATTCTAATCTAAACTAAAATTAGATTAAGTTTTTAGAAAAAAAATATGCTATTTATCTTGGTGCTATTTTTATTTGGGCTTGTTTGGGGTTCAGCTGTCAATGTCATGATTTATAGGAATAAAACGGCAGGGGAAATTAATTCTAAATTAGTGGGAAGACGCTCTAGATGTCCTTACTGTGGTAAAAAAATTGCTTGGTACGATAATATCCCTCTTTTAAGTTTTTTTTTGCTAAAAGGACGTTGTCGGCATTGCGGCAGAAAAATTAGTTGGCAGTATCCTCTAGTGGAATTAGCAACGGCCTTGTTGGTTTTGGTTTTTGTGATATTAAAAACGGATTTTGAAAACATCCAGGCTAATATTTTATCTTCCCCAATTTTTGGTGGTTTTTGGATGGAGGTTTTTATCTGGGTCGTCCAATTAATCTGCATTTTTGCAATAGTCGGTATTTTAGTGGCAATTTTTGTTTATGATTTAAAATATTTTTTAATTCCCAATATATTTGTTTTAGGGGGAGGCATCGCGGCGGTTTTATATAATTTGATATTTGATTTAACGGCAGTAGAGACGGGTTTCAAACCCGTCTCTACTGCATTCCCCGAACCCGTCTCTACTGCATTCCTGAATTCTGCTACGGTTAGTGGTTTCTTAGGGGCCTTAATTGCCGCTGGTTTTTTCTTCTGTTTGGTTTATTTTTCTCGAGAAAAATGGATGGGGTGGGGAGATGTCAAATTTGCAATTTTTATGGGTTTAATTTTAGGTTTTCCCTTAATTCTAGTAGGGCTTGCTGTAGCTTATTTTATTGGCTCAGTTGTCGGTATCGGACTGGTTCTTTTGAAGAAGAAAAAAATGAAAGCGGAAATTCCTTTCGGTCCCTTCCTTTGTTTGGGAACTTACATAGGCTTAATTTTTGGTCACCAAATTATTGCTTGGTATTTGAAAATTATTCTATAATTTTTAAAATTTGATTGCATCTTTATGAAAAATATTGAAGCTAAAAATAGAATTCATAAATTGAGCGAAGAGATAGAGCGTTATCGTTATCTCTATCATGTTTTAGATAAACCGGAAATAACCGATGAAGTTTACACTTCTTTACGCCAAGAGCTTAAGAAATTGGAAGAAAAATATCCTCAGTATAAAGTTCCTAATTCTCCGACAGAAAGAATTGGAGGGAAACCCTTGAAAAAATTTAAGAAAGTAAAGCATAGATTTCGCCAATGGAGTTTGGACGATGTCTTTAGTCGTCAAGAATTAGAAGCTTGGGAAGAAAAAAATCTTCGTTTTCTAGAAAAAAAATGGGGGCAAGGAAAAGTAGAAAAAAAAATTGATTATACGGCTGAACTTAAAATAGACGGGCTTCATTTAGTGCTTTTTTATAAAAAAGGAGTTTTAGAAAATGGCGCCACCAGAGGAGATGGAAGAACAGGGGAAGATGTGACTTCTAATGTTAAGACCATAGAAAGTATCCCTCTTGTTTTAGAAAAAAAAGTAACCTTGAATGTAGAAGGAGAGTGCTGGCTGGCTAAAAGTGAATTAGAAAGAATTAATAAAGAGAGAAAGAAAAAAGGCGAGCCTCTTTTTGCCAATCCAAGAAATGCTGCAGCAGGTAGTATCCGCCAGCTGGATCCTAAAATTGCCGCCTCTCGTCGCCTGGATAGTTTTATTTATGATTTAAACTCAATAAATGAATCCGCTGATCCTAAAACTCAACTTGAAGAATTAAAACTATTGAAGGAATTAGGATTTAAGGTCAATCAGCATTATAAACTATGCAAGAATATTGCTGAAGCAGAAGAATATTTTCAGAAAATTGCTAAAATTAAAGATCGGGAAATTTATGGAATAGATGGGATTGTTATAAAAGTTAATGACAAGGAAATTCAAAATATTTTAGGATATACCGGCAAATCTCCTCGTTTTGCTATTGCTTACAAATTTCCAGCGGAGAGAGTGACTACCTTGGTGCGAGATATTAAAGTGCAAGTCGGAAGAACGGGAGCGCTAACGCCAGTAGCTTATTTAAAAGCGGTTAAGGTTGCTGGCTCTGTTGTTTCCAAAGCGACTCTTCACAATATGGATGAAATTAAAAGGTTAGATGTCCGCGTTGGAGACACAGTAGTAATTCAAAAAGCGGGGGACATTATCCCTCAAGTTGTTGAAGTGATTAAAAATCTCAGAACGGGTAGGGAGAAAAAATTTAAGATGCCTAGTCGTTGTCCCCAATGTCAAGGAAGAGTAGGCAGACGAAAGATAGGTAAAGGTAAAAAGGAAGTTGCTTATTATTGCTTAAATCCAAATTGTTTTTCAGTAAGACAAGAAAAAATTATTCATTTTGTTTCTAAAAAAGCTTTTGATATTAGAGGTTTAGGAGAAAAAATTGTAGAACAGCTTATGGAAAACGCTTTAATAGGAGATGCGGGAGATATTTTTTCTTTGAGCCCCGGCGCCTTAAAAGAATTAGATAAGTTTAAAGATAAGAGAGCAACAAATATTATAGAATCTATTGAAGCGAGCAAGAGAATAAACTTAAACCGTTTTATTTATTCTTTAGGAATAAGGCATTTAGGCGAAGAGACATCTCGTATTTTAGCAGAATATTTGGTCGATTTATTTCCAAAGAAGAAAAAAATAAGTGTTGCCGAATTTCAAAAAATCGCAAGTCATATTTCTAAAGAAAAATTGAGTTTAATTGAAGGAGCAGGAGAAAAAATAGTAGAAAGTATCTTCAATTATTTGAGAGATAAAAAAAATAAAAAATTACTTGCTAAATTAGATAAAGCAGGGTTAGAATTAAAACTTCCTAGGAAGAAAAGAAATTCTCGTCTTCTGAATAAGAATTTAGTAGTAACTGGGACTTTAGAAAATTTTAGTCGAGAAGAGATTAAAGCAAGAATTATTGAAATGAGAGGTAAAATTAGTAATTCTGTGAGTAGTAAAACAGATTTTCTGCTAGTTGGTAAAAATCCTGGCAGTAAGCTGGAAAAGGCGAAAAAGTTAGGAATAAAAATTATTGGAGAGGGAGAATTAAAGAATTTTCTGAAATAATTTTTAGGAATAAAACGGAGTGTAGCGTAGCGGTTTAACGCGCCTGCTTTGGGAGCAGGAGATCCCGGGTTCAAATCCCGGCACTCCGACATTAAAAGGGTTATCTAGGAAGAGGTTTGTGTTTGATGAAAATTAATAATTTTAGATTTCTATTTTATTTTACGTTTCTTTTCTTCTTCAGAATAAAATTGGAGAATATCTCCTGCTTGTATTTTTATCATTTTTCCCAAGGGTAAATAAGTTAAGCCATATTCCATTCCTTCTTGACCCTCCGCAACATTTTTTTGCTCATGTTTTAATTGGCTCACTTTTCCTTTTCCGATAATTTCTTTCTCTCTTTTTACTTCCAGCAATGAATCTTTGGTTACTTTCCCTTGAGTTATTTTGCCTCCAACTATCATTTTATTTTTTTCAGTCCTAAAAATTGCCAATACTTTCATTCGGCCTAGATCAGTTCTAATAATTTCCGGCTCTAGTAGATCAGATAATTGTTCTTTTATTTCATCTACCATTTTGTAAATAACATTTGAAATTTTTATTTCTACTCCATTTTTTTTAGCTGCCTGACTAATTGAACTGGGAGCTATTACTTTAAATCCATAGATTGATGCCCCAGAAGCAATAGCTAATTGAACATCTACTTCTGTGATATTACCTACTTTTTCAGACAAAACATTTAAAATTGCTTGATCTTGAGGTATGGTTTCAATTATTTGTTTAATTGCTTCTAAAGACCCTCCAGCGTCAACTTTGAGTATTATATTAAGCTTTGGTAAATTTTTTTCTTCCATGGATTCGTTTATTCTCTTAACGCTTACTTTTTCATTTGCTAAATTACTTGACATCTCAAGTCGGGAACGTCTTGTTTTTTTCCTAGCAACTCTTCTGCTTTCTTCTACTTGAAGGACTGATCCGGACTGGCAAACATTGTCTAAACCTATAATTGTTATAGGAGAACCGGGATTTGCTTTGATAATACGTTTTTTGTTGAAATCTAAAATTTGACGTACTGTTCCGGTTGAATCACCAGCGATTATGGTATCTCCTTCGTGGAGAACCCCAGTTTTAATAATGGCAGTTGCTATAGCTCCTTTTCTTTGATCTAAATGAGATTCAAGAATAACTCCTAAAGCTTTTCTGTTCCAATTGGCTGTAATTTTAAGAATATCAGCCAAAAGAAGGATAGTTTCTAAAAGTTCTTCTATATTAATTTTATTTTTAGCAGAAATTTCAACAACCGGAATTTTCCCTCCTCTTTTTTCTAATAAAACCCCAGCGTCAGCTAATTGTCTTTTAACTTTTTCAACATTAGCCTCAGGCTTGTCAATTTTATTGATAGCAACTATCATAGGCGCTTTGTCTTTTTGAAGTTTTTTAATAACTTCTTTAGTTTGAGATCTTACTCCGTCATCAGCTGCAACAATAAGAACAGAAATGTCTGCCAAGCCTTCTCCTCTAGCTCTCATTTTAGAAAAAGCTTCATGGCCTGGCGTATCAACAAAAGTAATGATACGATTCTTTATTTCTACTTGATAGGCAGTGATATTTTGAGTGATTCCTCCCGATTCGCTTTCCGCTACCTTTGTTTTGCGAATAGTATCTAGCAAAGTTGTTTTGCCGTGATCTACATGCCCTAGAATAGTTACAATTGGTGGTCGGAGCTGAAGATTTTCATTTTTTTCTTTTTCTTGTTTTAAAATTTCTGCTAGTTGTTCCGGACTGACAATATCAACTTTTTTTTCGTCAATTTTTTCTTCGGTTGCTTTAAATCCAAGTTCATCAGCGATTAAAGCTGCTGTTTCAAAATCCAAAGTTTCATTTATTCCCGCTAAAAAACCATTTTTTAACAATACTGTTATTATTTCAGCAACCGGCTTATCCAAAATCTTAGCGAAATCTTTTACTGTTATAACGGAAGGTATTTCAATTTTAGAAATTTTTTCAACCATATTCACTAAATTCACTAATTTATAATATTTTTACTTATTGCTTTGATTAAAGAAAAAATTACTTTGCCATTCTTAAAGCATTTTTTTCTTCTTCAGTTAATTGAATGTCAGATTTTCCGTTAGCTACTTTTTTAATAAAAATTTTAGTTCCACTTTCCGTGCTTAGGGTAGAACATACCATTCCTTTTTTCTTTCCGTTTAGAAGGGCTAAAGCAAAACAGCTTTTATGACCCTTTTCTCCGAATGGATTAAATCTAACCATTCCTATTTTACTTATTCCCTTAAGCGATAATTTGTTAATTTGGTTGCTGGCGCTGAAAAGGTTTTCTATGTCTTTATCCAAATTATCTGTTTTTTCAACTAATTCCATAATCAAATTTTCTAAGTTTTTAACTTTTTTGCCGGAGAACATTTTCTCTTGTTTTTTCTCAATTTTTTTTATTTTCACTAAAGTGATAATTCCAAGAATTAAAGCTAACAGAGAAATCCCCGTTGGAAATAAAAATAAAAAAAAGTTATTTTCCATCTCATTTTTTACCTTTTTATGCTTATGGTGAGACTAACACTAATAAAAAGATTTTTCAATCCCATTATAAAAAGGAATTTTAATATTTTTAGAAAGGTGTTTTGAAAATAGAATAATTTTTAGATTAAGAATTAAGCAATGGAAAAGTTTCATACTTGATTTTTTTGATAGTACTGCTTGCTTCAAGATATCATTGTTATATAATAAATTTAGTCTATTTATCTAAATTAGATATTAGATAGTTTTAAAGAAGAACTAGCTGTAGCTATTGGTACAGCTTTGAAAAAATAAAATTTGATTATTTAATCCAATCATC
>CAZTZK010000005.1:0-3785 GCA_964618065.1 uncultured Candidatus Saccharibacteria bacterium | reverse complement strand
AATATTAGATATAAAGTTTATCTTACCCTAGGAAATCTTATTTCAGAGTTTCCTGAATTAGATGAGAGAGGTCAAACAATTTATTCAGAGGAAATAAACTTGAAAGGCAAAGGAGTCCTGACTAAAAATGTAGAATATATCGCTCCTGAATATTTAAAGGGGTCTTATTCTCTTTGGGTGAAAGCAATGTTGCCTAGCGGTATTCCAGTTGGGATGAATAGTTCTAAAGATTTTGTTATTTTAGAAGGTAAAAAAAAGTTTGTAGAAATTATTCCAGAGTCATGCAAACTTTTAGTTGAAGGAGTTACCCTAGATAAGGAATATAAAATAATTGACGGGATTGCCATTGATCCTACGAAGGAAAAACTTATTGGAACTTGCAAGGTAAATAATCATTTTGACGAACCAGTAGAATTTTCTCCTTTTTTTGAAATTTATTCTCCATCTATTTTTGGAAAAAATATAGAATATAAACAAACAAATTCTAATAATTTTAAAATTGAACCGGGGACAAGTATGGTTTCCTTCCCGGTACCTACTGCGATGGATCCTCAAAGCTATGTTGCAAAACTGATTTTTAAAAAACAAGAAGAAGTTATTTCTAATTCTGTTTTTATTCACTATATTCTTAAAGGGGTTAGTGCTACTATTCAGAATGTAAGCTTTAATAAATCCAGTTATTTAAAAGGAGAAAAAGCAAATGTTAATTTATTTTGGTCGGGTTCTGCTGATGTATTCCCAGGATCTAGAGTAGAAAAAACCGCGTTGGGGTCTTTAACTGCAAAAGTATCTCTCTCCGATAAGAATTCCGGACGCTTCTGTGGACAAATTATTAGAGAAATCAAAACAGAATCAAGCGGACCACCTATTCTTTCTATGGAAATTCCTATTGTTGCTGATTGTGAAAATCCTGTTGTTTCAATCTCAATTGAAGATAATACTGGGAATATTTTATTTCAACAAGTTTCTAAAATATCTGAAGAAAATGGGAGCAAGCTTTTTGGCAGTCAAAAAAATATTTCCCTTATTATTTTATCTTTTCTAGCTATTTTTGTTGTTGCATTTATTATTTATCTAAATTTTAAGGAAAGAGAAAATAAAAAATTAATAAGAGTTTACCAATGAAAAAAGCAATAAAAAGAAAAATTTATTTTTTGTTTCTTGTGATATTATTTTTTATTAATCTACTTTCTTTTGGATTCATAAGTGTGGTAAAAGGTTGGGGTTTATTTTCTGATCAGTCAGCTTCTGTCCACGAGTTTGTTGAAAATCAAAATTCTTTTATACAGGGAAGCTTTCTTGCAGAAACTTTTTGGTATTTTTGGTGGGTTAAGCCTGATCATAATTATTACTCTCCACCTAAACCTAAACCTAAACCTCCTCCTCCACCTCCACCTCCCGCCGAATGCAGCAATCTTCACAATACTTCTGTTGATGAGAAACCCGCCAGCGATAAATTATGTAAAAGTGGAACTCCCTCTATCATATCCTCTAATGATACTACTTGGACTTGGAATTGGACTTGCTCCGGTAGCGACATAGTCTCTTGCCAAGCTTATAGGAATGCTCAATGTAACCCAACCTTTAATCATCAATATATGAGTGCTGAACCGACTGGTAATTTATGTAGCACCGGTGATAAATTAGCAGAACTTTCCTTTGATGGAGCTAAATGGTCATGGAATTGTAAGGCCAATGAATCCGAAGCTTCTTGCGAAACTTACAAAAATTTAAATTGTCGCTTACAACCTAGCCAAGGAAGTATTTGTCCTGATGATGATTTAGAAGTAGCAGTTGAAGATCTTGTACCGCCAAAGGAGAATGAAAGATTGAAAGAAGTCTCTTGGGATATTCCCGGAGTTGGTTCAGAATCAGGAGATAAAAATTCTCCAATATGTGAGAGTTTTTCTCCCGATTTTACCCAGGCGCCTTCAGGTACTCATAGTATAAATTACACAGTTTCTGACATAGACAATCAAGAAGCCGGTTGCTTCACCTCTGTTTATGTAAAAGAGCCCAGTTGCAGTATTATTCTTGATTCTCCAAGTACAGAAATGTCGGTTGGCAGTACTCTAAAATTGACAATCAAAAAAGAATGTATCACTCCAGTAGCTGCAAATCCTTATGCTTTACAAGTTTTACTACAAGGCACAAATGATGCGGATAGTTATGAATTTTCTCAAGAAGATCTAAATGATGATGGGACAGTAGATATAAGAATTAAAAAAGCGGGTAATTTTACTTTCAAGGCTGCGGTCAATGGAGAAAATGGATCAGTAAGTTGCAGCTCCCAGATTTCCGCTTTCACCGAAGGTAGTGAATGGTGGGAGAGAAAGCCGGAGTAGAATTTAAATTATTTTGATAAAATTAAATAAAACCAAAATGAAAAGAAAAAAGAATAACCTTTTTCAAAAAATAGCCTTAGGCTTAATTCTTAGTTTAAGTTTCTTTGCTCTGTCGGGAGTAGCTAGGGCGGAGGAGACAGAATATGCCTCAGAAGAACCAACAGGTGCTCCCAATAGTATTTTTATTAAAGAATTTAAGGCAGATTACAATGCTGAAGCCGGAACTATTAGTGGAGAAACAACCATTATTAATCTTGGTAATCAATCTTTTCATAACTTAGATTACAGTTTAATTCTCTTAGCTTATGGTAGTAATGAAAATCTAGGGAATGATGTTCACGAGAGTAATATTGATGAAAACTTTTCCATTGCAATTCAGGGGGAAACTCAACAAAGTTTTAGTTATAAAATTCCTGCCGGTATCCCTTCCGGAGAGTATAATTTTCTTTTTCAAGTTATAGATTCCAAAGGAAGAATAATTACTTTTGATTATTATCCTTTTAAGTATTCTAACGATCCCGGAAACTCACTAACTGTCAACCCCGAAAGCGTACAAGTTGAGATTAATGGGAAAGATTATAATTGGGGAGAGGGTGCTCCCACAAAAAAAGGAGATACTCCCAAACTTAAATTTGAATTAACAAATAATAATCAAGAAGCTGTCTCTGATGTTATTCCCCATTTAACCGTTTATCCTTATTCTACAAATCTAGAAAAAGTAGTAGAGACCAGTCTTGATCCTTTATCCTTTGAGGCCGGAGAGAAAAAAGAACTTAGTTTTGTTATGCCTTCTTTTTCTGAACCTCAATCTTATTTAGCTGTTATGGAATTGAAAAAAGGAACAGAATTAGTTGCTCTTCCCATTAGAGGAAGATGGGTAATAGAAGGGATTCAAGGTAAAATATTTACTTCGGGAATTGACCAAGAAGGTAATCTATTGTTTGAAGTAATAGGGAGCCCTTATTCTTTAGAAGAAGAGGGTAAAATTACCGTTGAGGTAATTGATAAGGACAAATCTGTTTGTTTCTCCGGAGAAGAAAAAATAGCTGATTTAGATTTTAGTACCAGAAGCGTTTCTCTTCCTTCTCAATTCTTAAAAAAATGTTCCGAGCCAACTATCAAAGCTGATCTAGAGATTAAAGGTCAAGCGGTAGATCATTACGAAGAAAAAATAGCTACTGCTAAAACTAGTCAACTAAAACCGGTAATTGCTCAAAGTCAAAAGGATAAATTAAACTTGACTGGAATAATTCTGCTTGTTGTGGGTATTGCCATCTTCTTAATCGTAGTAATCTCTTTCTCAAAAAGGAAAAAGGGAAGTAGCAATAATACATCTCTGTTTCTTTTATTTCTCTTGCCTGGATTATTATTTTCTCTGTTTTTTTCAACCAAAGAAGCTAAGGCCTGGATAGCGGATGCGGGTCATTATGAAGGAATTGG
>CAZTZK010000004.1:0-4148 GCA_964618065.1 uncultured Candidatus Saccharibacteria bacterium | reverse complement strand
TTCGTCGTGTTCCTTGTGTATCTAGTCTAACCGTCAATAAACTAATTGAACTTATAGAAGTTTAACAATTTTATCAGGAGCCTGAAGAGAAAAATCTTTACAGGCTTCTTTTTTATCCCCTTGACTTCCACCCCCACGAAGCTAATTTAAATAACCATATAAAATTAGAATAAAATCAAAAATCTCCCCGGAAACTATTCTGGAGAGCTAAAAAAGAGAGGAGATTCTCAAAAAACACCCGTGAGGGTGTTTTTTAATTCAGAAGTAAATTTTTTTGGTATTTAATTCAATCGCCAAATAAAAAAATTAAGCATTCCGGCGAAACTAACCCAAAGAAGGTAAGGAATTAGAAGATAAGTTGAATTTTTATTTATTTTCCAAAAAATAATCATTAAAGCAATAATTAGGATCCAAATTATAAATAAATTTGCAAAAGCTAAGCTAGGATTTTGTAAACCAAAGAAAACTATTGACCAGATGGCGTTAAAAACTAAATGAATCCAAAAAAGCCAAACTGCTTTTTTGGCTTTTTTATCCTCTTCAATTTTTTGCCAAACCAGATAAACACTTACACCCATTAGACAATAAAGCAAAATCCACGTCGGTCCGAAAAGCCAATTAGGTGGGCTAAAACTAGGTTTTTGGAGGGTGGCATACCAATTAGGAATAGCTGAGACAGTAAAGAAAGAACCGATGAAACCGGCTAGTTGCGGAAGAATAAGTGAAATTGCAAGACGTTTATAATTCATAATTCCATTATATTAGGATTTAGAGAGAAGAGCAATCTTGAAGATTTATTTTTTAGAATTTAAATTCTCTTTTTTGTTTACGTAATTAATTACGTAATTCTTCCAAGCTTCTAAAAAAATGCCGGAAATTAAATTTGAATTTTTGAGAAAGAATAAGTTCCTATAAGTAGGAATATAAAAGTTATTATTGATAGCATGGATAAATCGGTTACTAATCCAAAATTAGAAACTTGATTTAGAATATTTCTCAGAGCGTCTACCCCATAAGTAAGAGGATTAAATCGAGTAGCTATAGAAATTATCTTTGGTGCTTTATCTAGAGGGAATAGAGCTCCAGAGAAAAAGAAAAGGGGCATAACAAAAAAATTCATAATCAAATGGAATCCTTGAATATCTTCCATAACTGAAGCAATGGTCGTCCCCAGGGCAGTAAAAAGAAGAGCTATCAAAAACATAATTAAAAGGGAAAAAAATATGCCGGAATAATTAGTGGGACGGAAACCAGAAATAATGGAAATAATAAGGACGGTAATGCCTTGAAAAGTTGCCACCGTAGCTCCCCCTAATGTTCTTCCTAACATTATTTTAAAACGGGAAATTGGAGCTGCTAGAGTTACTTTTAAAAAACCGAATTGCCTATCCCAGATTATTTCTATTCCTGAAAAAGTAGCGGAAAAAATTATACTCATTCCGATAATTCCTGGAGCTAAAAAGTTTAAATAATTTCCTTCTCCTGCTTTTTGAAAAACCGGCCCTAAACCATAGCCTAAAGCTATTAAGAAAAGAAGCGGTTGAGCTAAAGATCCTATTAATCTTGATTTGGATCTAAAGTGACGCTTAATTTGTCTGAGCCATAAAATATAAATAGTTTCCATTTTATTTTCTAATTTCTAAATCTATTACGGAGACGCATTTTTTCAAGATTTGTTCCCGCTTCTTCTCTAATTTTTCTTCCAGTCAATTTTAGAAAAGCTTTATCCAATGAATCGGAATTAGTTTTTTCTTCTATTTCTTTTACAGAACCCTTGGCAACAATTTTGCCTTTGTCAATAATTGCAATACTTTTGGCTACTTTTTCTGCCTCTTCTAGATAATGGGTTGTGAAGAATATAGTTATTTTTTCTTTCTCATTTATCTCCTTAATATAATTCCAAACATGATTTCTAGTTTGGGAATCAAGACCTAGCGTTGGCTCATCTAAGAAAAGAATTTTAGGACGATGGAGTAAGCCTCTAGCTATTTCTAAGCGTCTTTTCATCCCACCTGAAAATTTTTTCACTAAATCATTTTTTCGTTTCTGTAATTCTACAAATTTTAATAGTTCCTTGATTCTTTTTCTTCTTATTTTTTTAGGGACCTTATAAATTACTCCTTGAAATTCCATATTTTCATTGCAAGTTAATTCTTCATCTAAGCTAGGGTCTTGGAAAACTATTCCAAAAGATTGACGTACTTTATCAGGATCTTCTAAAGTATCATAACCGTTAATTTTTATTTTACCGCTACTTTGTCTTAAAAGGGTGGTAAGTATTTTAATTGTTGTTGATTTACCGGCACCGTTTGGCCCTAGAAAAGCAAACAATTCTCCTCTTTGGATACTAAAAGAAATGTTATTAACCGCTTTTAATCCATTGAATTTTTTAACTAGATTTTTTACTTGAATAATTTCCATTGTATTTTTTTTGAAAAACCTAAACTTCTGCAAATTTTTATTTGCATTTTATTTTCTAGTTCTAATAATTTTATATATTTCAGCATAGTTTAAATTTTTCTCTTCGTCTATATTTTATTATGCTACGGCTTCTCTTTTATAAGAGCAAAAAGAGTTTTCTAACTTTATCAAAAATTTATTGATATCTTAGAGCTACAATAGGATTTAATTTGGAAGCTTTTTGAGCAGGGTAATAGCCGAAGATTATTCCAATGAGAGGAGCAAATTTATTTGCATTTTTAAGAAACGAGGAAAAATGTTTTTTAATCACATTGCCATTTTTTAAAAATTCATGTTAGAATTTAGCAAAGATTATTTTAAAAAGAAATATGTCCAAAACTGAAAAAAATTTAATAGAAACTTTTTTATACCGAGGAGTTGAAAAAATTTATCCTTCTCGGGAAAAATTAAGAAAAAAATTGCTTTCCGGTGATAAAATAAAAGTTTATCAAGGATTTGATCCTACAGGACCTTATCTGCATATAGGGCATGCCATAGGTATAAGAGCTTTAAGGATTTTACAAAAATTAGGTCACCAAGTTATTTTTTTGGTAGGGGATTATACTGCTAAAGTTGGCGATCCTGATAAAAATACAACCCGAAAAATAATGTCAGACGAAGAAATTGAAAAAAATATGGAAGGTTGGAAAAAACAGGCTTCTCAGCTAATTGAATTTGAGGGGAATAATCCGGTAAAATTTGAAAAGAATAGCCATTGGCTTTCTAAGCTAAAACTGGAAGATATTATTAAATTAATGTCTCAAGCTACTCTTCAGAAAATGACCGAGAGAGATCTATTCCGACGCCGTTTAAAAAAAGGTGATCCGATTCAGTTGCAAGAGCTTATTTACCCCTTAATGCAAGGATATGACGGAGTTGCTATGGATGTTGACATGGAGATTGGAGGGGCCGATCAAACCTTTAATATGCTAATGGGAAGAACTATCTCTCGAAAATATTTAGGTAAAGAAAAATTTGTCCGCACTAATAAAATGATGGATGCGCCTGATAAAATAACCATGAGTAAAACTAAAGGCAATGGAATTAACCTCTCAGATTCTTCTAAGGAAATGTATGGCAAGGCGATGTCTTACTCGGATCAAGCAATTATTCCCGGCTTTGAATTATTAACAGATATCCCTTTTGATAAAATAGAAGAAATAAAGCAAGCTATGGAAAAAGGGGAGAACCCGATGGACTTTAAAAAGATCATGGCCTTTGAAATAGTAAAAATGGTAAAAGGTGAGAAAGAAGCCCAAAAAGCAGAGGAATTTTTTTATAAACAGTTCCAAAAAAGAGAAACGGCTAAAATGGAATATAAAAATGTAAAATTGGCCAAACTTAATTTACCTGCCAAAAATATTTCCTTAGTGGATCTATTGCTTGCTTTAAAGGCTGGTTCTTCTAAAAGTGTTTTGCGTCGGCTTATTCAGCAGGGAGGAATTTCTGTCAATGGTAAAAAGGTTACCGATTTTAATTTTAAAATTTTAGATTTAGAGAAAGAAGTTCTTATTAAAGTTGGTAAAAAAGATTTTTACAGAATTGATTAAAGGTTTTTCTGCGATTTTTGCTTTGGAATCTTTTTTATCTAGAGTTTAACCTAAAGAAAGTTCTTTTTATTTTAAAAAAGGAGGAAGAAATGATCAAGCTTAAAAAGGCAACAATAAGTACGAAAAGTATTTGGCTAG
>CAZTZK010000003.1:0-22653 GCA_964618065.1 uncultured Candidatus Saccharibacteria bacterium | reverse complement strand
TCAAGGAAATCTTTTTGAGTTATTCCGTTGTCAGCAAACCAGTTTTTAAAATTCAAGGAATTATCGCTATTATTATTTTTAGAAATAGTATCTACCACCGCTTTTTCACTCCCCCAATTTTTTAGAACATTCCTCATGTCAACGCCAATTTGCCAATCTCCTTTCCAAATCGGTAAGTTGTGATCGTAATCCGAAGCAAGGTGTTTCCATTCAGGATGTAAGTGCATTTCAGGATCTTCAGAAGAAAACCAATCCTTAGGAGGAGGATCGCCTTTATCCCAACCGGGATAGAACATGCTACCCTTGGAATCACTATAGATTTTACCGCTAATGCCTCCGCCAGTTCCATCTCCCCAGGGAGATATCACCCCGGAAGCAGATGCACTTCTAGAAGCGGGGACATTTTTAGAAACCGATTGACTGGTGCGAGAGCTTGCAGCCATTGCATCTTGCCAATCTTGAGAATTAACAAAACCCTTTTCATCCAACCAATTCCAAAAGGATTGATCATTTAAATGATCATTAACCCATTCAGTTTGATCTTCAATACTTAAACCGCCCAGAGCTTTTATATTATCGCTTATTATTGATTTAACATAATCAGGATCTTGACTAAGAATATATTTCTGTCTCTCCTCTGAACCCATGTCGCCGGAATAGAATAAAGAAACCGGATTGTTTTGCATTTGGGCAATAATATCAGCCAGAGCATCACTGTACCCAGCCGCTTTAGCTACCGGAATAATTCTATTTTCTTTACCTTCAGAAGCTTCAGCTACTTTTACATCATTTATAAAATCTTCATTAATATTATTTGCCTGAACTGCTTTTACATACGCAGGATCTATTGCAGAAGTACGAGTGCCAATCTCCATAGATTCTTTCGCCTCCGGTTCTATTCCTTCTCCAACACTTACATCTTCTTCTAAAGCTTCTTTGTCATTCTTTGCCGCTTCTGCTGCTGCCGCAACATTAGTGGCTGGACCTTTTTGGAAAAGGTCTCCCAGTCCTCCTCTAATTGCTCCGTAAGGTAATAAAAACCAAATACCTCTACTAAGAACAGCCATCGTAGAACTAAAGATTACGGTTTTAATACCGTAAGGAATTAGATAAAAAGAGCCAATAAAGGCGCCTCCTAACCCAGCAACTATATAACGTCTATACTCTGTTTTCTTTTCAAAAACTCTAATTTTCCAGATAGCAGCTTCTAATTCAATATGAATTTTTGCTAGACTGCTTGCTAAATCAGAGCGAATTCTAGAAATCCTTCTTTCAGCTCTAGCGTAAGCTACCGGTCTATTAATCCCCTTTTTAGATGCCTTTGAACGAGTCATTTTTTGTTGAGCTCCTTCTAAGAATATAATAATACCCCACCCCAAAAGAGGTAATTGAAGCCAATAAATTTCAATAGATGAAAAAAAGTTTAATAATACAGCCAACACGCCCAAAACCAAACCCATGCTCATTTTAAATCCGGTAGAAATCTCTCTCCATTCTTGAACTTGGGTTCGGATTACTCCCATTAAGCCCTTGCTCCGAATTTTTTCTTCTTTTTCTTTTCTTAGCTTCCTGATTTCATCAAATATTGTTAATTTAGCAATTATTTTTATATCGCTTTTGATAACTTGACGTTTGCTCTTTTTAAATTCTCCAATAATTAGCCTCCGATAACGATCAAGAATTTTATAATAGTTCCTTTGAGCTTCTAGCAAATAGTTTAGATCTTTATTTTTTTCAAGAGATTTAAAACCGGTTTTAAGCAAAACTCCCTTCCAGCCTGATTCCGCTCTGATCTGGGCTTCAATATATTTTGTTCTGGCTCTATCCAATTCTTTGGTAGCTGAAGAAATAATTTGTTCTCTTTTCATTTTTTATTTTTAATTTTTTATTTAATTACTGACTAATAAAAATATGACGATTTATTAGTCGTTAGAAAGATTAATATTTTTTGTTTTTCAATTGCTTCTTCTTTTTATTATTATAACTTTAACCTTAAAAAAAGACAAGTTAATAAGTAATATTCCATACCAATAAAATATTCAGTTTCAATATAAACAAGATGTCTGTTAAAAGTCCTCCTTTTATTTAAAACTAGCTTAGCATATTAAAATAATTGTTAAAAGGTAAAAACTAATCAAAAATAACAGCGAGAGAACATCCGTTTGTAAAATTACGAAGTTCTGTTGTTGTTTGTTAGTTACAGAGCAAAACGAAGTTTGTAAAGTAGTGGACTCTGGGGGATTTGGACCCCCGACCTCCTCGATGCAAACGAGGCGCTCTACCAACTGAGCTAAGAGCCCTTAACCTAAAAATACTATTTCTAAAAAACTATCACTTCAAAAATTTTATTCTATAAATTAACTATTTGGCTATCAAAAAAACAAATTCCAAATCATTCGCCGAATAAAAAGGTTTTACCACGGCTTGCTTAAAAAGTCCATCAGCTGAATATCCTACCTTAATTATTTTACCGACTAAAAGACCTTCCGGATATTTTTGATTTTTACCGGAAGTTATAATAACCTCTTCCGGATTAAGTTCTGTCTGATTGGGAATTAAATCTAACATTATTTCCAAATTATACTTTCCCTTGGCTACGCCTACCACTTTATCTTTTGCCGGAGAAGCTCCGAGAGTACTTAAAGGACTTACTGAAAGCAAAATTTTAGATTTTTTAGATTGGACTTCATAAACTTCTCCCACTAAAACTTTATCATAAATGATAACCGGCATTCCCTTTTCTACTCCATCTTTTTCTCCTTTATTTATTAAGACGAATTCTTGGGAAGAATTTGCTCCCTGAGCAACAACTTCCGCTGCTATTAATTTAAAATTGCTTTTAGGAAGAAGCTCAAATTGTTTTCTTAATTCAACATTCTCAGCTTCAAACTGTTTTTTCTCTTGTTCACTAACTAATAATTTCAATTCCAATTCTCCCAATTTCTCATTTTCTTTTTTAATTTTACCTAAAGAAAAAAATGTTTTTAGAAAACTTCCTAAATCATTTGTTTTACTTCTAACACTTCCCGATCCTAAAGTAGCAGTGTTTGCCATAAAATATTTTAGTGGATCTAAAAAACCTCTGCTATTCAAAAAAATTATAGCTACTACTAATAAAAAACCCCCTATAAATTTGGATAAATTTTTTTTCTCTATTCTCATTTTATTCCTAATATCTTAATTATTTTATTAGGCTTGTTAAATCCTCGCAGAATTTTTACTTGATTGGAAGAAACTTGGAAATATTCAGCTAAAACTTTTAATAATTGAACATTAGCTTTTCCTTTTTGAGGAGAAGCGGTTAGCTTAACTTTATATTTTTCTCTATCCAGTTTACTCAAAAAAACCTTACTTGAGCCGGGAATAACTTTTACTTCTATAATCATAAATTAATTATACTATTTTTTAATAATTTTAAAAAATAGGATTTTTAAAGATCCGAATTTTTATTAGAATAAAGATTATCAGAAAGAAAAATAAGGCCTAAGTAATTTTTTGATAAACTTCCTCTTTAGAAGGAGCTAGGCCTCTCCAAGAGGTTATTTCTTCATCGTTCTCGTCGCAAAGAATAAGACTGGGAGTCGCTAAAACAGTATAAAATTGAGCCTCCGCTAAGCCTTCTGCCTCATCAACATTATAATTGTTAACCTCTAATTTGTTTTCCCGTTTTAGTTCTTTTGCTAATTCCTTGGCCGGAGGACAATTAGGACAATTGCTTTTAGTAAAAACTTTAAGTTTCATCTTGTTAAAATAAAAAATAATTATTAGATAAATTCTCTTTCCACTTTAGTAACATACTTTTCTAAAACATCTGCCATTTTACCAAGGACCGCTTTACTGTAAGGAATCTTTTTCTCATAATCTTCATCTACACATTTTAGTGGGCGAAATTGTTGCAAGGCAGCTCTTTTACCACCTTTTATCAATTTTCCTATTTCTTTTATATCATCTAATGTTACTAAATCAGGAACAACGGTAGTTCTAAAAATAGTATCCACTGCTGGTTTAGCGGCTAACATCAATTTAATATTTTCTTTAATGGGTCCAACATTAAAGTTTTTCATTCCAACTGTTTCTCCATATTTAGTTAAACTATTCTTAACATCCATAGCTACATAATCCAATAAATCATTGGTTAAAAGTTCTCGCAACATGGCAGGATTAGTCCCATTTGTGTGCAACCCCGTTTGGAAACCCATTTTACGTACTTCTTCTATAAATAAAGGCAATTCGGAGTGGAGTGTTGGTTCTCCTCCAGTAAAAATAACAGAATCAACCCAACCTTGTTTGGCTTTTAGTATCTTAAAAATTTCTTCAATAGGATAAAGAGTAATCTCGTCAACTTTAGTAACCAACTCCGGATTATGACAAAAAGGACAACGGAAATTACAGCCTGCCAAAAAGATGATTGAAGAAATAAAACCGGGTCTTTCTAGCATTGAGACTGGCTCTATCCCCCCAACTTTTATATTTTTAAATTTAAGCATTTATCCTAAATATCTTTTATTTGCATTTTTTTCTCTATCTCGCAATTCTGCTATTTTGCCTTTATTCCACATACTGACTTTGGAAAAAAATCCGGTTACTCTAGTAATCTGATCTACATTTTTTGAACCACAATGGGGACACGTTGTAATTAATTGACTGCTATCTTCGCTTTTCATTTTTTTTGTTTAAATTTTTAAATTATAGAAAAAGTTTAGATTTTAGGTAAATATACCTCGGACGGTTTTCCCGCAGTCGTTGCAATAAGTAAATTCCGGTGAAAAAGCAACTTGAGCAGCTTCCGTTAAATGAAAAATTTTAGTAACAAAATTAGCGAGACTTTCTGCCGGTGGCTGGGATTCCCCTAGCCAAATATGAGAAATGGCTCCAGCATCAATTAGAGGATGAAACATCCCTTCTATCCTTATCCTATCAGTAGGATCCATGGGAGCAGAAAGATTCAATTGAGTAGAATTGGTATAATAAACTTCATCGTTCTCTATTATTCCCTTGACTACTTTTTTTGCTTCCTTGGAATGCCATTTTAAATCCAGTTTAGCGAAACGATAGGCTGTTGTTTCAGCCGGCGTTTGTTCTAAAACAAAATTTAAACCGTATCTTTTGGACATTTCGTCACATTTAAGTTTCATGCTGGCAACAACTTTGAGCCCTAATCTTAAAGCCTCTTTTGACTCATGAAGTTGTTCTCCAGTATGAGCCTGAATCATTTCATTTAATCCAACAATTCCTACTAAATGAGTTGAACGGAAAAGTCTTAAATAGGGATGTTTATCATTCTTTTTTTGAATCGTTAATAATCCTAGAGGACCATTACTTTTTTTCTCCAAAAGATTTTCTAAAAAAATCCTTTTTTCCCGATGAGCTTTAGCTATTAATTCCAGTTTATTGGCTAAAATAGAAAAAAGTTTTTTATCTTCTCTTTTCGCCTGGTAAGCAATTTTCGGAAGATTAATGGAAATATTTTGAAGTGCTGAGTATCTCATTTTCCAGGGAGTTTTAGCATCATCAATATCAGTTTTCTTTAATTTAAAAGAAAGACGGCAACACTCAGAAATTTTTGCTTCATTCCTTCTGTCAAAAACAAAGTAAGTAGAACCTTTATCTGCGGCTACGTCGGAAATAAAATTAAGAAATTTTTGATGACCCTTTGTCTTGAAAAATCTTTCCGTAATATGGACTAAAGGTTTAGGGAAGAAAAAGGGGCGACCGGAAGCATCGCCTTCTTTAAAAACCTCAAATAAAGCGTTGGCAAAATTTTGAGATTCTTTTTCATAATCTTTATATTTTTTACCGGTATATTTGCCTTCTGGACCAATAGCTTTAACATCTCTAAAATGATCAGGCACTTCCCAATAGATATTAAGATCAGAAAAAATAGCTTGTCCTCCACGAGCTACAGATTGCTGGGAAAATTCATAGATTAATACTTGGGCTAGCTGTTTTAATTCTTTTTTGCTCTTGCCAACTAAATAAGGAGCTAAGAATAAATTAACGGCATCCCAACCGATAGCTCCCGAGAAGTGGCATTGAAGAGCTGCTGAAAATTTTACTAAATGTCCAATTAAAACTTCAGGGTGTTTGGCAGGGCTAGCCTGCGCCAAAGAGGTGGCTAAATCAAGCCCGTATTTTTTAACATATTCTAATGATTGGCCACTGCAGTAAGGCCTGTCTATCATACCTAAATCATGCAAATGAATATCACCGTTAAGATGGGCATCGCCAATTTCTTGAGAAAAAACTCTAAGCAAGGCAAATTCCTTTTTAATACCTTCTGCCAAAGTTAAATTGGTAGCTTCTGGACCATGAGGAACATTAGCATTGTCTTTATTGCTCTCGTTTTCAACAATTTGTTTAACATCGTAAACTGGGAACCCTAAACGAAGATATTTTTTTCTAGTTTCTTCCATTCCTCTTTCAACCAATTCGGCATTGACTAATTCTCTAACAAGCTTAGAGGTAATATTTTTTAAATTAGCTTTTAGAATTTTCTCTTCAACCTTAGAAGCTATTTTTTTAGCTTTTTTAAAAGAAAGTCCGGTCTCTTTTACCAAACTTTTAGTAATAGCTTCCATGTCCCAGCTACTAACATCATCACTACTAGTTTTTATAAAAAGAGCTGTATCGGTAACATCTTTAATAAAGTTCTGAGAAAGATCTAGCTGTTTTTTGTTTTTTGTCCTTTCGGCTGGAGTTAATTTAAGAATTGTTTTTCTTTTACCTTTCTGTTTAAAATTAAGATTCCGTTTCTTTTTTACTTTCTTCTTTTCTTCTAATAACCTATTTCCAGCATAAGGAGATAACCCCGGGAGAAAATTTGCTTTATCTTTTTTTATTTTTACTTTTTCTGCCATCTTTTTTTCTTTTTAATTTTTTTATTTCCTTATTAAAACTTTCTAATGATCCAAAAGAGCGGTATACGGAAAGAAAACGCAAACAAGCAACTTTATCAACCATTTCTAATTCTTCAATAACCAGACAGCCAATTTCTCTACTGGAAATTATATTTTTATTTTTAGCAAAAATTTCACTTTCTATGGTATCAACCATTTCTTCTATCTTCTGGTCAGTAACTGGTCTTTTTTCAAGAGCTTTTTTTACACCTGATTCTATTTTCTCTCTTTGATAATTTTCTTTTTCCCCTTTTCTTTTCAAGACCACAATATCTGTAAGCTCCGGCCTTTCATAAGTAGTAAAACGTGCTTTACAGCTAGCGCATTCCCGACGGCGTCTAACAATTTTTCCATCTTCGGCTTCCCTGGAATCTATAACACTAGTGTCGGGGCTTTCACAAAAAGGACATTTCATAATTTTAGAAATAACAACAAAATAAAATTAAGAATGCTATAAAACTAACTTTTATACAACATATTGTAGTTTATAAAATATATATAACACAACTCAAAAATAAGTCAACATTAATTTAATTTCCAGACTTCAATAAACTTTGGAAATTAAAAGCGCCCGGCATTAGCCGGGCGCTTGAGATATTTATATTTTCAAAAAATACTTCGGATAAAACTAAATTAAAACTTTAGTGCATTTTTTTTCTTATAAAAGTTGGAATTTCCCATTCATCTTCTTCTTGATTGGCATCTTTTTCCTCACCAGAAATATGTCTTACTTTATTCTTCCGTCTAATTTCGTCCTTTTTCTCTTGTTTAGCCTCCGGTTCTTTTTTAACATCTTCCTCGGATCCAGAAATTGTCATTGAGCCTTGTTGCTGTAAATTAACCGGAGTTTCTTCTTGGGTATTAATCGCAGTATTGTTCCCCAGTCCCCCTTCTTCTTCAAAACCGGTAGCTATCACAGTTACTTTTATTTCTCCCTTCTTCTTACCAACATCTTCTTTTTTAGACACTGCACCAAAAATAACTTTGGCATTGGGATCAATATTTTCAGTAATAACATTGGCCGCTTCATTTATCTCAAGCATTCCTATATCTGAACCGCCACTTATATTAAACAGAACTCCTCTTGCCCCATCAATAGACATTTCTAATAAAGGTGAATTAATAGCTTGTTTGGCAGCTTCAACTGCTCTATTCTCTCCCGAAGCCTTACCAATCCCCATTAAAGCAGAACCGGCATCTTGCATAATTGCTTTTACATCAGCAAAATCAACAGCGACAACTCCAGGAATAGTAATAATATCAGAAATTCCTTGGACACCTTGTTTTAGAATATCATCTACTACTTTAAAAGCGCTTAAAAGAGATGTCTTCTTATCAATAATTTGAAGCAATCTATCATTAGGTATTGTTACTAAAGCATCTACCCTATCTTTTAGATTTTCTATCCCTTCTTCTGCAAGAGCTGCTCTTTGGGAACCTTCAAAAGTAAAAGGTTTTGTAACTATTCCTACTGTTAGGGCTCCTGATTCTTTAGCTACTTCAGCAACAATTGGAGAAGCTCCTGTTCCTGTTCCTCCTCCCATTCCACAAGTAACAAAAATCATATCCGTATCTTTTAAGGTTTCCTGGATTTCGTCTCTATTTTCTTCCGCAGCTTGTCGGCCAATTTCGGGATTCATTCCAGCGCCTAATCCCTTAGTTAAATTTTTTCCGATGTGGATTTTTTCTGAAGCTTTGTTTTGATGGAGATCTTGGACATCAGTATTAACAGCAATGAATTCAACGCCTTTCAATTTGGTTTCTATCATTCGGTCAATGGCATTACCTCCAGCCCCACCTACCCCTACAACTAAAATTCTAGCCGCTGTTTCTATGTCTAACTTTACTTCTGAAGACATTATAATTGAAAGTTAAAAATTATTTATTAATTTATTAACCTAGAAGATTAACAAAGTAATTTAACCCTGTCAATAAAAAATAATACTATTATTAATTTTCTAAGTCCAGCTGAATATATTATCAAGTAAGAAACTCCTTAAGCCAATTTTTAATCTTAGAAAAAGAAGAGGTTAAGATTGATAAGGTGTCTTTTATCCCTCCAATAGAACCTCCTTCGGCTTTATGCTCTAATCCCCAATAAACAAGACCCAGGGCAGTAGTAAATCCAGGTTCATCAACTTTATTGGCAATACCTCCCAGCTCTTTATTAGGAAATCCATTTTGAGTAGGAAGTTTTAAAATTTCTTTTCCTAAATCAACACAACCTACAATTTTAGAAGATCCTCCAACTATAACAGCTCCCGCCGGTAACATTCCGTCTCTATCTATTGATTTTAATTCTTTGTTTACTAATTCAAAAATTTCTTCCGTCCGAGCTTCAATAATTTCAGCTATATGTCTTCTAGAGACGACTCCTTCTTCATTTTTATCAAATTTACTTAAATCAATTTGATCTTTCTTCCCTATTTCCGAAGGCAAACAAGAACCATATTTTAATTTTACCGCTTCTGCTACTTCAATAGAAGTTCTTAAGCCAATAGCAATGTCATTAGTAATATTACTGCCTCCCATAGGAATTACACCTACATGGAGAAGCTCTCTCTCTTCATAAACCGCTAAACTGGTAGTCCCTCCTCCTATATTTATTAAGACCACTCCTAATTCCTTCTGTCTCTTAGTCAAGGTTGCTAATTGAGCAGCTAAAGGAGAAAATACAATTTCTTCTAAATTAATCCCCGCTTGGTACAAACATTTTTCAATATTTTTTAAAGAAGAAGAAGAACTTTCAATGATTAAACAATTAGCTTCTAATTTGGTCCCGCTCATTCCGGCCGGATCTTTTATTTCATCTTGGTTATCAAGAGAAAAATTTTGAGGAATTACATGAACAATCTCTTTATTGTTAGGAATTGAAATAGTCTGAGCGGCATTAACTGCTCTGGCGATATCTCCTTCCGTAACTTCTCCATCCGGCTTACCGGTAGCAATAGCCCCATTGCTTGACTGACAAGTAATATCTCCATTGCCGATACTGACAAAAGCTTTCTCAATCGGAACTCCCGCCATTCTTTCCGCCTGTTCCACAGATTCATTGATTGAGCTAACTGTTTCCTCAATGTCAACCACCATTCCTTTTCTCAAACCTGTTGAGTTAGCCTCTCCCACTCCTATAATCTGGATATCTTCTTCTTTATCATCTAACCTTTGGGCAATAACCGTTCTAATTTTAGAAGTACCTATGTCAATTCCGGCAACATTGTTTAATTTGGGCATTTTTATTTTTTATTGCTTTAGAAACTTAAAAGTGGGCGACTTAGGAATTGAACCTAAGACCTCGTCATTATCAGTGACGCGCTCTAACCAACTGAGCTAGTCGCCCAATCTTTCCAGAATTTTTCTTTCTGCCACCTTCATAATTTTTTCTTCCTTTTCATTCTGATGATCATAGCCAAACAGATGGAGCATCCCATGAACAATAGCTTGATTTACTAAAAAAGATAACGGGGTTTTTAATTTACTTACATTATTTTTTAAATACTGTGCACTCACATAGACTTCTCCTTGATTTTCATTCTTACCATAATTAAAAGATAATACATCTGTTGCTTGATTGATATTTCTAAATTTAGAATTTAGCTTTTGAATAAAATCGTTATTCACAAGCACAAGATTAATTTTATCAGGTCCTTCTTTTCTTTCAATAAAAGGGATTAAAGCTTTTTCTATTTCTCCTATTTTTATTAAAGGGCATATTGCCTCTATTTCCTTATTATCAAAAAAGACCTGAATTTTCGGAATTATCATTTAAGCAATTTTAGAACTAAATCTTTTATTTCTTCCCCGGAAGCTTTTCCCCCAACATTTTTAATAGCTAAGGGCATCACTTTCCCCAAGTCAGCTTTTGACTCAGCCTTACTTTCCTTTATAGCTTCTTCCACATTTTTTTTAAGTTCTCCTGGCTCTAGGCCTTTTGGTAAAAAACTTTTTATTAATTCTATCTCCTTTTCTTCCCTTTGAGAAAGATCATCTCTGCCAGCCTGTTTAAATTTACTAACGGATTCATTCCTGGATTTTATTTCACTTCTTAGTATTTTTATAATATCTTCGTTTTTCAAACTCTTACCTGATTCTATTTCTTTATTCTTAATAGAAGACTTAATCATTCTTAAAGTATCAATCGCTATTTGATCTTTTTCTTTAAACTTTTTTAAAAAATTTTGATTTATTTCATCAAATAAATTTTTCATGCAAAATAAAAAATATAACTAATCAACCTCCTTATTTAGGTTTGCCTATCTTTCCGGTCATGAATCTATTGCGCTCTTCTTCTAATTTCCCAAGCTTTCTAAGCTTCTCTTTCTCCTTCTGAACTTCCAAACGATAAATTGCTCTTAATCTCCTCTCTCTCTTTGTCTCAACTTTCTGATAATATCTTTTTTTTCTCTCTCTACGACCAATACCACTTTGTTGCCAACGCTTGCTAAAACGTCTTAGCATGCCTTCTAGTGGTTCATTGCCTTTATTTCTAACTTCAACCATAAAAAACCCTCCTCTCTTTTCGTGATAAAAAAGGAAAAAACATTCTTTCTTTCTAAAAAATATTTGAATTAAAACACACTATAACAATTAATTAATAACACAAACTTAAAAATAGAACAAGAAGAACAGGGTTATTTTTTCTTTAGCATTTTTTTCAATTTTTCTATAATTTTATCTCCGGAAATTATCTTCTGGGAGCCTACTTCCATATTACGAACGATCACTGTATTATCTAGCGCTTCTTTTTGACCAATAATTAACGCCAGTTTTGCTCCTATCTTGTTAGCAATTTTAAGTTGGGATTTAATACTCCCTTTTCCAAAAGATTCAGCTACTGGCATTCCCAGTCTTTGAAATTCTTTTAAGATTCTTAAACTTTTCTTTTTACCCATTTCTCCAAGCTGAATTAAAAAAACAAGATTTTTATTTACCTTTTTCTCAAGGGGGTGATTCTTTTTTAATTCTATTATCAGCCTTTCAATCCCAATTCCAAAACCTACGGCAGGAGTTCTCTCTCCTCCAAGTTGTTTTATCAAGCCATCATAGCGTCCACCTCCGGCTAAACTAAAACCTATTTTTTCATCATCCGTATCTGAATCGGAAACAAATTCAAAAACAGTTCGGTTATAATAATCAAGGCCCCTAACCAAGGAAGGATCTATGACATATTGAAGTTCTAACTCGTCTAAATATTCCAACATTGCTTTAAAATGATCATGACATTTTTCACAAAGAAAATTAATGATCTGGGGGGCTCCTTCAATATAGGGCTGGCATTTTTCTTGCTTGCAGTCTAAAACTCTTAAAGGATTTTTAGCCAATCTTCTTTTGCAATCGGAACAGAGCTTTGTTCGGTATTGTTTAAGATAGCTAGATAAAACTTTTAAGTAAGCTTTTCTGCAATTAGGGCAACCAATGCTATTAACTGCTAAATGATAATTTTTGACTCCCAGTCTTTTTAGAATAGTGTCAGCCAATAAAATCATTTGAGCATCTAAGAGTGGATCCTTTCTCCCAAAAACTTCAAAATCAATTTGATGGTGTTCTCTATAACGACCTGCTTGCGGATTATCATAACGAAAGACAGGACCTATTGAATAAAGTTTAACCGGCTTAGGTTGGCGAGAGAAACCTTTTTCCATATAAGCTCTGGCGATAGAAGCAGTAAATTCGGGGCGAAGAACTACTCGGTCTTTCCCTTTAGTGTAAAAAACATACATTTCTTTTTCTATAATATCCGTACTTTCACCAATAGAACGTTCAAAAAGATTAGCCTTTTCCAATATCGGAGTATCTATCCTCTGATAACCAAAATTATCAGCCATTTTACTGATACTTTCTCTAATTTTTTCCCAATAAACCTGTTCCTGAGGCAAAATATCATGCATTCCTTTCAAAGAAGCTATTTTCTCCTTAACTCCTTTTTTTCTTCTTGTCATAATTTAAAATTTACCAATTATTTTTTAAACGTTTTAATCCTTAATCGCTAAAAACAGTAAATTCGTTAAAAGGATAGACTCTTATCCAAGCTCTCCCTATAATTAATTTTTCTGATAATGTCCCCCAGTTTCTTGAATCAGAACTTGCTCCTCTATTATCTCCGAGAACGAAATACTCGTCTTCCTTAAGGTTTTCTTCAGTATTTCCCCTGGTAATTCTACCACCGGGCAAATATTCTTCTTCTTCTAAAATCATTCCATTTGGATGCTGGGCATTAAATATAGTAATTTTTCCCCCCTGAATTTTTACTTTTTCCCCCGGTAAGCCAACAATTCTTTTTATATAATATTCGCTAGGATCTTTAGGGTATTTAAAAATAATCACGTCTCCTCTCTCTGGATCTCCAAGCCGATATTCAATTTCACTTACAATTAAATATTCTCCGCTGGAAAAATTTGGTTCCATACTGGATCCTTTTACTACAAAAGGTTGAACAAGATAATATCTTATCGGGATTACAATGACTAGGCTCATTAGGATAATACCAAAAAATTCCCTAATAAAACTTAAAAAATTAGAGGATTTTTGAGGTTTTGAATTTTTGAAATAAGGGCCCTCTCCTAAATTTTGCTCCATCTATAAGGAATAAAAAATAAAAATTGGGAAAATTTAAAAAAATTTTGGTTAGAAGTTTTAAATAAAAAAAACAAATTCCTAATTAATATTGATAATTAGTTTCGAGTTGCGAATAATAATTTGGTTTCTCTTTCACTTTTGTATTATAATCAAATTAGTGTTAAATATCAAATAGAGTTTTAATAAATGTCACTAAAAAGGAAACTTGCCATTTTTACGATAAGGATGGTGCTGATAATTTTAATTGTTGCTTTTCCTTTATTTGCTTTAGGATTTGCCAGTTTTTTAGTTGTTAAAACTTATAATGTCTCCAGAGCAATATCAAGCAATCAAACAGAAAAAAGTACTGAAGAACAAAATTTTGAAGAAAAAAAACAGGATTCTTTTGATGCAAAATCTAAAGCTCAAGAGATTGTTTCCCAGGCTAAACAACTTGCGGGTTGGGAAAAGCTTCATTTAGATAAGGGGGAGGAAGGCAGAGTCAACATTCTGCTTTTAGGAAAGGCCAGCGAAGATTATCCCGGTTCAGCTCTCACTGATACAATAATTTTAACAAGTTTTGATCCCCAAACTAATAAAGCAGCAATGCTTTCTTTACCTCGTGATCTTTATGCGCCAATTCCGGAATCAAAACAATTTACCAAACTTAACGCCATTTATCATTATGGCTTAAAAAAGGGTGGAGAAGAAAAAGGAATTCAATTTATTAAAGAAGCAGTGAAAGAAATAACCGGACAATCAGTTGATTACTTTATTATGCTTGATTTCAAAGGCTTCACAGAACTTGTAAATGAAATAGGAGGAATAAGAATAAATGTTACTAAAGAGTTAACAGATCATCGTTATCCGGGTCCTAATTATAGCTACCAACTATTTCATATTGATGAAGGCTGGCAAAGCTTAAATGGGGAAACCGCTTTAAAGTATGTAAGGACTCGTCATAATCCCGGAGGAGATTTTGGAAGAGCTTTTAGACAACAACAAGTTTTAGGGGCAATAAAAGAAAAATTTTTCTCCTTGAACAATATTTCTTTATTATCTAAATTAAATGCTATTTTGAACATTATTTCCGAAAATGTAAAAACCGATATAAAATTTTCGGAATACGGATCTTTTTTAGCTTTAGCTAAAAATATAAATGTCCATAATATAATTAATAAAGTTTTAGATAATCGGGGAGAAAATCCCATTTTGGTAAGTTCCTCTTCCTGGATTGGGAGAAGCAGAGCTTATTTTCTGAAACCAACAGCCGGTGATTATTCTCAAATTAAGGAAATAGCAGAAAATATTTTTAGCTTAGATAAGCTAAGGAAAAGCTGGGAGGAACAACAAGCAGAGAAACCCAGTATTCTAATCAATAATGGTTCTGGAAATTATTCTTTACTCTTTTCAGTAAGAAAAACACTTACAGAAGCAGGGTACAAAAAAATAACCGCCGGAGAACAAATTAGCGAAACACTACCAGAAACTTTAATCTATGATAACAGTGAGGGGTTGAAACCTTATTCCTTGAATGCTCTCTCAAAAATTCTAGATGCTCAAGTAAAATTAGAAAAATACCCAGAAGCTGAAAATTTTGATTTAGTAATAATTTTAGGAGATGAGGCTCGCGAAATTTTTGAGAAAGAAGATGTTGTTCTGCCTAAAGAAGCTTTTGAACAAGAAGAATATTAAATTATTAAATTAGCTAAAATTATGGACAGCCAAGATTTAATTATTGTCGGTTTAGGAAACCCCGGCGATAAATATGCCGGAACAAGGCATAATGTAGGATTCCTCGCTCTTGAAAAAATTTCACAAACTTTCCAGAAAATAATTACCGAAAAAAAAGAGAAAGGAGTTGCTTATTTTCTTTTCGAAATTGGAAAATCAAACACTCTTGCTTTAAAACCTTTGAACAGAATGAATAAAAGCGGAGAGGCTCTAAAAAAATTTTTAAGCTATAAAAATATCTCTCAAGAAGAATTTATAAAGAAAGCAATCTTAATTTGTGATGATTCGGATCTTAAAGAGGGTCAAATAAAAATAATTAAAGATAGAGGAGCAGGAGGGCATAAAGGTATTGAAAATATTTTTAATAATTTTCACTCTACCGATTTTATAAGAATAAAAATAGGAATTAGACCTCCCCACAATGAATCTCCTTCTGAATCTTTTGTCCTATCTACTTTTAAAAAAAATGGGGCTATTGGTAAAGCAATCCAAAAAACGCCGGAAATTATAGAATGTCTAATTAAAAAAGGAATTGGCCCCTGCCAATCCCTTTATAATTCTAAACCTAGTGTTTCTAAAACCACCTACGAGCCATAGAATAATCTATACTTAGTCCATAAACTAGCAATAAGGAGGAATCGCTAGTAACAAAAACTCGTAGATGGATTAAGAAAAACTAGATTTATTTTTTAACCACAATAACAATTTAATTGAGAATTCTAGCATATTTTATTATTTTTGTCAATTAAAATTTGTCGGCAGGTAATTAAAAAAAATGTTTAATCTCGCTCATTTAACCTATTGGATAGTATTTTTTTTGCCTCTTTGTTTTATCCAAATAAGCTTCTTGGAAAAAGGAACCTTGAATTTTCTGGATATTATTTTGATTTTCTTTTTATTTTTTTTCTTTTATTTCCTTTTGAAGGAAAAGAGGGAGAAATATTTTAAAAAATTTCTTAGAAGAGATAAACGCCTTTTAATTCCTCTGGCTATTATAACAGTGGGCTTTTCTTTATCTTATTTAATCAATTTTAGAGAAAGCCACTGGGAAGATGGATTAGGAATAATAAAAAGTTTTTTAATCCTGCCAGTCTTATTTGCTATTGCCATAAAATTTTTAATTCAAGAAGGAGAAATCTCTTTCCAAAAAATATGTCGCAGTTATTTTCTCGCTTCATCTTTTTTAGCACTAGGAGGAATTTTGTATTTCCTTTTGGGCAATACAACTTACGATAATCGGCTAGCTATCTTTTCAAGTTCTCCTAATCATCTAGCAATGTTTCTTTCACCTGGCTTATTAATGGGAATTTGGTTTTTAAAAAAAACGAAAAAAATTAATTTTTTTAAATTATCCACTTTAATTTTACTCCTCTCTTTATTCGTTCAAATTGTTGCTATCTTCTTAACTAAATCTTTAGGAAGTTGGATAGGCTTAGGATTTGCTCTATTTTTTTTATTCTGGCCAATAAAAAAAATAATAACAAGGAGGAAAATAGGTTTTCCCCTTATTGTTTTTTTCTCTGCTTTATTTTTTACCTTTATCGCCTTTTCCCAAATATTAAATCAGAAGGTTGATTATTCTCCTTTCAGTAATCAATCCTCTTTTGATTCCCGCCTGGTTATTTATCAGGTAGGAACAAAGATAGCCGCCAATAAATGGATTTGGGGAATAGGACCGGGAAATTTTCAAGAAATTTACTTGGATTATCAACGATGGTTTCCCCCCTATCCTCAATGGTCAGTCCCCCATTCTCACAATCTACTACTTGGCTTTTTACTGGAAGCTGGCATCTTAGGATTTATCGGCTTTTGTTTGCTCTTTTGGAATTTTAAAAAGTCTCTTTTTAAAAATAAAGATCCTCTAATCATAATTGTCGGAACTTTAACGGTTTATTTTCTGATCCACGGTTTAGTTGATTTTCCCCTTTGGAAAAACGACTTAGCGGTAATTTTCTGGCTGGTTATAATTCTCAATTTCACAAATTTCAAGAATAAAAAAGAAGTTGCCTAAAAAACAGAAAGCTTATAATGTTATAAATATGAAAACAATTTATAATAAAAAAGCCCATTTTCATTATAAGATTCTAGAAGAAATTGAATGTGGGATAATATTGACAGGAAGAGAGGTTAAATCAATAAAAACCGGAGGAATTAACATAGCCCCAGCTTATGCCACCCTTAGAAATAATGAGGTTTATTTGCTAAATGCCAGTGTTAGTTTATACAAACATTCTGCTCCAGATGAAAATTATGACCCCTTACGACCTAAAAAATTACTGTTGAAGAAAGAAGAAATAAATTATTTACGAGGGAAAATTCAACAAAAAGGTTTGACTCTTGTTGCTACCAAAGTATATACTAGAAGAGGCAAAATAAAGGTAGCGATTGCATTAGTAGAAGGAAAAAGTAAGGTTGATAAAAGAGAAAAAATTCTTAAGAGAGAAACAGATCGTAAGATTAATAGATCTTTTAAGCAAAGGATGCGTGAATTTTAGAAAATTCTAAAATATATCCGCAGAATAATAGGAGAACTTTAAAAAATTTGCCAAATGGGAGTGAAGGGAATCGATGGCAATAAATTCGCTTATTGCAAGCCGAGTTTTGAGAGAACTTGTAAAAATCTCAAATATTAGTTGCAAATCTAATTAAAAAGGCCAAAAGGGCATTTGCTAACGCTTTTGCTCCTATGAGCCTTCAAACTGCTACTGCCTAATACGCAATAGCCATCGGTTTAGCTGACATCCAATAAGCTTTACACCGGTGCCAATCATTGGATCGAACTTTAGAAAAAGCCTTCGTCTAAAGAGGTTTGCAGGAAGGCAAAAGAAAAATGTTTTTCTGTTTGGCTTTCAGACATTTTTCTTAAAATTAGCCAAACTAAGCTTGTAGAAAATAAGTTATTTTTTTGTCAGACGTCGGTTCAACTCCGACCACTTCCACCAGTATAAACTGTTTTAAATTTAATTTTAATTAGAGAAATAAGATAATATTTTAAGTTTATAATTTTTAAATAAATATTTAATTCTAGATTTCCTTGATTTATAGATAAGGTTTGCTAGTATGTATCACAGCTAAATTTTAACTTCACAAAGATTAATAGCTTAATAAATAATAATTAAATAAAGTTTTGGAAAAAAGATTTTCCCACAATCAAACAAGAATAAACGAACAAATTCAAGCCAATGAATTAAGATTAATAGGTAATAACGGTGAGCAAATAGGAATAGTAAAAAGGTTTAAGGCTTTGGAGATTGCTCAAGCAGAGGGATTGGATCTAGTAGAAATAGCTCCCCATGCTAAACCTCCGGTAGCCAAAATAATGGATTATGGGAAAAGGCAATACAACAAAAAAAAGCAAGAGAGAAAAAGTCGAGCAAAATCTAAGAAGAAAGAAGCGAAAGGAGTCAGGCTGGGAATAAAAACTGATACTCATGATATAGATGTTAAAAAGAAAAGAACTTTAAAATTCCTTAAGAAAAATTATAAAGTTTGCATTGAAATCGTTCTTAAGGGAAGAGAAAAAATGTTTCTTCCAAAAGCTAGAGAGATATTAGAAAATTTTATAAAGAATTTAGAGACACCTATAAAATTTGATCAAGAGATCCAAAAAAGTCCTTACGGATTTAATGCTGTAATAAAAAAAGACAGCTCCAGTATAAAATAAGTAAAAAATATGTTAAAAACTTCAAAAATTATATCTAAAAGAATAAGAATAAAACCGAAATCTAAAAAGGCAATGAGAAAAAAAAGCGGACAAAGTCATTATAACGCAAATGATTCCGGAAATAAAAGAAGAGGGAAAAGACCCTGGAATTTTTTGAATAGAAAAGCGGCAAAAAAGATTTTTTCTTTAACTCGATAATTTATTTAGATGCGAATTAAAAGATCAAAAAACGCTAAGAAAAAAAGAAGAAAAATTATAAAAAGTGCCAAAGGTTTTTTAGGCAGTCGGAAGTCTTGTTATCGGAAAGCTAAGGAAGCAACCACTCGCGCTGGGAAATTTGCTTATCGAGACAGAAAAGTTAAAAAAAGAACTCGTAGAGCTCTTTGGCAAATAAAAATAGGCAATGCTTCACGCCTTGAAGGTTTAAGCTATTCAAATTTTATTTTTCTTCTTAGAAAAAATAAAATCGGCCTAGATAGAAAAATTTTAGCCGAATTGGCAACCAACTATCCTCTAATCTTCAAGCAAATTACAAGCAAGATAAAATAAAACTTCTAATCTCACAAATCATACCTCCGATAAAAAATAAAGCGACTATGTAGTTAACCCAGAGAGGAATTTTTAATTTAAATTCCGGTTTTCTTTTACCTTTTTTCCTGGCTTCTCTCAACATAAAGGTGATTATAACAATGCTCAGAGTTCCTAATACTGCTCCTACTAGAGCAATTATGGAAATAAAATTGCTAAAACCTAGAAAATAAAGCAAAAGAGGAACTGACCAAACTAAGAACCAAGAGAGAAAATGAGGCAGTTTAAAATCAATTTGAAAAGTATTTTTAAGATTGGACCCCACTACCAAAAAAGACGAGAAAACAGCTAACAAGCCAAACATAACAGCCGTTTTTTCAACCGCTTTTCCTAATACGCTACCAATACCGGTTAAAGCTGCCGGATCAATTGTATTACCGAACACTCCAACCATTGAAGCCGAAAATAATAAAGATACCAAAAAAACTACTCCGTAAGCTGTCAAAATAGCACTTTTTAAAAATTTTTCTTTCCTCTCCAAAATTTGCCTCATTATAAAAATGCCGCCTTCACCGCTTAATGCAAAAATTATTACTCCAAAGGCAGGTAAAATTTTGTTATAATTAAAACCGGAATAATTAGAAAAGCTTATTTTATCAAAACTCGCTAAGCTTATTAATATTATAATGCCAAAAAGAAAAATGGACATAATAATTTCCGCTTTACCTAAATTTTCGTGACCTTTCCAAATTAAAAAAATTCCAGCAAGGGAAAAAACGAGCAGGAAGAAAATATCTTCAATATTAAATAAAGGAGTTATGAGACTGCTGAGAAAAATTTTACCTAAAATAATATAAGCCAAGATACCTCCGTAACCTCCAATTAAAGTTGAAAAAGTTTGAAATATTTTTCCTTTCTTTTTTAAATAAATCCCAGCCAGTCCCGGAAAATAATGTTTACCTTTGGTTCTTAAAACTACTTCTGCCAAAGCAAGACAATTAATCAGAATAATTGCGGTTAAAAAAAATAACAAAAAAACAGCAGGAAAATAGCCTATTTTTTCCATTACAAAAGGTAATCCAAAAATTCCCGCTCCTATAATATAACCAATAAGAGTAGCAACAGCATAAAAAAAGTGTTTTGTCTTTTTCATTATCTGTCTTTCCTTTTAAAAAGATAATAGAAAATCATAAAAGGAAACCAGATTGCCATAGTCCACTTCCAAAATGAATCTGAATAGTCTTGGATTCTAATTTTTTCAATACGGTCTCCCATTTTTCAAGATTGTTATAATTTCTATAATAAAGCAATAAAAAACATTTAAAAGGGCTAACTTTTTTAAAAAAAGTCAAGCCCTTTTCGCATTTGGTCTTGGTTCATTTTTTTCTCCAAGCCTCACGCATTACTTCCCTGTGTCTTTGTTCGTTGCACTCTTTGAGGAAAAGAGCACTCAATTCTTTTCCTCCTTTGCCTAAAAGGTTAGCAAACCTACTCCAAGGGACTAAACCTCTGTCAGACTCTCC
Organism: uncultured Candidatus Saccharibacteria bacterium; assembly: GCA_964618065.1. Taxonomy (GTDB): domain Bacteria; phylum Patescibacteriota; class Minisyncoccia; order CAIUEV01; family JAHKAQ01; genus M55B174. Next base: position 1,753 of record CAZTZK010000003.1, on the reverse strand, counting down.
TCTGGCTTTTTCAATAATTTCAGAAGTACGACCTTCAATCCCCAGAGCTTCTTTATGATCCAAAACAAACATCCTGATGTTTTCTACTGGCACCATCTTACCCTCCTCCTATTAAACTGTTAAAATGTTAGATATTCCAGCGTTACCACCAATAACGCTTATTTCTATTAACTCATAAAAGAGATGACCCTAGAACAAAAACACATTTATTTTATTAAAAATGAAAGAGCTTCTAAATAATCAACTATCTTATGGTAAACATAATGATATTTTTCTGTTTTTAATTCTTTTAAGTTTTCTAGATCTATTTTATCTTCATAGTCAATAATTTGGTTAACAGAACTTTCCTCATTAATAATATGAGCAGTCAATTTCCGATGACCTAAATTTACTAAATCCCCGAAATCAAAAAACGCTTCTAATTTATCTTCTCCTTTTCTAATTCTTTTTCTTATCTTATAAGGTTCTTTGCTGCCTAATTTTAATTCCGTATCATCATCAAAACCTTTCCCGTAAACCACAACTCTTACCCTCTCTTTATTATTTTTACTGACAAAATGACGAGCCTTAACTTTTCGGACACTTGCTTCTCGATATGTGGGGTCGTCTCTGTCTACCGCTGTAAAAACGGTAAAGTGAGCGGCATTAAAAGTAATAGATTTTTCTTCTGGATTATAGATTAAATTAGAAATTACTCTTTCGTTGTCTACTTCATGATCAACAAGAATCATCGGATCTTCAAAAGGAGAGACGTCTTTCATGGTAATAACAGCACCCAATTCTCTTAATTCATCAACTAGAGATGCGTCAAACTCAACATAATTTTTCCTCATTTGAATCCTCTCCGGAAAATGATTCATAAAAAACATAAAATCGTAATTCAAAAAATCCACTGTTTGTTCAGCAAAAGATATTTTTCCCATTGGACTGTCAAAAGTAAGATCGTCAATATTATGCCAGTCTGTTTCATTCAAAAAATTAGTAGATGTCATTCCTTCTTCAAACATTCCGTCATCACTCATATTGTCATACATATCTTGGGGCATGCTAGCAAAAGCAGTACAATACTCTGTAGCATCTTGGTCAGCAACACCAGCTGCTTTAGCTAAATTAACACAATTAGGATCATCTGGCCTATCAATTGCAGCAAAAATATCCCAAACAGGACTAGATTCGGGAGGAAGCTCTCTTTCTCCGGGACCTTCAGCCAAAACAAAAAAAGGTAAAAATAATAAACTTAAACTGCCTAAGATTATTTTTTTTATTTTCATTTTTATTTTTTATTTATAGAAAAAGTTTCAATTTCTTTCTTCTATTATGAGAATTAAGGAAAAAATTGTCAAGAAAAATATATATCTACAAAAAAATGCGTCCCGAGCAGGGATTGAACCTGCAACCTACAGCTTAGAAGGCTGTTGCTCTATCCAATTGAGCTATCGGGACAAAATTGTTCTTGTTTAGGTTTTCAAAACCTAGAAGGCTGTTGCTCCTTGCCTGCCGTCTGTCTGCCGTTAGGCAGAAGAGGCAGGTATCTCCCCCGAAGGGTGCCCAGCCTCTGGCTGGCTACCTTTCACTGTCATTCCCGCTTTTCCCACTGTCATCCCCGCGAAGGCGGGGATCCCAAAATATCTAGGAAAAACTTACTTGCTAAATCTTTCCAATTAGGATTTTTCTTCTCAATAAGTTTTAACTTCCACTCCCTGTTCCATTTTTTTAAACATTTTTCTCTAGCAATAGCTGATTTTACATCTTT
>CAZTZK010000002.1:0-5239 GCA_964618065.1 uncultured Candidatus Saccharibacteria bacterium | reverse complement strand
TCTGTCATTAGTTGTACTACGCATTTTGTTAGCTAATTAGTTGATTAAGATGATTAAATAATCTATCATTTTGTCAACGAATTACCTAACTTCTACAATCCCCGCGAAGGCGGGGATCCCGGGACGCCTAGAAGAAACTTATTTGTTAAATCTTCCCAACCAGGATTCTTCTTTTTAATAAGCTTAGTTTTCCACTTTCTATTCCATCTTTTTAAGCATTTTTCTCTAGCAATAGCTGACTTTATATCTCCTGTTTCTTCAAAGTAAACCAGCTTTTTAAGGTTATACTTTTTACTAAATCCCTCAACCATTTCCTGTTTATGTTCGTAAATACGCCTTTCTAGATTATTAGCAACACCTATATAGAGAATTCCGTCTTTTTTATTAGTTAATATGTAAACGTAATAATTCTTATCCATAATTTACAGTTTGGTCTTTGTCTTTCTGGGATTCCCGCCTTCGCGGGAATGACAGGCAAGAAAATTTTGTCTATTACTTTCTAAGACCAGCCAGAGGCTGGTCGCCCTCCGGGTGAGATTCCCGTTGGAGTCTACTCTAATAAATATCGGGGCGGAAATGACATATTCCCTAGTTTTCAATCTTTCTAAGACCTAAATAAACTACCCTGTCATTGCTTGGCTCCAATGCTAAATCTTCCATTGAATAACTTGTTCTAAATTCCATAGCTTGCCAACTTTCTCCATAATTAAAACTACGATAGAAAACTCCCCGGGCACCAAAATAAATAATTCGGGAGTCATTTTTCCCTATCGCAAGAGTTCTGATAGGAATTTCCCCTGGGCCTTCAAGAGTAGGAATTTCTTGCCATTTATTGCCAAAGTCTTCGCTTCTGAAAAGGCCTTCACTGCTTCCCACATAAACAACACCTGCCTTGTTGGGATCACTCATCAGAGAAAAAACATCTCCAAAATCAAAATCGGGTTCTACAATTTTTACACCTTCTGCTAATTCGTTTTCTGATTTTTCAATAATTTCTCCATCTTTATCTCTAACGTTTTGGCTATGATCAATTTTATATAAACCTTTTTGGTGTACTAATAAATAAATATCACGAGTATCCCCTGCATCCAAAGCAATCCCCAGAATTGGTTTCTCTAATTCGGCAATATTCGTCCATCCTTCTCCTCTATTGCTAGTTTTATAAAGCACTCCCCTAGAATTGCCGGCGTATAAAATATCAGGATTATAATGATCTATTACCAAAGAGGTTATTAACAGATTACCTGCCGGTTCTGCATAAATATCTATCCAATTTTCCCCTCCATCAATTGACTTAAGAATTTTACCTCTCCCCTTAGAAATACCAGCAACATAAATTGTTTGAGAATCCCGAGGGTCAATAGCAATTTCGTATATTCTGGCTAAATCTATAAGTTTGTGCCACTGCTCTCCCCCATTTTCTGTACGGAATAATCCGGATTCAACCGAACCTAAATACACTGTCTCTGAATTATTAGGATCAACTTTTAGACAAAGAACATCTGTTGTGGCCAGGCTAGTTTCTTCATTTATTTTGGAACGTGTTTCAAAATTTTCTCCTCCATCTGTTGACTTGAAAACTCCTCGCGGACTTTTTTCGCCTACACCTACTTTATCTCCGATATCTTTAGGAGAACAACCTAAAAGAAAAAGAAGGGGGAAGAGGAAAAATAATAGTTTCTGCATAATTATATTTTATTTATTGCTAAAAAATAATATTATAAAAAAGCTGCCTCCAAAGCTAATCTAGTGGAAACATTGGTATATTTTATTTTTTTTCTCAGAAAGAGCAGGCTATTCAGCAAAGATATTGCTTCCTGAAAAGTGATCTTTAATTCTCTGTTTTTGCTAAAATTTTTAACTAAAGGGTCTCCAATTATTTTTCTCTCTAAACCAGTTGCTAAAAAGGTAATCCAGGAATCAACTTCTTGAACAATTTTCCCGGAATTTCCTTTTGCTTCCAAAAAATTCAGTTTTTCAAATAAAGATGATTCAACTAGTTTGAAAAAAAACTTTTCTTCTTCTTGCAAAGATTTAATTTTCCAAGGACTTTCTGCCAGATTGCGAGAATTCTCTATTTTCCCCCATCCGTAATAAGTAGCCTCCTTGGCAATCATCTCCTTGTTTCCTTCTTTGATAAGTTGCTGGAAAATATCTTTAGGATTAGCAAGACCTAATTTTATTACAGCGCTTCTAGATTGAATCGTGGGCAATAGTTTTTCTGCTGATTCAGCAACAAGCAAGAAAACATTACCCCTTTTGGGTTCTTCTAAGCTTTTTAAAAGGGCATTTTGAGCGGCCGGTGTCATTTTTTCAGCTTTTTCAACAATGCAAACCATACAAGTTGAACTAAAAGATTTTAAATTCATAAAATTAATAGCATCTCTAACTTGTCCAACAGTAATTTCTTTTTCTCTAAGTTTAATTTTTTTGCCTTTGCCCCCTTTATTTTTACTTTTCTTTTTTATAATTTCCGGCGTAATTTTATAAACGTTCGTTACCAGTTTTTCCCCTCCTACTAACAATTCGGTGAAATATTCGGCAATTTCTTTTTTAGCGGTTCCCGCAGGACCTGAAATAATATAAGATCCATCCGGTTTAGCAGAACCGGCAAATTTTTCAATGAGTTTTATTTTATCTTCATTGCCAATTACCTTTTTCATAAAAAATAATTTATTTTGCTATTTCTCCAAACTTCTGAGAAAAATTTAAGTATTTTTCTTCAACAAATTTTTTAATTTTTTCTTCAAAATTTTGCTGGGAAAACTTTTGGGCCTGCTGAATTATTTCTTGAGGATCATAATCCCTGATTGACTGTTCAAGTCTATAAACACCTTCCGCCAGAACTTCAACGATTGAAGAATCAAAAAATTCTCCTGTTTTTCCTTCTAAAACTGTCTCCAAGGCTCCTCCGGCTCTAAGCGCCAAAACCGGCTTACCGGCAGCCATAGCTTCTACTGCCGAGATACCAAAATCTTCTTCCGCCGGTAAAATATAACCACGACATTTTTTAAAATAATTTATAGTTTCTTGCCGGCTCTGAAATCCTAAAATCTGAACAGTCGGACTGGCAATCTTTTTTAAGTGCTTATATTCTGGTCCATCTCCAATAACAACCAACCTCCAACCTAATTTATTAAAGGCTTCTACCGCTATATCAATTTTTTTATAAGCAGAAAGACGAGAAACAATCAGATAAAAATCTTGCTGCTGCTTTTTCTTGAGAGGCGAAACAGCTTTTGTCTCTTGATTAAAAAGTTGAGTTTCTACCGGAGGATAAATAATGGTTGATTTTCTCCGGTAATATTTTTTTATTTTCGCTTGAGTAGCTTTGGAATTGGCAAGAAAATAATCCACCCGGTCAGCAGAAGTAGCATCCCACAAACGGATATAATTTAAGATAAGCCGCGCCAAAAATTTCTTAGACTTACTTGAAGAAAGTTCTTGAAGATACTGGTGAGTGTAATCCCAAACAAAGCGCATGGGGCTATGGCAGTAAGAAATGTTTACTGTATTAGGCTTAGTAATAACCCCCTTGGAAAAAGCGCCACTGGATGATAAAACCACATCAAATTCTCTTAAATCAAAAGTTTCCGGAGCTACAGCTAAAAGAGGAAGCATGATTTTCTTTTCTTTTTTTAAAAAAGCAGGTGCTTTATTTAAAAAAGATGCTTCAATGGGATTGCTTAAAAAATTACGATCAATTACTTTTTCGTCTTTGAGCAAAGTATAAATAGGAGCTTCCGGCCAAATTTTCCCCAAGGAACGCAAAACCATTTCCGCTCCCCCGATACAATTCAAATAATCATGAATAATAGCTAGTTTATATTCCATGCTAAGATATTATTTTACCGGGTAATTTAATTTTATTCTGAGAAAATTTTTCCGCTATTTTGCTAGCCAATTCTCTTCTAATTTTTATATGTTTGCCCGGCTTTGCCTTACCCCAAATTCTAACCATTGCAGCAAATTCATTTATTTCATCAACTCCAACAGCTTGGGGAGTTTCTAGTAAAGCTTTCTCAAAATCAGGAATTTGAGACAATTCTTTGCAGGCTTCGTCAATTAGACGGTTGGCTTTTTTAAAATCACTGCCAACTTTTAGAGGGATAACCAAACTAATAGCGCTATACTGGTTAGTATTATTAGTTACCACTGCAACTTGGCTGTTAGGAATAATATGTCGTGACCCTTTAAAAGTCTGCAGAACTGTCCGGCGCAAATTCATTTTAATAACCTTGCCTTCATATTTCCCTATTTTAACCCAATCTCCTTTGTTGAACTGGTTTTCCAGAATAATAAAAATTCCTGAGATAACATCTTTAACCAAACTTTGAGCGCCAAATCCAACAGCTAAGCTCAAAATTCCGGCACCGGCAATTAGAGGAGCGACTTCCAAACCTAACTCGGAAAAAATAAAAAGAATAACCCCCACTAAAATAAAGACAAAAGTAGTTGCTTCAATAACACCAGCTAAAGTTTTAACTCTTTTTTTGCTCGCTTCATCATTTTTCTTAAAACCAAAATTGGTAAACAAAATTTTTATTAAAAAAGGAGTAATCAATTTAATAAAAAGTTGAAGCAAGGGAGCCAAAATTATGACCAGCAAAAATTTAAAATCACTGTTCCAAGTATTTTTTAATAATCCTAAGGCTACATCAATTAAATCAGTAAGCATAAACAAAAAATTAGTTTTTAGTTATATTTTCTCCTTTGATTATAGCACTATAATCAAATATTTTGCCAGAGGTGTTTTTTACGACAAATAATAAATACGCTCCCTAAAAAATCAAGGAACGTATTTAAAAATTAAACAGAATGCTAATTAAGAATTATTGAATGATCTTAAGATTATCTCCGTTAGGAACATTCCCGCCAATAGTTTCAACAGGTACGTGTGGCAGAACAGTGCTACCTCCCATACCGTTTCCACTCGTTCCGGCAGAATCAAAACCATGTCTATATTTGGCGCCTGCATGATATTTTTGAAAAATATCTTGAGAACCTCCAGGTTGACTTGCTGAATCTTTGGGTATTAAAATATCTTGAGAATCTCCAGGTTGGCTTGCTGAATCTTTGGGTTGCCATGTTTTTGTAATTCCTTCTATAGTCATTTGTCCCGGTTCAGCTTCAGAAGCATGAGGGAGACCTGTTGATTCATACATGTTACGCGTATCTTTTGCCCAATTCTCACCCGATGTTTGTCCTGCTTCTATCCCTGCTTCTACTTGAGTATTAT
>CAZTZK010000001.1:0-4042 GCA_964618065.1 uncultured Candidatus Saccharibacteria bacterium | reverse complement strand
CAATAAAATTAAAACTATTACGCTAGCTTCCTCGAGAAAATATACTAACGATTAATTCTGAATTTATTATACTTGAAGATTAAAATTTGGCAAGAAGTTAGGGAAATAAAAAAGTTTTCTTTTGAGTGTTTTTTCTTCTATCCTTTTACTTCTTATCCCCGTCCTTTTACTGCCATTCATTTTTTTCTACTGTCATTCCCGTCCTTTCGCTACTTATCCCCGTCCTTTCACTGTCATTCCCGCCCCGATATTCCTGCCTACCGTCAGGCAGGCATCAGGGTAAACTCCGGCGGGGATCCCAGTAAGTTGTCCACCTGGAAAAAAAGACATAGACCATACTGGAGAAGAGCCTGAACAGCGTGCCAGCCAGAGGCTGGTTCTATAAATTCATAGAGGGGACTAACTTGTAAAGTTTTATCTAGACGCACTGGGATTCCCGCTTTCGCGGGAATGACACGAAAGAAATCCTCCCTATCACTTTCTAGGGCCAGCCAGAGACTGGTCATCCTCTCTCTGTCATCCCTGGAGAAGTCAACTAATTCGCTGACGGTTTTTTAAAAAAATATTTTGCTTAAACATTATTTTTGGAATAGAATAGATAAAGATTAGGAATAATTCTTATTTTTTCTAATAGAATTATGGTTCTTAGTAAACAAGTTTCCGGTAAACAAAAACAATTTGAAGAACAGGAACTCCAAGATAAAACCGCTAGAATAAAAACTGCTTCTGAGGAAGGACAGGCTTCTTTATTGGCTAAAAAAATGAACTTGCCTTATCTTGATTTGAATATTTATCCTTTGGATATTGAAACTTTACACACTATTCCTGAAAAATATGCTAGGGAAAGCAATTTAATTGTAATCTCTAGAACCGGAAAAAATTTAAAAGTTGCTTTAAGCAACCCGGAAAAAGAAGAGACTCAAAAAGCAATTAAAAAATTTCAAGAAGAAGGCTATGTTTGTCAAACTTTTTTAGTTTCAAAAACCGGACTCAGTCGGGCATTTGAAAAATACAAATTATTTGATCTTGGTAAAAGTTTAGAGGAGATGAGAATCAGCCTCTCCGGAGAAGACTTGGAAGAATTTGAAAAGGATGTAAAAGAATTAATTGATCTTCAGAAAAAAATTCAAAATCTTCCTACTACCGAAATTCTAAACATCATTATCGCCGGAGCTGTAAAACTAGGAGCCAGTGATATTCACTTTGAGCCTCAAAAAGAAAAAATTCGTCTCCGTTACCGCCTAGATGGAGTTCTCCAAGATATAACTCAAATTCCTTTTAAGGTTTATCCTTACGTTCTCTCCCGAGTAAAAATGTTAGGTGCTCTAAAATTAAACATCAAAGATAAGTCTCAAGATGGGCGTTTTGAAATTAAATTAACTAATCCCAGTAGAGAGCTTGAAGTAAGAGTTTCCATTCTGCCTGGAAATTTTGGAGAAAATATTGTTATGCGACTTCTCAGTCAAGATATGGGATCCCAGAAAATTGAAAGTTTGGGTCTTAGGGGAAGAGCCTTTGACCAACTTTTAAAACAAATCTCTAAACCCAACGGCATGATTCTCAATACCGGGCCTACGGGAAGCGGAAAAACTACCACCTTATATTCCTGTTTGAATAAAGTTAATTCTCCGGAAACAAAAATAATAACCATTGAAGATCCTGTTGAATACCAGCTACCGGGCATTTCTCAAACTCAAGTACATAAAGAGAGAGGTTATGATTTTGCCAGCGGGCTTCGTTCAATTGTTAGACAAGATCCGGATATCATTTTAGTCGGTGAAATTAGAGACGAAGAAACAGCCGATATTGCAACTCATGCCGCTTTAACGGGGCATCTCGTTTTTTCAACAGTCCACGCTAATTCTGCTAGCGGGGCTATTCCTCGTCTAATTGATTTAGGAATAAGGCCTTCTTTAATAGGACCTTCTGTCAATGCAGTTATTGCTCAACGTCTAGTAAGAAAACTTTGTCCCTATTGTAAGGAAGAATATGTACCAGCTCAAGAAACTTTAGATACAATTAACGAATTCCTATCTGTAATTTCTCCTAAGGCCAACATAGAAATACCTAAAAACATTAAAACACTTTATCGCGCCAAAGGTTGTCCGAAGTGTCATAATCTAGGCTATAAGGGAAGATTGGGAATCTTTGAGATTCTTGAAATAGATCGGGAAATAGAATCTTTAATCCAAAAATCAGCACCGGAATCTGAAATAATCACCGCCGCTATGGAGAACGGAATGATTACTATGTTGCAAGACGGAATACTAAAAGCTGTCTCTGGAGAAACCAGCATGGAAGAAGTTCAAAGAGTTACCGGAACCGGAGAATTTCTAAAAGAAATTCACGAAAGAATTTTAAGACAGTTGTTGGCTTTCCAGCTAATAATTAAAGAGGACCAGGTTGAAAAAATACAAAAAATAGGCTATGCAAAAGAAGCCCTTGCAAAAATAATCAGTGAGGCTTCCAGTAAAAACGTCTTAGCTTATATTGTAGGAGGAGGTTTAAGTTTTGATGCTGGAGATATTCATCTAGAGCCGGAAAAAGAATCAGTAAAAGTTCGCTACCGAATTGATGGAATCTTGCAGAACATAGCAACGATTCAAGCTAACGATTACTTACCTGTTTTATCTCAAATAAAAAATTTATCCGGTTTTAAATCTAGTTCACACAAGGCTGTAAGAGACAGTCGTTTCGGAATTAACTTGGAAAAAAGTTTTTCAAATATAAAAAACAATCAATTAGACGTAAGAGTTTCAATAATATCAGGAGGTTATGGAGAGACGGTAGTTTTAAGGCTTTTACATAAATCCGCCCGTTCTCTGGAAATGGAAAAAATAGGATTAAGGGAACAAACAGTAAAGAATCTCTTAACCGAAATTAAAAAACCCAATGGAATAATTTTAAATACCGGACCTACGGGTAGTGGAAAGACCACAACTCTCTATTCTCTTTTAAATAGACTGAATAAACCTCAGGTAAAAATAATAACAGTAGAAGATCCAATTGAATATCGGATGGAGGGAATTTTACAAACCCAAGTAAATACTGAAGAGGGATATGATTTTTCAACTGCTTTGAGAGCTCTTTTGCGCCAAAATCCTGATATTTTAATGATAGGCGAAATTAGAGATGAAGAAACAGCTAAAATTGCTATCCAGGCTGCTCTTACAGGTCACTTGGTACTCTCAACTCTTCATACAAATAATGCGGTTGCTTCCATTCAAAGACTTATTAATATGAATGTAGATCCTTCCGATATTGCTTCGGCAATCAATGCCCTTATGGCTCAAAGATTGGTAAGAAAACTTTGCCCCTATTGTAAAAAACCAATTAAACCTAAAGAAGAAACGAAAGATAAAATTATGAAAGTATTAAATTCTATCCCTAAAAAATCAGGCATTGTTCCTCCCCAAAAAATTGATAGAATATTCAAACCTAGCGGTTGTGAAAAATGTAAAAATACAGGTTACTCAGGAGTAATGCCTGTTTCAGAAATTATGACAGTTAGTGAAGAATTAGAAGAGTTAATCTCTAGATTTTCTACAACTTCAACAATTTCAAAACAGGCGGCTAAAGAAGGAATGATTACTATGGCTCAAGACGGAATGTTAATGGTAGCAGAAGGATTAACAAGCCTTGAAGAAGTAGAAAGAGTAACAGAAGAATAAAAAAAGTTCCTCTCTTTATTCTGTAGACATATTCTTGCGTTGCGAATCGCAAGTAGAAGAATAAACCCGAGGAACAACCCAGCCGAAACCAGGATGCCCTTTATTTCTAGGAAAATTCTCTGGACCTAATAGCAAAGGACCTTATGTCCACAGAATAAAAAAAGGAACGTAAAAAAACTAAATTAAAAAGAGTTTTGGTTTTCAGTTTTTATTTTAGATTAACAGGAAATTTTAGCACATTCGCTTAATAGTGTCAATACCCATGCTTAAATCTGTCAAAGCAAAGTGATAATGTCCTACCTGAGCAAAGTAGAAATGTCCTACCTAGGGTAATTTATGTTTTTTGTTTTATGATTAGAAATATCTATCTA